>JARKQF010000084.1 GCA_029973975.1 Paludibacter sp.
GTTGCTTTCCAGTATTCAAAGTTAACCAAATGACGACTATCAGCATCGGCAGTGTAAACGGTATTGGCAGTCAGAGCATATATTTTATTGTTGTAAATAGTTGTTGATAATACTTTCACTTCTGTTGAATTAGGTCCGATGATATATGTATCTGCAATTTCTTTTTTAGCCATATTGACTAACATAATTCCAAAATCACAGGATAAATAAGCAAAATCACCGGTGAAGTACACTTCATTAACACCTTTACTTGTGCTCATCTGCTTGTTGCGTAAGTCTGGGATATTATTTACACCAGATGAATGCATGATGTCAATATTCCCGTTTTGATAAATAATCAATAGTTGGTTATTTGTATTGTCAAATTCAATTTTGACGATATTGGCATCACTTAATCCGCTTATTTTACTGTAATACTGTTTATCCTCAGGATCCTCTTTATTTATAGAGAACAAGGCCCCATCACTTACTGCATATATATTGTTGGATGACTGTGCTATCTGGGTAACATTATTATAAGCCAGATGAGTTCTCCATTTCCCCATAGCGATAGGTTGAGCGGTCTGGCCCGATACAACAACGACAAACAAACTGACTATCGCCGTAAATAATACTCTTTTCATCATATCGATTGATTCAAATATTTTTTTAGTTCATTTATAGCTAACGCTCTGTGACTGATTTTATTTTTCAGTTCGCTGCCAAGTTCTGCAAAAGTTTGTGAAAAACCATCCGGAATAAAAACAGGGTCGTAACCGAAACCAGCATTTCCAGCCGGAGATGTGGTAATATGTCCTTTTATAATTCCTTCGAAATAATTTATTTGCCCTTTTTCTATTAATGCGACTACCGTTCTGAATTGTGCTTTTCGATTTTCTTTACCCTCTAATTCAGACAAAAGTTTTTGCATGTTTTTTACTGCATCTTGCTCTTCTCCTGCGTATCGGGCTGAATATACGCCGGGACGGCCATCAAGGGCTTCGACTTCCAGGCCTGTATCATCAGCGAAACAATCATATCCGTACTTATCATAAATATGGCGTGCTTTCAGTAAGGCATTTCCTTCCAGCGTGTCGGCTGTTTCAGGGATTTCGTCAAAGCAATTGATTTCTTTCAGGCTTAATATTGATACTGAGCCGAGAGAAACATCCTTTACTTCTTCCAGTTTATGTTTGTTATTTGTAGCAAAAACTAATTTTCTCATATCTTAATGTAAATCAACAAACTGCAAAGATAATTATTTTCATGAAACCACATGACAGAATTAAATCAATTTTGACAGCCTGGAAATGATTTATCCAGTCATGTGAGTTCCGTGAAACAATATAAAAAAAGTAAAAACAGATGAATAATTATCGTTAATGTGAGGGAATCATAGCATACATATCGTTAGCAATGATAAAAAATGTTATTTTTGTCGGCATATCAGGATATTTAAATGCAAGATGTTTAAAATGCCCTTTGGGGGTTAAATTGATTAAAAAATGTCGAAAGAACAGAGAATAAACTTCAGTAGTAAACTCGCAGTTGTTGCTGCGGCGGCAGGCTCTGCTGTTGGTCTTGGAAATATATGGCGATTCCCCTACGAACTTGGCCAATATGGAGGTGCAGCATTTTTAATTATATATGTTCTTTTCGTGGTACTGCTTGGTATGCCGATTATGTTGTCGGAATTTATTATTGGCAGGATGGGGCAAAGTGATACTGTAGGTTCATTCAGGAAACTTGCCCCTGGAGGAAAGTGGTGGATTATTGGTATAATGGGAGTTATTACTTCTTTCCTGATTTTAGGGTTTTATTCTGTTGTTGCAGGGTGGACGATGGAGTATATATATCAGGCAATTGCCAATCAGTTTGTCAGCAAAGATACAGCCACACTGACACAGGTTTTTGTGGATTTCAGTACAGATACCTTTCGCCCGATTATCTGGTTGATTGTATTTATAATAATTTCAGCTGGAATTATCATGTTGGGCGTGAAAGACGGAATCGAGAAAAGCACTAAATTTTTAATGCCTTTGCTTGTGATTATTATTATTGCCCTCGGAATCCGGGCAGTTACTTTACCTGGTGGAAGTGAAGGTCTTAGATTCCTTTTTCAGCCGGATTTCAGTAAAATTACATCGGGAGTGGTGTTGAGTGCGATGGGGCAAGCGTTTTTTTCCCTGAGCCTGGGAATGGGATGTATGATAACCTATGGTTCATATATCAGTAAAAAGAATCATCTCTCTCACACGGTAGTTGAAGTAACAATGATGGATACCCTGATTGCCGTTTTGGCTGCAGTAGCCATATTTCCTGCAGTATTTTCTTTGGGTATCAATCCGGGTTTTGGACCGGAACTGGTTTTCATTACTTTACCTAATGTTTTCGCGCAAATGCCAGGAGGTTATATCTGGTCAATTTTGTTCTTTATTTTGCTGTGTGTTGCAGCATTGACTTCTGTAATTTCACTCATGGAAGTTATTGTTGCTTATCTTGTCGAAGAAATAAAACTGAAAAGAATGACTGCAACCATTTTGGTAACCATCATCATTTTGATATTGGGAGTACTTGCTTCTTTATCTATTGGTGTGTGGAAAGAAGTGAAAATATTCAATATGGGCTTCTTTGATTTATTTGACAGCATCACTTCTAAAATATTCATGCCACTTGGCGGATTGCTGATTTCTGTTTTTACCGGCTGGGTATTAAGCAAGAAAAGTATAAGAGAAGAACTCAGTACACATGGAAAATTTCCAACAAGATATTATAATGCATTTATATTTTTGGTAAGATATATTACTCCCATTTGTATTTCGCTTGTATTGTTAAATCAGCTGGGCCTGGGCAAGTGGCTCGGATTATCCTGATAAATATGAGAAAAATTATTGTTCTGTTTAGTCTGGTGTGTATCGTCTTATCCTCCGATGCACAGATGGCCGGGAAAGAGCCGGTTGCTTTGACCAACGTGTCGCATCATGCAGGCATGTCTGTGGTAGAACTTGTTGATCCTTATCTATCTATATTGAATTATAATGGTTTAGGATTGAGATTTGAATACACCGAAACCCGTTATTTTAAGCCGGCTAATCCGAAATTTATTGCTTATAGTCGGTTAACCGGATTAGGCGCTGCAGTAAAAAATCCGCAGGCAACCGCAGGCATAACTTATGTGGGAGGGAACGCAGCCTGGGGTGTTTTATACGAATATCGAGATATTAGTAACCTGATTTTTCATGCCGGAGGCAATATGGATGTTGATTTCGCATATAAAATGAATTCAAGGAATGTTAATAATCCGGTTAATATCGATTTGGCAACAAACCTGAATGCCATGTTAGGTATTAGATATAACTATGCAACCAAAAAGAGAATACTCAAATTAAAAGCAAATCTTGAATTTCCGCTGATCGGATATATGTTTGTTCCTTATCCCGGATTAACTTATTATGAAATGTATTCTTCCGGAGCCTATGGTGAGGCAATCCATTTTTCATCTTTGCATAACAAACAGGGTCTAAAAGAGGAAATATCGATTGATGTTCCTTTTAAAAAGTCGACCTGCTCGTTTGGCGTCCGTATGCACCAGTTAAAATATCAGGCAGGAGATCAGCCCTATCGCTTTAATGAGTTTTCAATTTTTGTCGGAATTAATTACGATATCCTTCGCTTTTCCGGCAGAAGAGTAAAAATACCGGAACATTATGTCAGTCCGGGAAATTAACTTCAGGAATTAAGTATATGAGAACAAAGAATTTATTACCCGTTGTTTTGTTGATAGGAATGAGTTCCTGCATCGATGACCTGAATATCCCGCTCAACACCTATCGAGGCAATTTTGAAACTTTGTGGACAATTGTGGATACCCGTTATTGTTATCTTGATCTTAAAAAAATAAACTGGGATTCTGTTTATACTGTTTATGAAGGCCGGTTAGTGAATGATACGGTTGATGAAATTACCTTTTTCGATGCAATGGCTGAAATGCTGGCAGAGTTAAAAGACGGACATGTTAATCTGTATTCTTCATTTGACAGGAGCAGGTATTGGAATTGGTTTACAGATTACCCGACCAATTTTAACGAATCTCTGATTTTTAACGAGAATTATCTGAGCAATGACTACAGAAGTGTTAATGGATTGAGATATAAAAGTATAGCCGGAGGTAAAGTCGGTTATATATACTATGAAAGTTTTGGGAGCGGATTCTCTGATGCCAATATGAGTTACATTTTTCAGCAATTTGTATCCTGTGAGAACGGATTGATTATAGATGTCAGGAATAACGGAGGTGGTTCTGCCGATTTATCCGGAAGATTAGCATCCTACTTTTTCGAGCGGGATACAGTAAATATGTATTTACAACATAAAAATGGGCCTGGTCATAATGATTTTTCGGAACCTGTGCCTATGAAAACACCTGCACATAAAACGATTCGATGGACAAGGCCGGTTGTTGTGTTGGCAAACAGGGCATCATATAGTGCGACCAACTTATTTGTAAGCAGAATGAGAGATGCTCCGCAGACAATTATTATGGGAGATAAATCCGGTGGAGGCGGAGGGATGCCGCTTTCCAATGAATTACCGAATGGATGGATGGTACGTTTTTCTGCCAGCCCTATGTATGACGGAAGTATGCAGCACATCGAGTTTGGAATTGATCCGGATATCAAGGTCGATTTGGATTCGGCTGATGTAGCAAAGGGAGAGGATACGTTGATTGAACGAGCTGTAAGCTACTTGATTAATGGAAATTAATAATAACCACAAAAGGCACAAAAGAAAGACTGAGGAAACACAAAAGAACTAATAGCGAATAGTGATGAAAAAAAACCTCTATTAATTCTTAATTTATAATTTTTGATTTTCACTTTTGTGTTTCCTCAGTCTTTCTTTTGTGCCTTTTGTGTTTCAAAAACAAAAAATGAGAAAACTTAAAATAACAGAATTAAATCGGTTAACGCCGGACGAATTTCAGCAAGAAACAAAAACCCCGTTGGTGGTCGTGCTGGACCATGTGAGGAGCCTGCACAATGTTGGTTCGGTATTCCGGACCGGAGATGCTTTTTTAATTGAGTCGATTTACTTGTGTGGTATCACCTCAACTCCTCCTCACCCTGAAATTCATAAAACAGCATTAGGAGCAGAAGATACGGTAAGCTGGACTTATTTTGAGGACACCTGTGATGCCGTTGAAAAACTTAAAGCAAATGGTTATAGAGTCCTGGCTATTGAACAGGCTGAAGGAAGTATCTTGCTGCAGAATTTAGTGCTTGATAGAAATCAAAAGGTTGCTGTGGTGTTTGGTAATGAAGTGAAGGGAGTACAACAAAAAGTTATTGATTTATGTGATGCCTGTATCGAGATTCCGCAATACGGAACCAAACACTCGTTGAATGTGAGTGTGACAGGAGGCATTGTTATTTGGGAATTGTTTAAAAAATTACGTCATGGACTGGAGAGATAAGTTAAATGCAATGAAACAGGATTTACCTGAAGGAGAAGAAATACCTGTTGTGACTGAACCTGTGAAAAAACGTCAACAAGAACCTTTGCGTGTCGAGTTGGATAAGCGTAACGGCAAACCAGCGACTATTATTTCTCAATTTGAAGGAACTGAAGATGAATTGAAAGAATTAGCAAAAACGCTGAAGGTTAGATGCAGTTCAGGTGGCTCTTCCCGTGACGGAGAGATATTAATACAGGGAGATTTCCGTGAAAAAATAGCCGGGCTCCTTTTGGAACTCGGCTACAAAATAAAACGCATTAACTTTCCTACACCTCCCACTGCTCCAAAGAATCAATCAGGTCATCGAAAGTTTTGATACTTGATTTTTCCTGTTCTTTGGCGATTTGGTTGATAATGGCATCATTATAGGTTTCAGCAGGAACATCCCTGATAACACCGAGTGCAATGGGGAAATCCGGACCTTCCATGTAAATGAGTTTCAGGTGGAGTGTCGGATCCTGAGTTTTTGCATCGTGAGTCAGAATATCATTTTCGGTAATACCGTTTTCGCCGATGGTAACTACTTTCAGGTTGAAACCATCAAGAACAAGCCCCTTGTTTCTCTCTTTTCCAAAGATCATTTTCTGACCGTGCTCCAATACGATGATTCTGTCTTCACGCGACGTTTTTTCTGAAAGCCATCCGTGGGCACCATCATTGAAGATAATGCAGTTCACGAGACATTCAACCACTGAGGTGCCTTTGTGTTGTGCGGCAGCCATCATGGTCATTTGGGATGATTTGAGATCGACATCCAACACCCTTCCGAAGAAAGACCCTCTGGCTCCGATTGTTAATTCTCCCGGACGGAATGATTGTTCTACAGTGCCGTATGGAGATGATTTGGTTTTAAATCCTTTAGGTGTTGTCGGTGAAAACTGACCTTTTGTTAACCCGTAAATCTGGTTGTTGAAAATCAGCACATTGATATCTATGTTACGGCGCACGCTGTGGATAAAATGATTTCCTCCGATAGCCAGACAGTCTCCGTCGCCGGTGATCTGCCAAACCGTCAGATCCGGATTTGCAACTTTCACACCAGTGGCCACCGCAGCACCACGGCCGTGGATGGTATGAAAGCCATAACCGCTGATGTAATAAGGCAGGCGAGACGAACATCCGATGCCAGATATTACAGCCGTATTAGCAGGAGATACGCCTAATTCAGCCATCACCTTCTGAAGTGAGGATAAAATCGCGTAGTCACCACAAGCAGGGCACCAGCGCACATACTGATCGCTTTTAAAATCTTTGGCCGTATATTGAATTTCCTGATTTTTCTGAATTGTTTCCATGATACATTATTTTAAAAGTGAACTGATGTGGTCTTCCAGTTCAGAAGCAGAAAATGGCTGTCCCTGAACTTTGTTGTACTGAAGATATTCTCCCGGGACTTTTGTACGCAGAAACGAAGCGAACTGTCCGCTATTCAATTCACAAACAACCACTTTTTTATATTTCTGAATCACCTCTGCCGTATTTTTCGGGAGCGGATTGATGTAATTAAAATGTGCCAAAGCCACCTTTTTACCGTTCTTATTGATACTGTTGACAGCTGATATCAAATGACCGTGTGTAGAGCCCCAGCCAACAACCAATAAGTCGGCATCGGGATTTCCTTCTACTTTTACATCAGGGATTACGTTCGAAATATAATCGATTTTAGCCTGACGTGTATTCACCATTTTTTGGTGATTAACCGGATCTGTTGAAATGGCTCCTGAATCATAATCTTTTTCAAGACCACCGTTTCTTTGTTCAAATCCGGGTGTTCCCGGGATGGTCCAGTAACGCACTTTCGTTTCCGGATCGCGGGCAGTAACTTTCAGACCTTCCATACCGGGCTTTGCATAGTTAGGCTGAATTTGTTGTAAATCGGCTAATTTAGGTAATTTCCAAAGAGAGGAACCATTTCCGATGAAAGCGTCGGTAAGTAGAATTACCGGTGTCATGTGTTCCAAAGCAATTTTTGAAGCCATATAAGCATAATGGAAGCAATTCGCCGGAGTAGATGCGGCCATCACAACAACAGGGCTCTCTCCGTTTCTACCGTAGATAGCTTGTAACAAGTCCGTTTGTTCCGTTTTTGTAGGCAAGCCGGTTGACGGTCCACCGCGCATTACGTCGACAACAACAATAGGGAGCTCCGCCATCACAGCCAGTCCGATTGCTTCTGTTTTCAGCGCCAATCCCGGTCCTGATGTATTTGTAGCTGCCAGCGAGCCTGCAAATGAAGCTCCGAGTGCCGTGGTTATACCGGCAATTTCATCTTCTGCCTGTACCACTTTCACTCCCATATCTTTTCTGAGCGCCAACTCATGCATAATGTCCGAAGCCGGTGTAATAGGGTAGCTACCCAGAAACAATTCAAGACCTGCTTTTTTAGCAGCGGCTATCAGCCCCCAGGCAGTAGCCTTATTTCCGTTGATGCTGGTGTATTTACCTTTTGGAGTTTCCTCCGATTTGTCAACCAGATAGGTTGTTAAAGAAAGATGGATGTTATTACCATAATTAAAACCATCAGTCAATACTTTCAGGTTAGCCTGCAAAATATCCGGTTTCTTTTTGAATTTATCAGTCAGGAAATGCATAGCCTGATCGATGGGGCGATTGAAAAGCCAACAAATCAGACCGAGCGCAAACATGTTTTTACTCCGCATAACGGTCTTATTATCCAGATCAAAATCTTTCAGACTATCCTGTGTTACAGACGTGAGCGGTACCGGGACTAATTGTATTGTATCCGACATGCCAAGTTCCTCGAAAGGATTTTCGGTTTTAAATTCGGCCTTCTCCAAATCTCTTTTACCGAATGAATCCGCATCGAAAATAAGCACACCATGTTTTTTGAGACCTTTGGCATTCACTTTTAATGCAGCAGGATTCATGGCAACCATTACATCGGCATCGTCGCCAGGTGTGTAGATTTTTCCTGACCCTAAATGCACCTGAAACCCTGAAACGCCTCCCAGCGTTCCCTGGGGTGCACGGATTTCAGAAGGAAAGTCAGGGAAAGTAGAAATTTCGTTCCCTAAAATCGCCGACAAGTTGGAAAATAATGTTCCGGTAAGTTGCATTCCATCACCCGAGTCGCCCGTGAAACGGATTACAACGCTTTCCAGTTCGGTTGTTTTGTGTTTTTCCATATCTATATTGGAATTTTAAATTTTAATTTTTTGAACCACAAAAGGCACAAAACAAAAACAAAGGAAACACAAAACCAATAATAGTGAATAACGAAAGTGATGAAAAAAAACCTCTATTAATTCTTAATTTATAATTTTTAATTTTCACTTTTGTGGTTCCTTAGTTTTTCTTTTGTGTCTTTTGTGGTTTATTGTTTTATAGCAGAGGATATAACAATTAAAACTCTGCATTGTTCGGTGTTCTCGGGAACGGAATTACGTCGCGGATATTGGTCATACCGGTTACGAATAGCATAAGCCGTTCGAAACCCAGTCCGAACCCAGCGTGAGGTGCAGTTCCAAAGCGACGGGTATCCAGGTACCACCAAATGTCTTTTTCCGGCACATCCATTTCCGCTGCGCGGGTTTTGAGCTTGGTGTAGTCCTCCTCCCTTTGAGAACCGCCGATGATTTCTCCTATCTTCGGGAAAAGCACATCCATGGCGCGAACCGTCTTGCCGTCATCGTTTTGCTTCATATAGAAAGACTTGATTTCTTTCGGGTAGTCCGTCAGAATAACTGGTTTTTTGAAGTGTTTTTCCACCAGATAGCGTTCGTGTTCTGATTGCAGGTCGGTACCCCAACCAACAGGGAATTCAAACTTCACACCGTTGGCAACGGCTTCTTCCAATATCTTGATACCCTCCGTGTAAGTCAGACGAACAAAGTCATTGTTAACAACAAAGTTTAACCTTTCTATCAATTCTTTATCATACATTTCATTCAGGAATTTCAGGTCATCCTGGCAATTTTCCAGAGCCCAGCGGATACAATACTGAATAAAATCCTGCGCCAGTTGCATGTTTTCGGCAATCTCGTAGAAAGCCACTTCCGGTTCAATCATCCAGAATTCGGCTAAGTGGCGGGGTGTATTTGAGTTTTCAGCGCGGAAGGTCGGGCCAAAAGTATAAATTGCACCCATAGCCATGGCAGCCAATTCTCCCTCAAGTTGTCCCGAAACAGTCAGACTGGTTTGCTTTCCGAAGAAATCGTTATCGTAGTCAATCGAGCCGTTTTCATCTTTCTTCAGGTCATACAGGTTCATGGTGGTTACCTGGAACATTTGTCCGGCACCTTCGCAGTCGGAACCCGTGATAATAGGTGTGTGGAAGTAGAAGAAACCCCTTTCGTGAAAAAAAGTATGGATGGCCATCGACATGTGGTGACGCATGCGAAAGATGGCTCCGAAAGTATTTGTTCTCGGACGCAAGTGTGCAATTTCCCGCAGGAATTCAAGCGTATGCCCTTTTTTCTGAAGTGGGTAGGACTCCGGATCAGCAGTTCCGTAAATTTCGATTTTATCCGCATGAATTTCTACTGTTTGACCTTTTCCAAGCGATTCGGTCAGTTTGCCGGTAACACTGATACAAGCGCCTGTGGTTATTGGTTTGAGGTATTCTTCCTCAAACTTCTCATTGTCGACAACAATCTGGATGTTATTGATGGTGGAGCCGTCGTTGAGGGCGATAAAGCTCACGTTTTTATTACCGCGGCGGGTTCTTACCCAGCCTTTTATGTTTACATCAGCGCCAAAGTCAGTCCTTTTGAGGGCGGCGGAAATTACAGTTCTGGTCATCTTTTTTATACGAATTAATGGTAAGTCATGTTTTCTGTGGATAACTTACTGAATAAATTATCGTTAGAATTACAAATTGACCACAAAAATAATCAAAAATTTTCAAGTGGCATAAATGATGTGATCAATAAATGACAAAGCGTCGTTTTGTTTGATGTTTAATAACTTTTCCCGGAGAGCTACATTATAAATGTCTGCTAACGATAGTGTGATGAATTATTATGAAAATCCGATGACTTTTTGTAGCTTTGTTTGTCTAAAAATAAAAAGAGAATTTATGTTCAAGAAACTTGTTGCCATTGAGCCTGTGAGTTTGATCCCATCAGCAGAGAAACAATTATATTCGTTTGCCGGTGATGTAATTATGTACCATGATGTGCCATCAAATGATGATGAAGTCGCAGCCCGTATAGGTGATGCTGATGCGGTACTTTTAAGTTATACCTCCCGTATTACACGGTATGCATTAGAAAAATGCCCGAATGTAAAATATATTGGGATGTGTTGTTCCTTGTATTCTCCTGAAAGTGCCAACGTTGATATTCGTTATGCTGAGCAGAGGGGAATAACCGTAACCGGAATTCGGGATTATGGTGATGAAGGTGTAGTGGAGTATGTAATCAGTGAACTAGTTCGTTGCCTGCATGGATTCGATCAGAAACCGTGGGATGGTATGGCACGGGAGATTACCGGACTCAAGGCCGGTATTATTGGCCTGGGAAAATCAGGAGGTATGATAGCTGATGCATTGAAATTTTTTGGTGCCGATATTGCTTATTTCTCACGTTCCGAAAAAAAAGAGGCTGCAACTAAAGGGTATCGTTTCCTTCCGTTACCAGATTTGTTGGCACAATGTGAGGTTATTTGTTGTTGTTTGAATAAAAACACGATTTTATTACATGAGAAAGAGTTTGAATACCTCGGTGATAAAAAGATATTGTTCAACACAGGCTTGTCGCCAGCCTGGGATGAAGCCCCATTTCTTAAATGGCTTGATGGCGATAATCTCTGTTTTTGTGATACAACAGGAGCATTAGGAGGAGAGTATTTGTTGGAGCAACCAAACGTTCGTTGTATGCAAGTTTCCACCGGGCGTACCCGTCAGGCTTTTGTGCGACTTAGTGAGAAAGTGCTTGCCAATATTTTAGAATACAATCGGGGAAACAATGTTTTGTAAGGTGCTCACGATTGACCAACCGGCAATTTCCGGAGTAGCACTATAAACATCAACTATCGCATATACCTGATCATTTTTAATTTCGACACGTTGTGTGTCCCCAATAAATCCAGGTGTAGATTGCATGGTAACCTGCATGTTTTCCGGGCCGACAGAAGCAATAGAAGCAGCTACTGCAACATTAAGTCCGGTTGGAAACCAAGCTATGGCTTCACGTGCAGTTCCGGAAAAAACGATGCCTTTTTCTGTTTCCATAACCGGTTTGTAAAGGGGGTGATTACGCAGTCGGTAATGCCCTTTTTCATTGAAGAATCTTACTGATGCATTGCCCATCAGCGTCGCTGTACGAAGCACATCAAAACCACCGGTTGCTCCGGAAGCGATATATACATGTGTTCCGTGTACTTTAGCTGTAGTTTTTACTTCTTCATAAAAAGCGGTATCGGCAAAAGCTCCCATAGAGATGGTGACGATAGATGTCCCATTTTCCAATACGGGTAGAGCAATTGCTTTCATGGCTGCAGGTGATGCTGCTTCCACCAGGAAATCTGGTTTTAATGCTAATAATTCTTTCAGGGAGGAACAGGCTTTGCAATTTCCACCTAATTTAGCTGCCAACTGCTCAGCCTTTGAGAAAGAGCGTGAATATGTTGCGATTACGTTATATTCAGGAAGTAGACCATTGATAACCGCGTCAGCAACAATATTAGCGAGATATCCGCAACCTAGTATAGCTAATTTCTTCATGCCGGCAAAGATAACCCTATTTTTGTAGAAATCAAAAAAAGCCGGTTAAGCTTGTTGTGCTATAAATTTTATGTAATTACCGGGGAATTATGCTCATTGCGCATCTGAATCCAATATCATTAGCTGACATATTACGATCGAGATACCTGCGGGAAGCAGGGTGCAGCCAATATACAGGATCTTTCCACGAACCGCCCTTATACACACGGCTATCGGTTGATTTGTGATAATCTGGCAGGAAAGTATCCAGCACATCCACACTGTCGATTCTGTTCAGGTTACCGCGTGTCGTATACTGATCAAATACCCATTCATTCACGTTGCCGGCCATATTGTACAAACCAAAATCATTCGGGGCAAAAGATCCTACCGGAACTGTACGGGAGAACACATTTGAGTTTATGTTTGCTCCGTTTTGATTATAATGAGCTTGTTGTTGACTCCGTTGAAGCTGAGACAGTTTTCCCTGACTTTTCTCAGCCCAGGGATAGACTCTGATTTTGTTTTCCGGATCCGTATTTTTACGTGCATAAGCGGCAAATTCCCATTCGTCTTCTGAAGGTAAACGGAAATTGGGATACATGCCGGTATAGGTTTTTGCTAAATTATCCTGCTGGCCGGTAAAAAACTTCTTTGAAGTAAATATCGCATTTTCAACGGCTTCCAGCGTTGTCATTTCAGCAATTGCCCTGAAATTAGGCGCCTGAATGACACCAGCTTTGATTAGTAGTAGTTCGTTGGCACGATCGCTTCTCCATGCGCAATAGGCAGCTGCCTGTTCCCAGGTAATGCACACCACCGGATATTCATTGAACGATGGATGAGTAAAATAATTCATCAGAAATGGCTCATTATCGCTCAGTCCCTTTTTCCAGGCATTGATGTCAGGTTTTGCTCTTTCGATAATCTCCGGGGCCACATTGGCATACACAGCAGTTAACCAGTTTAAATATTCCCGCCAATCGATATTCCTGATTTCATGTTTATCTATATAGAAACTGTTTACAGACAAAGTCCTGCGTGTGTTCAGTTCGTTCGGACGAATTCTACGGTTAGCCGTTTCAAATTCATCCGCATCATCAACAACAAAACTCCCCCCTGGAATTTCAACCATACCCGGAGGAACCTGTGATGAAAAACCTGTTGATCCTCTGAAAGCATTTTCAGCTTTGTAGTCATAAGGCCAACCCGTTGTGGAACTTGAAACGCCAATACTTTTGTTACATGCAGTAAATGTAACAGCTAATGATATAATAATGAAAGCACTGATTGAGATGCGTATCATAGAGTTGATATTATTTAGTCAAACTTTGCAAAATTAACGAAATTCTTGCTACTTCAGCATTTTTATCTATAAGTTATTCGCTAAAAAAACAGGAGAAATGAAATTTTATTGTTTAATTGCGAAAAATTTCCTCCTGTTTATCTGTATTTTATGTTCAAATAAACGGGAATAAGTATTATTTCGTATAATATTTTCTTAAATTTGCGGAGATTAATAAAAAAATCCTTTGAAATGCAAGACTCTGACTTATTTCTGAAACTGAATGGTAAATTGTATGATTTACGTATGCCTGTTGTGATGGGTATTGTAAACATCACTCCCGATTCTTTTTTTGCATTGAGTAGATATAAGTCAGATCGCACGTTACTTCAACAAGTTGAGAACTTCTTATCGGAAGGAGCGACTATTATCGATATAGGAGGCTATTCAACACGACCACAGGCGGAACCTGTTTCGGTTGATGAAGAAATACGAAGGATTTCGGAAGCGCTTGAAATTATTTGTAAAAAATTCCCTGAAGCGGTGCTTTCGGTCGATACTTTCCGGTCTC
The DNA here is from genome assembly GCA_029973975.1 of Paludibacter sp. Taxonomy (GTDB): domain Bacteria; phylum Bacteroidota; class Bacteroidia; order Bacteroidales; family Paludibacteraceae; genus Paludibacter. Next base: position 14,015 of record JARKQF010000084.1, read on the forward strand.
CTGTCGCCCGAATGGCTGTTCAGGAGTACGGAGTGGCTATGATTAACGACATTAGCGGAGGTACGCTCGATCAGCTCATGTTTGAAACCATCGCAGATTTACAGGTAGCCTATGTGTTGATGCATACGCGCAGTACTCCGCAACACATGCAGGAGCAAACCCAATACGAAGATGTAGTGGCTGAAGTTTTGCAGTTTTTAGCGAAGAGGGTCGCACAACTCCGGTTATTAGGGGTACATGATGTGGTTATTGATCCCGGTTTCGGATTTGCAAAAAATCTGGAGCAAAACTATGAGATGATGAGTAAACTATCACTCTTCAGGCAAATTGAGGCTCCCTTATTGGTTGGCATATCAAGAAAATCAATGATTTACAAATTGTTGGGAATAACCCCGGAAGAAGCCCTGAACGGGACAACAGCCCTGAATATGTTGGCTTTGATGGGTGGAGCGTCTATCCTGCGTGTGCATGATGTGAAAGAAGCGGTTGAAGCCATCCGCATATTCAATGCATACAGACAATTAACCAAATAACATAATAACTATGGGTTTTCAAATCGGATTAAAAGATATCATTGATATTGTACTGGTAGCGATTTTGCTTTATCAGCTTTTTTTATTGTTGAAAAAATCAGGAGCACTGAATATCTTTCTGGGAATTCTGAGTTTCTTGATCATGTGGTATCTCGTATCTTATGTGTTCAAAATGGAACTACTTGGAGGTATCCTTGACCGGGTCGTGAGTGTTGGTGCTTTTGCCTTGATTGTTTTATTTCAGGATGAAATCCGGCGTTTCTTTTCCAGAATTGGGGCAAAAAGACAATGGGCCTTTGGAAACTTCATGAAAAGATTTTTTGGTAACGGGAGAACAGAATCTGAAAAAACCGATTACAATATTGTGCAAATCGTGTTGGCCTGCAGGAGCCTGGCCAAGCGTTCAATGGGAGGACTCATCATTATTGCCCGTAAAAACAACTTAGATATCCATGCCCAAACAGGTGAGCTTATTGACGCTACCATCAATTCCCGTTTGATAGAAAATCTGTTTTTCAAAAACAGCCCTTTACACGATGGAGCATTGATTATCAATAATGAACGTATAATTGCAGCTTCCTGTATTCTTCCCGTTTCAAAAAACCAGCAAATTCCCAAACGACTGGGATTGCGGCATCGTTCAGCTTTAGGCATTACCGAGCAAACTGATGCTATCGCGATCATAGTTTCAGAAGAAACCGGTAAAATTTCTTATGCCATCAATGGAGAATTAACACTGAATGTAAAACCCGAAGAACTTGAAATGTTCCTGTCCGAAGCCCTGTATGCATACAAATAGTTGGTTTTAGATTAGTTAGGATGATATCCCCTTCCCCAGTAACAACCTAATAATACAATTATCAACCAAAATAAGGTAATAAGGCTTATTTTGATGGTGGCTACTAAGGTTTTTTTGTAAGAAAATAAGGTTGTCACTCTCTGTTGATTTTACTTGCGACAGTTATTAATAAAAAAGGAGACACCTTCCGGCATCTCCATTTATTAAAATTAGCGAGAAAAAGCTTTCGCTTTCTGTTTTCAGTTTTCCGCTAAATTAAGCTTTTCCTGCACTACCCAGCACGTTTTTAGTTTTGTGCATATATAGTTTTTTCAGTTCTTCGCGAGCAGGTCCTAAGTATTTACGTGGATCAAATTCACCGGGGTTTTTAGCAAATACTTCACGTACAGCTGCTGTCATAGCCAAACGACCGTCTGAGTCGATATTGATCTTGCATACAGCTGATGCAGCTGCACGACGCAATTGTTCTTCAGGAATACCGATAGAATCTTTCAATGCACCGCCGTATTTGTTGATAGTTGCCACATATTCCTGTGGAACTGAAGATGCTCCGTGCAATACGATTGGGAATCCGGGGATTTTTTTCTCAATTTCTTCCAGGATATCGAAACGCAATGGAGGCGGAATCAGAATGCCATTTTCGTCACGGGTACACTGAGCCGGAGTAAATTTGTTTGCTCCGTGTGAAGTTCCGATTGAAATAGCCAGTGAATCCACACCGGTGCGGGTAACGAAATCTATAACTTCTTCCGGACGTGTATATGTATGGTGTTCGGCAACCACATCATCTTCCACACCGGCCAGGATACCCAATTCACCTTCAACTGTAACGTCTTTTGAATGTGCGTATTCAACTACTTTTTTGGTCAAAGCGATGTTATCTTCATAAGAGTGATGTGAACCGTCAATCATTACTGAAGAGAAACCCATATCGATACATTCTTTGCAGAGCTCGAAAGTATCACCGTGGTCTAAGTGCAATGCAATGGGAATAGCATAGCCTAATTCTTTAGCATATTCAACAGCTCCCTGTGCCATGTAACGCAGCAAAGTCTGGTTGGCATATTTACGGGCGCCGCTGGATACTTGCAGGATAACCGGAGATTTTGTTTCAACACAAGCGGAAATAATAGCCTGTAATTGCTCCAGGTTGTTGAAATTAAATGCAGGAATAGCGTATCCGCCTTCTACTGCTTTTTTGAATAAGTCTTTGGTGTTAACTAATCCAAGTTCTTTGTAACTTAACATATACTTATTATTTATAGTTTGATAATTTGTGTGCAAAAATAGTCAAAATTTATCAATATGAATGCAAAAATTCTTTATTTACAACTAAAAAACAGTTGAGGTGGTGTATTTGTTCAATAAATAAACTTACATTCAGCCCGTGTGCATAATTTTGTGTTTTTTATGCTAAAAATCAGGCATTTTGTCTTCTGATGTAAAATATTATCTTATTTTTGCAGGCTATTTAATTTTTTTAACGGCATAACATTTTTGCTTATAATTTAATTTCGGGAGTACATGGTTAAACATTTTTTAGTTTCAATTTTTCTGCTGATTAGTCTGACGTTGATGGCTCAACCTGACCCGGCTTATTACGAGTCAGCTATAGGAAAATCAGATAAAGCGCTTAAGACAGCATTATACAACATCATAAAGGTTGGTAACAGATTAAGTTATGGTAGCGGAAGCAATTCAACCTGGGCAGGTTTCGAGAAAAGCGATTTACATCCTAACGGATATGTATGGGATATGTATTCTAACAATAAGGTGTATTTTCCCGGAAACGGACAAGCTGCTGCCGGCATGAACATTGAACACAGTGTTGCAAAAAGCTGGTGGGGTGGAGGTAAAAATGACGCTTACAAGGATCTTTACCATTTGAATCCATCGAATATTCAGGCAAATTCGGCACGCGGCAGTTATCCGATGGGAATAAACAACGGAGGTACATTTAACAATGGTGCCATAAAAGTAGGGAAGAACACTTTCGGCACTGAATATAGTGGTTTGTGCTTTGAACCGTTGGATGAATACAAAGGTGATTTTGCTCGGGCTTATCTGTATATGTTTACCTGTTATGAAAACCTATCGTGGACAGGAACCAGTGCTCCGACCATGATTAAATCGGGCGAAACATGGCCTATGTTAAAGCCATGGGCTAAAGAATTGCTTGTAAGTTGGAGCAGACAGGATCCTGTGAGTGAAAAGGAAATCAACCGTGCTAATGCCATATACGAATTTCAACGGAACAGAAATCCATATATTGATTATCCGGAACTGGTTGAGCATCTTTGGGGAGATAAAGTTGGCCAGCCATTTAGTACAGGCGATGTGGAATATCCATATTTAAGCATGCCAACGGCAGGCTATCAGGTTAATTTTGGGACAGTAGCCTATCAGCATACTACAACTGCAGAAATAAGCATCAAAGGTCATAATTTAAATGGAGATTTAACACTCAGTATCAGTGGGGAGAATATGGAACAGTTCAGTTTACCTGCAAATAAAATATCGAAAGAAGATGCTGAAAATGGTTTTATATTACAAGTTACTTACAATGCGTCTGCGACGGGGAATCATAATGCCGTTCTCGCTATTTCCGGAGGGGGCATAACAACCAAATCAATCGCATTAAAAGCAGTTTCATCAGATAACTTCATGGCAATTCATGCAACAGAAGTGAGCCATAAAGCGTTTACCGCCAACTGGACCATTTCTGCAGGCGCCACAGGTTATGAACTGGATGTATATACGATAAACAGCAGCAATGAGAATGAAACAATTGAGTTGGTGGCAGAAGGCTTCTCGGCCAATAAACTTCCCGGCGGATGGGCCAGCACCGGTGGGGTATATTATTTCCCAACTGATCAGGTCGATGGAGTTATCCGGTTGGCTTCGGGAAGTCAGGATGGTGCAGTTACCATTCCAGGTCTTGATTTATCAAAGGGAGAGGTGGTTCTGAGTGTTGTTGCCCAGCGTTATGGAAGCGACTCAAACGCGAATCTCACTGTCAAACTTAACGGAAATACGTTAGACACTTGGCTAACAGGAAAAGAGTTTGAAACTTTCAGTGTTAACCTGCCTCAATCCCAGATTGAATCGACAATAACGCTTTCAGCCTCAAAAAATCAACGTGTTTATGTTGATTCTGTTAATATTAGCAGTGAAGGTGAAGCATTGGTGAAAACGTCCATTGAAGGCTATCCTGTCCGGCTTGGGAATATATTGTCTTATCAGGTATCCAATCTCAATGAAAACAATTTGTATTATTACGATGTTATTCCATTAGGGAATAGCGCTGCCATATCAAATAGAATTGAGGTCAAAACGAGTGTTTTTAATAACGTAGATAATACCAAAGATAAAGGTATTTATGCTGTTCCGACTTCCGGGGGAGTCGTTATATATAATCTGGAAAATAAATCACGGATTGAAGTGTATAATATGATTGGAGAATGTATCTTTACATCACATACTTCTGATAACTTTGCATTGATTCCGCTTTCTGAAAGAGGAATTTATATTGTTAAAACCAATGCGTTAAAGAAATCAGAAAGTATTAAAATATTATTTTGAGAATAATCAGCGTCTAACCAAATCAAGACTATCCGAAAGTTTATCATTTAAACGATGATAAATGAATACTAACGGATTCAAACGTTTATTTTTCCTGTGGTTTTTGTTCCTAATTCACACAGGTTTTCTGTCGGCGCAAATTCCTGCCGGTTATTATTATAATGCCCGAAATAAACAAAAGGTTGCACTGAAAACAGCTTTGCATGAATTAACCAAACCTTTACGTGTATTGCGCTACGGGGGTGGAACCGGTTATACCTGGGAGGGATTTTTCTATACCGATAAGAATCAGGATGGGTCGGTAATTGATATGTATTCTCCAGTTATACGGTATTTTGATGGTTTTAAAAGTGTTTCGGGGATGCACATAGAACATGCGTTTCCTAAAAGTTGGTGGGGTGGACATGAATGGCCGGTTTATAAAGATTTGTTTCATCTATACCCTGCCGATGGCTCCATAAACATGTCGAAAAGCAACAATCCGCTAGGAGTGGTTACCGGCACACCCACTTCTGATAACGGGATAAGCAAAGTGGGTCCGGCTACTTATCCAGGCTATTCCGGCAATGTGTTTGAGCCTGCCGATGAATTTAAAGGTGACTTTGCAAGATCTTATTTTTATGTTGTGACTGCATATCAGGATCTGGCTCCTTACTGGAATTCTCCGATGTTGAATAAGAACACTTATCCGGTATGGACACCCTGGGCAATTGAATTATTGAAACAATGGCATGAACAGGATCCGGTAAGTATTAAAGAAGCATTACGTCAGGAGGCTATTTTTAACATTCAGGGAAATCGCAATCCTTTTATCGACTATCCTGATTTGGTTCAATATATCTGGGGCAGCGACACTGTTAAGGTTTATCCTTTTCCTGTGGAAACAGCTCCTTTTATTGCATCTCCCCGGTTGGGCGAGAAAGTGAGTTTTGATGTAATTCTTCAGGGGGATTCATTGGTCAAACCAATTTGGGTTCAGGGTGTCAATATTACTTCAGGACTCAATATCTCTCTGAAAAAAAACAATCCCGGTTTTAGCCTTAAAACAACAAGTTTATCGCAACAAAATGCGCTTAACGGAACGAGTATAGAACTCATTTTTTGTCCCACATCTTCCGGAAGTTTTATCGATACCCTCATGATTAGCGGGGGTGGGCTTACACAACCACGGTTAGTCCCGGTGAGTGGAAAAGCCAGTAAAGATTTCATGGTGTTGGAAGCCGATGAACACACACCGGTTGGGGCAAAATTGAGCTGGATAGCCGACCCACACGCAACAGATTATCAGCTAACTGTATTTCAGGGTGCTGCCAAAGCCGGAAATCTGTTGATATCTTCCTACGTGGAAGGTTCGGGTTATAACAAAGCAGTTGAATTATACAATGGAACCGGTAGGGCGCTTGATTTGTCTGATTATACCCTAATGAAGCAAAGCAATGGCACAGGTGATTTCAAAACTCCCTACCGGATGAGTGGAAGCCTGATAAATAATAAAACATATTTAATCGCACTGAACGATAGCCGGAATATACTCGAGGCAACTGCGGATGCAGTAAATGACTCGGTAATGAGTTTCAATGGGAATGATGCTATCGCCTTGTATCACAATGGAATTATGATAGATGTTGTCGGTTATTCCGATGCCGGTTCGGCTTTGATATGGGGAGAGAACAAAACCTTAAAGAGAAAATCGTCGGTCACTCATCCGGTTACCCGTTACGATGAGTTTGAGTGGAATACGCATCCCGTCGATTACTTTGACCTGTTAGGAAGTCATCAGATTGCGTATCAAACTCCGGAAGTCCCACTTATACAATCTGTTTCAACGCAGGCAAAACCGTATTTTATTGTTGAGGGGCTAAGTCCCGAATCTACTTATAATTATCATGTTGATGTAATTGAACCGGGTAAATCTACAAGATCAGTAAATACAATTCAATTTAAAACAACAGGTTTAGCTGCTCCGGAAGTGAATGCAGCCAGAGATATTCAATCATCCGGCTTTACTGCAAACTGGGAACCGGATATCTATACGAATACTTATTTACTGGATGTTTTTGCGCTTACCGGAACAGGTGATGTCACAGTTATTGAGGGTTTTGATAATATAGGATTAAGTGGCAAAGTAATATTTCCTGATGGATGGTTAGGTACTGCAAGTGGCAGATACACGACGGCCGCTAGTTCAGGTATAGCCACACCGTCACTTCAACTTGCCAATGCTGGAGAGTATGTACAAACAAAAACTTACCCACATCCAGTAAAAAGCCTGTCATTTATGTACCGATTTCCATCCAGTGGAACAGGGTCATACTTTGTATTACAGGCTTTCACAGGAGAAAACTGGGAGAAAATTGATAGTGTAGCTTATTCAAATACATCAAAATACTACCCATCCTACAATTTTACAATAGAAGCTAATGTAACGGCTTTTAAAATAACATATTACAAAGTGGCTGGCAATTTTGCTCTGGATGATTTCACAATTATATACGGGAATCAGGAAGTTAATTATATTTTACAGCATGAACCGGTAACCGGAAATGAGAGGCTGGTAGATTCTCTGGAGCCACAGACGAACTATTATTACACTGTCAGATCAACATTGGGAAACAGCGTTTCTCCCTCATCGGAACAGGTAAAAGTAACCACAAGCCTTGATACAGGGGAAATACCCACGAAACTTCCTGTGATTAAATACTCAAACACAGCTAATGGCGTGTGTTTGACAGGACTTGCCGGGGGAGAAATAGTACGTGTTTATACTGTTTCCGGGATTTTATGTCACCAACAGGAGGTAAAAGGGAATAGTCTGAATATATCCCTGAAATCTTCAGATGTTTATATTTTGTCGGTGCAAAACGAGGATTACTCAGCTTTCAGAAAAATTATCAGATAAGATTATTCATCTTCTTCCAGGTCTACCGTCTTCTTTTTACAAACTAAAATACTCAGTTCGTAAAGCAGATATAGTGGCAACGCGACTACCATCATCGTGAAAGGATCGGTGGTTGGGGTAACTAAAGCGGACAAAATCAGCAAAATAACAAAAGCATAGGACCTTACTTTTTTAAGCATGTCTTTGTGTACCAATCCTAATTTCGAAAGCAGATAAGCGAGTACCGGCATTTCGAACATAACCCCCATACTGAAAGTCAGTATGTATAAAGTCCCGAGATAGGACTGAACGGCAATCTGATTAGGAACCAAAGATGAAACCTCATAAGTACCCAGAAACCTAACCGTTAACGGAAAGATAACAAAATAACTGGCAGCTACTCCCAGATAGAAAAGAACAGACGATGACAGAAATACAAATCCCACATGTGACTTTTCGTTGGGGTACAAAGCTGGTTGTACAAATCGCCAGATTTCAAATAAAATATAAGGAATAATGAGGATAAGCGCAATACTGAATGAGGCACCAATATGTGCCAGAAACTGACCGGCTAAATTGATGTTGATTAGTTCAATATTAAAACTTTCAGGACAGAACCCCGGCAGGTTTATTGCATTTCCAAGAGAACAAAGCGCCTGATAAAACCAAAAATCAGAACTCAGCGGAGCAAAAACAATCTTTGTAAAAACAAATTCTTTGGCTGAAAAAATAAAAGCTACTACAAGTATTACCGCGATGAGGATACGGAAAATCGTCCACCGCAATACTTCCAGATGCTCCCAAAAAGACAGGCCTTTTTCTCCATCAAGTTCTTCAGACATGACAATCGATGCTTATTTACCTTCCATGTCTTTTAACGTGGAGTTAATTTCATCATCTACATCCTTCACTCCTTTTTTGAATTGGCTAACACCTTTTCCAAGCCCGCGCATCAGTTCGGGAATTTTTTTACCTCCGAAAATAAGTAATACAACGAGGGCAATCAGAATGATTTCTCCTGTCCCCAATGCCCATAATGTGATTAAGTTTAACATGATATAGCGTTTTTATTAATTTGAGACTGCAAATATACGTTTTATTACACTAATTGAACATAAATATGGCTGTTTTTTTATTTGAAAACAAAATTTAACAGAAGAATTATTTCGGCATTATCATGAATCAACAAAAATATACGATATTTGTTATAATCTTATAAATCAAAAAAATAATATCATGAATACAGGAAAATTAAGGTATATATTATTGTTTTTGGCGATAAGTATATCAGCTGTGTACGCTCAGTCGGGTCATGATTATATTGAATTCAGGGGTAAAATTATAGATCGCACCTCGAGTTTACCGCTTACTTATTGTAATGTTCTGGTTACGGGGATGAATATAGCTACCGTGACCAATGCAGAAGGTGAGTTTATTATCAAAATACCGGAAATAAAGGAAGAGGTAAACTTGCTTATCAGGCATATAGGTTATAAAAACCGTAAAATTAGTCTGAAAGAACTGAATACCATGAAAGGCGTTATTCAAATGGAGCAGGCTGCCTTTCAACTTCCCCAAATAGATGTGCTCACACAAGATGCCAACGTGCTGGTCAGGAGAATGTTTGAAAAAGTACCTGACAACTTTTCGCTTCAGGAGGTGTTTATGACCGCATTTTACAGGGAGTCCATACGTAAGGGAAGAAATTATGTGTCTCTTTCAGAGGCTGTTGTAGATATACAAAAGCAACCGTATGATTCATATCGTAATGATTTGGCAAAGCTATACAAAGCAAGAAAACAAACAGATTACACCAAACTTGATACTCTGGTATTTAAGCTGATGGGTGGTCCGTATAATAATCTCTATCTCGATATAGTCAAACATCCGGACATTGTGTTTACGGATGAAATGTTTCGAAAGTACTATTTTACTTTCGACCGGATTGAATGGATGGATGACCGGTTGATTTACGTGGTTAATTTCAATCATTATCCGACAAAAGATGAGGCGCTGTACAGCGGAAAGTTTTATATTGATGCAACTACCATGGCGCTTAAAACAGCAATTTTCAGTTTAAACCTTCAAAATGAAGAAAAAGCAACCGACATGTTCATTCGAAAGAAACCGCTGAATGCGAAGGTAACGACAATTCAGGCTGATTATCGCATGGATTATATCGAAAAGGATGGTAAATGGTATTATGCATACAGCCGGATCGAACTGGGAATGAAAATCAACTGGAAGAAAAAGCTTTTCAATTCGAATTATTATAGTGCCATCGAAATGGCTGTGACTGACCGTGAAAGTGGCTCAGATAACAAAGCAATTAAATTCAGGGAGCGATTACGCTCGAATGTCATCATCAGCGAAACAGCAGATGGTTTTTCTGACCCTGATTTCTGGGGACCGCTTAACGTAATTGAACCCGACAAGCCTATTGAAGCGGCAATCCGTAAGATTCAACGAAATCTGGACAGGAATTGATATCCGCTTTAACATCAAACGTTTGCAGGTAAAATCAGGTGGAATTTAGGGTTTTTCTGTGGCTTTATTTTCTGTGGTGGACTTATTTTGCAAAAATTAACCATCTAATTTTTTTGCTATGATAAGACCTTTATTGAATTTTAGTTTTGTGCTGTTTCTTGTTTTAGTCTTGAATCTTCAGTTAATTCAGGCACAGAAAGTTTATACTACCTATCTCTGGCACATGGATCAGCCTGTTTACTGGGCCGATAAAAGTGTCGATAAGCCCGACTCAAAACAATTTGCCGAAGAATCTCACCGCTTGAAAATGAATGGCGGTAACCGTTATTCTGGCAGTACAGTGGCACATCCTACCAATAATCTCGAAGAGATTTTCTCGAAAGCCGATCGTGTGAGTGCTTATCAAAGTTCACCGCGGGATGCCATTAGCAGCATTAAAAGTCTGACTGATGCCGGTGCTCAGTTAAGCATTTCTGCCGGACTGATGGAAAATATTCAATCTTTGGGAGTAAAAAATCAATGGGGTTATTCTGCCGCATGGATGAATCCATACAAAGAGGCCATCAGCTGGAAAACGTCCGGAGGATTTCCGCGGCTGGACATCGTGAATTTTACCTGGGATCATGCGTTGTCTCCTTTGGTAAGCGCACGTACACTCAAAAAACAGATTCAGGCACATCAATATACAAATTTAAAATACTACGGTACGACTTCCAAGGGTTACTGGCCGGCTGAAGCAGCTTTTTCTGAAAGGATTATTCAAACTTTGGTCGAATGTGGCATTGAGTGGTCGGTGGTGCCCAACAGTAAATTAGCCCGTACATTATCTGATTATGAGCATCCTTATAATATCAATGGCAATGTGGATGCTCCCAACCGTGCCGACCAGGTGCCCATTGCCGGAAATAATTGGTTTGACGCTACGATCGACGGCAGGGGCAGCCGGTTGGCTGTTCCTTATGCTTATCAGGCTCATAAAGCGCAATATGTCAATCCAGAAACGGGTGTGGCATACAAAATTGATGTGGTGCCGATGTGTAATTATTTTGGTTATGTGGATGGTTATAGTGGCGCTAATGTGGGTGAGGTACAGTCGAAACTGGAACCGTACAGTAATGCCGAACGTCCGACTATCCTTCTGTTGGCGCACGATGGCGACAATGCCTGGGGTGGTGGAAGCAGTTACTATTATGAGGCGGTGAGTAGCTTTACACACGGTGCAGCTAATGCCGGTTATAAACCAACCACCATTCAGCAGTTTCTGAAAGATCATCCGGTGCCGGCAAATGCCATTGCGCGGGTGGAAGATGGTGCCTGGGTGAATGCAGAAAACGACTGGGGGCATCCGCAATACATCAACTGGTTGTGGCCATTGTACAGTAAGTTTGATTATCGCTTCAACCCGGATGGATGGACGGAAGATGCCCGCAATTGGGCGGTAATCACAGCTACTGAGAATTATGTAACCATGGCCGAAGATCTGGAGGGAGGAAATCTCCGCATCGACAAGATTGCAGATGGCGGGACATCAGCTACAAATGCGGAAAAAGCCTGGCATTTTTATTTCGGTGGATTGAACTCGGGTTTCATGTATTATGGAAAGGCGGAGGACATGGAGGTGAAACCGTCTATGACCGGCAATATTGCAATTGAATATGCGCAACGGGTTATTAATGCTAATTCCGGTGTTGATCAGACCCCGCCGTCGGTGTTTATTCCGCAACGCTATCCGTATAATCCTGGTTCGGTGGGATTTGGTCCCACTACCGGTTATAAAAAAGTGAATTATGCCAGCGATTTTCATGTGTGGACTTATGCTTATGATGTGAGCGGACTGGCATCAGTCACATTGAAATACCGCATTGACAATGATGGGTGGAATCCGGTGGAAAGTATTCAGAATGACACCTATGCTGGTGGGAGTGAAGTTGGTCCCTGGCAAGAGATCGAAATGAACCGCCGTCCGATGGCTGCCGATCCGACTGGTGATGGTGAATTGAACTTTTTCATTTTGCCGGAAGCAAAAGCAGATTTGTGTTATGCTGAAATTACCGGTCAAAAAGATGTGTTGATTGATTACTATGTGGAAGCGGTCGACTCAAAGGGAAATGTGTTCAGAACACCGATTCAGCATGTGTATGTGGGTAATGGTGATGGAGATACAGGCGGTGGTACAGGCGGTGTGAGTTGGTCGCCTGAGGTTCCCAACCAGGATAGTTTAATTGTAATTACGTGTACTACCGCAACAGCTTCCAGTAAGTTACATTGGGGTGTGAACGGGGTTGGTGGTAGCTGGACAACTCCATACATGGCTTATCGTCCCGAAGGCACTACTGCAACAACCGGATCAGCTCTCGAAACACCCTTTGTAAAGGTTGGCGACCAATGGCAGGTAACACTTGGTCCGTTTAATAATGCAGCTCAGAAAGTCTCAGCCGTTAATTTCGTCATTAACCACGGAAACAATACCTGGGATAATAATAATGGTCAGGATTATAAAATCAACATTAGCACCAATCTGCCTGATCCCGAACCACAGCCGGGTGGTATTACGGTTTCCTTTAAACGTCCGGGCGATTGGGGCACTGCAGGCGTTCATCTTTGGGCCTGGAATGCGGGAGGGGATGTCTTTGACGTCTGGCCGGGACAGTTGATGAATGACGTGGGGAATAACTGGTTTAGTTATACTTTCCCCGAAAGCATCACCAGTGTGAACGTAATTTTCAGTAAAAACGCGAATCCACAGTCGGTGGATGTCACGGGTATAACGCAATCTACCTGCTACGAGTACGATGCCCCCTCAGGAAACAAATTTACGGTGAAAACTACCACTTGTCCGGCATCCTCTGTGTACAATCCGGTACAGTTACAGGCGCTCGTATATCCACAGCCAGCGACAGACCGTTTTATAGTCGATTTACCGAATATCGACATGAGCAAAACATATAAAATGACTGTGTTCGACATCAGTGGAAAACCGGTACTTATAGAGCCGGTAATACAATCGACCACCGTGTTCGACCGGGGACAATTGTCATCGGGAATCTATTTCATCCGTGTATTGTCACAGGATGCGACACATGTTTTTACCTCAAGACTGCTGTTAAATTAAGGGAAAATGTATATAGATAAACGATTGATTTCCGACTCAGAAAAAGAAAGATGCCCATGATTGATCAAAAACATACATCTTTTTTCTGAAACACCTTAAACCTTTTCTTTGAAAGCAGGCGTGTGATTATCCTAAAGCACGTCTGCTTTTTTTATTTGATCAATATCGGATGTGTTGTATGGCAACACAACTGCTACGAAATAATTATCAGAAACGAACATGCATATAACCGGATTGCTCATTATATCATTAATAATCCTGCAAAATGGAATCAAGATAAATTTCATAAGATTATAATTTATTTTTTAGTTCATCGAGAGTTCCATAACCTCAATAAATCGGGTAACATGTTGATTTAATTTAAAGAAACACAATTAAGTCAACAACATTAAACAAAATCGCCTCATCTTGTGTTATTTCCGTACCTATGCGATTTTTATTAAATTTGCAGTCAATTTTATAAGATTATGTCAGATACAATTATACACGAAGTAACGCAAAGCGAATATAAGTATGGATTCACAACCGATATTGAGACGGAAGTGATTCCGGTGGGGTTGAATGAAGAAGTGGTTCGGATGATTTCTGCCAAGAAAAATGAACCGGAATGGATGCTGGAGTTTCGGCTGAAAGCATATCGCCACTGGCTGACAATGAAAATGCCGGAATGGGCGCATTTGAATATTCCTGAAATCGATTATCAGTCGATTTCTTATTTTGCGGCTCCCCGTAAGAACGCTCCCCAGAGTCTGGATGAAGTAGATCCTGAGCTGCTGGCGACTTTTGATAAATTGGGTATTCCGCTGGAAGAACAGAAGGCCTTGTCGGGCATCGCTGTAGATGCGGTGATGGACTCGGTTTCAGTAAAAACTACTTTTAAAGAAACACTGGCTGAAATGGGCATTATTTTCTGTTCATTCAGTGAAGCGGTGGAACACCACCCCGATCTGGTGAAAAAGTACATGGGAACAGTGGTGCCTCATACCGATAATTTCTTTGCTGCGCTTAACAGTGCGGTTTTTAGTGATGGTTCTTTTGTTTATATCCCGAAAGGCGTACGTTGCCCGATGGAATTATCGACCTATTTCCGTATTAACGCAGTCAATACCGGTCAGTTTGAACGAACGCTCATCGTGGCTGACGAGGATAGCTATGTTTCCTATCTCGAAGGCTGTACAGCTCCGCAACGCGACGAAAATCAACTGCATGCTGCCATTGTTGAAATTGTGGCGATGAAAAATGCAGATGTGAAGTACTCAACTGTTCAGAACTGGTATCCGGGCGACAAAGACGGTAAAGGCGGCATCTATAATTTTGTCACCAAAAGGGGAATTTGTAAAGGTGAAAACTCACACATTTCCTGGACACAGGTTGAAACCGGTTCGGCTATTACCTGGAAATATCCTTCCTGTATTCTTCAGGGAGATAATTCGTCTGCTGAGTTTTATTCGGTAGCGGTGACTAATCATCATCAACAGGCTGATACCGGAACGAAAATGATTCACTTGGGGAAAAATACCAGTTCGCATATTTTGTCGAAAGGTATTTCCGCAGGAGTAAGTCAGAACAGCTACCGTGGTTTGGTAAGAGTCGGGGCTAATGCCGAGAACGCACGTAATTTTTCGCAGTGCGACAGTTTGTTGCTGGGCGATAAATGTGGCGCTCATACTTTCCCTTATATGGAAGTCAACAACGAATCGGCTATTGTTGAACACGAAGCCACTACCTCCAAAATATCCGAAGATCAGATTTTCTATTGTAACCAACGGGGTATCTCTACTGAAGATGCTGTCGGGCTGATTGTAAACGGTTACGCCAAGGAAGTGGTGGATAAGTTGCCGATGGAATTCGCGGTAGAAGCGCAGAAACTGCTGCAGATAACGTTGGAAGGTTCAGTGGGTTAATAGCGAAAAACTGAAAACTGAAAGCGAAAAACTGGTTAATGTTATGACTTCAAAGTAAATAGTAAATATATAAATATTAAATAACCTCATGTTAGAAATAAAAAACCTGCACGCCAGCATCAATGGCAAAGAGATATTGAAGGGGCTGAGTTTGTCGGTAAAACCCGGTGAAATTCATGCCATCATGGGACCAAATGGTTCCGGAAAATCGACACTTTCTTCAGTTATTACCGGTAACCCTGCATTTGAAGTGACCCAGGGAAGCATTGTTTTCGAAGGGAAAGATTTACAGGAACTTGCACCAGAAGAACGTGCTAACGAAGGTATTTTCCTGAGTTTCCAGTATCCGGTGGAAATCCCAGGTGTAAGTATGGTCAACTTCATGCGTACGGCTATCAATGAACAACGTAAATACAGAGAATTATCTCCGATATCGGCTACCGATTTTCTACGGATCATGCGTGAGAAGAAAGCATTGGTTGAAATGGATAACAAACTCACCAACCGTTCTGTGAACGAGGGCTTTTCAGGAGGAGAGAAGAAAAGAAACGAAATCTTCCAGATGGCCATGCTCGAACCTAAATTAGCAATTTTAGATGAAACGGACTCGGGATTGGATATCGATGCGCTTCGTATTGTGGCTCATGGCGTTAATAAACTGAAATCACCTGAAAATGCAACCATTGTGATTACGCACTATCAGCGTCTGCTTGAATACATCATTCCTGATTATGTACATGTGTTATACGATGGAAGAATTGTGAAATCCGGAGGTAAAGAACTGGCACTGGAATTGGAAGCCAGGGGTTATGACTGGATTAAACAGGAGGTTGCGGTTTAAACGATAACAAAATTTGCTTGCATGGAAAAACAATATATTGATTTGTACAAAGCCCATCATTCGCTGATAAAGCAATATGCGGCACCCGTGATGAATAAATCGCGTGATGCTTCTTTTGCTTTGTTTGAAAAACTGGGTTTTCCGACAACCAAACTCGAAGACTATAAATATACCGATCTGAAAGAAATGCTTTCGCTGGATTACGGACTGAATGTGAGACGTCTCGATTTCCCGGTGGACCCTTATCAGGCCTTTAAATGTGATGTGCCGGGAATTCAATCTTATCTGTACTTTGTGGTGAACGATGCTTTTTATCCGGAATACAACGAACAAAATGCCGATTTACCTGAAAAAGTGATTGTTTGTAGCCTGAAAGACGCTGCGGAAAAATATCCTGATCTGGTAGCCCGATATTACGGTCGCTTGTCGACGCAAAAACAGGATGGTTTGGTTGCTTTTAACGGAGCTTTTGCGCAAGACGGTTTCTTTATGTACGTGCCGAAAAATGTGCAGCTCGACCGGCCCGTTCAGTTGGTTAACATCATGCGCGCTGATGTCGATTTTATGGCCAATGCGCATAACCTCATCATCCTCGAAGAGGGTGCAAAAGCACAATTGTTGGTTTGCGACCATACCGTTGACGATGTACGCTTTATCTCCAACCGGGTTACAGAGGTCTTTGTAGCTGAAAATGCCACTTACGAGCATTATAAACTGGAGAACACCCATATCAAAACGACCAATTTATCTACATTACTGGTCGAGCAGCAGGCTTCATCGAATGTGCTGAGTAATGTCATAACCCTGCATAACGGCTTGACCCGTAACAGTATTGAAATTGCACTGAATGGTGAAAACTGTGAAACAGAACTGTGTGGAATGGTAATCGCGGACAAAAAACAACAGGTGGATAATTTCACTTCTGTATTGCACAACATGCCGAACTGCCATTCGAATGAGTTATTTAAGTACGTGTTGGATGATGTTTCAAAAGGAGCATTTACCGGCAGGCTCTATGTTGCTAAAGATGCGCAGAAAACACGGGCTTATCAGACCAACCGGAATATCCTGCTGAATCGTACTGCGAAGATGCGTACCAAACCTCAGCTTGAGATTTATGCCGATGATGTGAAGTGTTCGCATGGCGCAACCATTGGGCAACTCGACGAGCAGGCTATGTTTTACATGCGTACCCGTGGTATTCCTTATGAAGAAGCAAGATTACTGCTGATGTTTGCCTTTACTGCTGATGTCATCGATAACATTCGTATTCCCGCACTTGCCGACCGTATGAAAATGTTGGTAGAGAAGAGACTGAGAGGTGAGTTGTCGAAATGCGAAGGATGTACGATTTGCCAATAAATATAGAAAGGTATCAGAAAAGACAGCATGCAATTTAGGTTGTATGCTGTTTTTTTGTAATATTTTTTTACATTTGTACAATTACTGAATCAATACATACATGAAGAATCTGATATTTATCTTGTTGGTGTTTTTGCTCCATTCCTGTGCTACACTTTTGAATAACGAGTATACTATTCTGACCGTTTATACCGATAAACCAACCCGAATCAAGTATGAAAACTTTGATTTAGCTGTCAATGAAAAACAGGGTATATTGGTAAAAAGAGGTCCGGAACCATTAATAATTGAGGCTAAACAGGATTCTCTAGAGAAGACCTTTATACTGAGTCCACGTTTATCAAGTACTCTGTGGTTTAATGTATATAACTATGGAATAGGGTTAATTGTAGACCACTTTTCTCCTAAAAAATATGCTTACCAAAAAGAATTTTATCTGGATTTTAAGACTTCCAACCCTAAGCCGGAAAAATTCTTACCACAACGGAAAGGTCAGCTTTATCTCAATTATTCAATTCCGTTTTTTAATTGGTTTAGCATGAGTCCTATTAATGAAGGAAGGAAACAAAGTGTTGGATTTTTTGGCACTGACTTAGGTGCTGATTACAATTATAAGAATAACAAATTTGTGAGTCTTAATTATGGATTCTTAATTGATTTTCCTATGCCCTTGCTTTTGCCATTAGAGTATTTTTATTCTTATGAATCCATGAATGCTGAATACTATTCAATTTCAGATAATATAAGGTTGAAAAACATTTCTTTGGGTTACGGACTTTCATTTAACAAAAACGACTGGAGATACCATCATATAGACTGGTTTTCTCCTGATGGCGATGTTGAGCAATCTGTTGATTATTATTCACGGGAGAAACAGCAAGGGATGTTGGGTTTGAATTTAAATATACAATGGAGACTCAAAAAACATTTTCACCTGGGACTGAATTACCGGCCGGGTATCTATCGGTTATACCCTAATTCGGGTTTTGGCTATGAACATAATGCCTCAATCGGGTTAATCTGGAAGTTTAAGATTTTGAAATGAGGTATTTCAACTTAAAACAGCCTTGTTTATGATAACAAAGCTGTTTTAAGCTAAAATGCTTTCTTTAAACTATTTTTTGATGATTTTCTGATTATATATTCTTTCTGTTGTTTGTGTTCTGATTAGGTAAGTGCCACTATTTAAATGGTCTACATCCAGAATTCCTGCATTGTTTCCTTCAGCTTGTATTATCATTGCTCCTGTTAAATTAAATAAAGTAATACGCTTGATAGGTGAATCTGTTAGTACATGAATCTGATCGGTAACCGGATTTGGATAGATTCTGATTTGGGCATCGCGTATAATATCCGTAGCCGATGTTGTGTCTTGTTGTACTCCGATATAGTACAGGTTACAGGTGTCAGCTTTCGTTATCACATGATTTCCTGCATTTAATGTCACTGTTAATACCCCGTTAGAAGCGTTATAATCTGTCCCGTTAATTCGTATTTTCCCATTAAATCCATCATTGAATATCAGCGTAACGATTGCTTCTTTTGTGGTTGAGAAGGAAACTGAAGTAGAAGATTCTATTTTCAGGCAGATGCTGAGTACCAGCCCGGCATAATTAACTGTTCCTTTCGAGTCTGAGAGATTACCGGTAATATTAAAATAAGAGCTTGTTTTGCCGGAAAGCGTAAAGTTATGTACCGTCGTGCCCGGATTGATGGTTCCATTGTTATCCCCGCCGCCATTATTATCGTCTCCACCGCCAACAGGAGTATCTTCACCTTGGATACTCACCAGCTTGGTTCTATAACTTGTCAACGCTGACTTAAGTGCTGGATTTACATCATACGAAGTATCATCTACCGCGTTGTTAAATGTCCATTTGAAATCACCTCCATGCATACGCCCTGCAAACTGTACTACTTTGTCGCGGGCGGCTTCCGGACTATCGGGAGTATAAGCATACATCACCGAAGGGTTCGTGTCGAAATTATTGTAAATGTTGGAGCCTCTGTATGATATTACGGCTGAAGGTACTGTTTCTTCGCGGCTGGTAGCCATGTAAGCATCAAAATCAACAGTTGAATTTGGAAAACCGGATGCCCCATAAGCCACAAACCTGCGCTGTCCCGTCATGTAATTATTGAAAGCCTTGATGGTTCCGCCATCTTCTTTCGAAAAAGTAGGCATATTAGTATAATCGTTGGCTTGTTTTGATTCATCATATACATCAGAACCTTGCATGGAAGTCAGCATAGGATATTTGCAATTGCGGAAATAATTTGCCTCCACAAAAACAGACGACCCCATGGTTGAACCTACACCGTATTTAGAAATCCCATCATAATAATTATTATAAACATGGGCTGAATAAAACCTTACCCGTGGATGACGCGAGTCTGAGTGATCAAACCAATTGTGATGAAAAGTGATAAATAACCCTGAAGTTGAACTTTCACTCAATCCTACTAAATTAGATTTCCCCGTATCCCAGAAATGATTATAGGAGAAAGTAACATAGGTCGAACGTTTACAATCCAATGCTCCGTCACCTTTAGCCTGGTCGCCGTCACTACCTGCATGCCCATAGAAGAAATCACAATGGTGCACCCAGATATAGTCATTTTCTTGTTGCAATCCGATATTGTCTCCTTCACTGCTATTACAATTCATCGTTCCGATATTGCGGATTTCAATATTGGATGCATTTTTAATTCTGATTCCCCAACCGTCGGCAACAGCATCGTCACCAATACCTTCAATAGTGATAAAACCTGAAGAATTATTCGAATTTTCAATAACAATGTCACCATTATACAAATCAGCCGGATCAGTTATTTGTCCGATTATACGAACGATCAGCGGTCTGTTATCTTTTCCTTTTTTGAAACCATCTATGATGGCCTGAAGTCCGATACAAGGATTAGTATTTGCACCGGTAACCTCCATTGAAATGGTGTTTTTGGTGCTCTCGGTAATGTATATAATTACGGCATTGTCTTTTGGTGTTCCATCAGCTTTATAAGCGCCAGGAATTCTGCCATTTGAAAATGTGAAACCGGTACGATCGAAGGCAATTACAGTTAATATGCCGGTAGTACTTTCCGTGGTTTCATTGCCATCAACTACTGCCACCACTTTCAGGGTGTAATTCCCGGCTTTGAGACCCGGAACATCAACCCGGTAGTATGAACCGTAGTTTCTTATTAATTGCGTGTCGGCTTTTTTATTGTTGAGGCCTTCTCCGCTATAGTACACATTATATGAATCTGCTTCTTCTGTCGGAAGCCACTTGGCATAAACCGTTTCGAACCAACCACCCGATTCGGTGATAGTTAATGAATAGCTGAAGGAAGAAGCAACACAATAAACAGAGAGAGTAAAAAATAGTACAAGTTTTTTCATACGATAAAATTAGTTCATGTTCGTTTCATAATATTAAATTAAGCAGAGCTCAAATCTGCGTGTGATTAACACACAACAAAATTAAGGTGACTTTCTTAAACGGAGGTGCAAAAAATGATTTTTTATGTGGAACAATTGGTGCAAGAAAGAACAAACCATCCGGCAACGCTATGCCAGATGGTTTGAGTCAAAAAAAATCAAAAAGTTAAATAAAAAATGGTATGGATTAAATCATCAGCAAAAATGTTGCCGAACTTACTACGGCCAACGGTTTCCCCTGAATATTTTGAGAAGAAAATGTATCCATCATTTCTTCTTTGGTCATTTTCCCGGTTATCCAGATGCAGTTGAACTCATTCTGCTCTTTTGTAATGATCAGCATGTCAGCATTATCATTGCCGGTTACCCGATAATAGATGTTGACCCTTTCTCCTTTATCACGAACTTCAACTGCCGATTCGAATTTTCCATTTGACACAATTTGTTCAATCTCCCGGATTGTATTCCTCATAATAACAGATTCTGATGCAGCTTCAAGCGTCAGAATCTTTAACCCATTTAATTTGGAAAGATTTTTCTGGTCGGATTTGGAAATGCCGCTAACGATAGAGCCCAGATTAATCATCCCCCTGTTGATGGATACATATTGAAACCGTTCATCGTCGGCATATTTATCGTAAAATTTCTGTAAGGATTGTGCTTGTATTGTTATTGCTGTGAAAAGCAGGCTAACAAGTAATAATATTGTTTTTTTCATATTGTTGTTTGTTTTTAATTATTCTTAGTCCAATGTTAATTTATTCGATGATAAGCATTTGCTTGATGCTGTTGATTTCAGTTTTGATTTCACCCATCTTTTTAACCGGTTTCAGGCTATTTTTTACCATTTGAATGCTTTCAAGTGGTTGGAGCTTGTCTCCCAGTATTTGTCCTACTTTATTAATCTTTGCCTGCGCCAGTTGTTGTGCCAGCTCATGGTCGTTGATGCGTGTTCCGTTTACAATAGCATAATCACCCTGAAAAGCTGGTGAGCCGAAAAGCCACAACGCCAGAAGAACAGCTGCAGCTACTCCGCTACCGGCATAAATCCATTTCTGTAGGAAGAATTGCCTGGTTCTATTTTGCTGTTTGATTGCCATTGTTTCAGCGGCTTCGAGTGTAAAAGCATCAAATAAAGGTTTGAATGCCACGTGCTCAGGAGCAATTTGGTCCGATTTGAAGTAGAGTTTCAGAATTCTTTCTTCGTCTGCAGATGTCTCGCCTTTAAAGTACTTATCTAAAATTTTATTCAGGTGTTCCATATTTTTTCCTCCACAAGTTTAGTCTCTTTTAAAAGTTGATCTCTGATTTTTTGTCTTGCCCTCGACAGGTTTACACTTACTGCATTTTCACTTATACCAGCTACAAAAGCTATATCTTTTAATTCCATCCCCTCTACGTCTCTCATCCTGATAATCGTCCGTTGTAGCTCGGGCAGGCTGTCAATCATCTGACATACCCTTTTTGCCATATCTTTTTGTTCCGCACGTTCGTATGGAGTTAAGCCATCATGTATTATTTCTGTTGTTAATTCGCTGTTTTCATGTTTTTGTCTGATCATGTCCAAACATTGATTTCGCATTGATCGCATCACGAAAGCCGGAATATTTTCGACCTGATTCAACTGAATTCTTTTTTCCCACAATTTCAAATTCAGATCCTGAACAGCATCCCGCGCTGCATCCTCGTTTCGCAAAATTGATTTAGCAAGACGGAACAGTTTGTCTGTCAATGATAATATTTGATTTGTAAATTGTGTTTTTTCCATACACTATTATGACGGATAAAGTCCGGATTTCTTACATTTGAACTAAAATATTTTTTTACTGAAGGATCCGATTTATATGTTTTTGCGTAAACTGTAAAAAAATGCAGGCAAAAAGTAAAAACATAACATTATAATTTGCAAACTGATTAATAATTAACACAAAAATATTAATTTTGCGTAGGAAACTGATGGCGGAGTGCTATTTTGTTTGTTTAAAGAATCTTAGTTTAATAGCTGTAAAATTATCTTGTTTATGTTACAACCAGTTCAACTTACTGTTGCCTTAACCCTGTTATTTAGTGCAGTCTTGGTTATTATCCGGAATAAGAATAAGAAGAGGAGACCTATTTGTTTAAAAGAAAAGTCGCAAGAGAATAATTCCAGACAAAACGTCGAACAACTTCGTGAAATAGCTGAAAAGCTGGATTTGATTTTAAAGGAAAAGAAAATGTACACGAACCCTGAATTGACAATTCAGGATGTTGCTGAAATGTTAGGAACAAACCGTACTTATGTTTCTACCTCTATAAATTTTTTTTACAATCAGAACTTTTGTACATATATCAATCAATTCCGGCTTAACGAAGTAAAGGATACGATAATTGAAGAAGGCAAAGTATCACAAAAGGAACTTGCAGAGAAATGCGGGTTTGGTTCTATTGACACCATGAAAAGGGCTATTAAGCAAAAGACCGGATTGAACATGAAAGACTGGAAAGAATACGTTTATAAAGAATATCAGCAAAACAATAATTCCAACTAGTTTAATCATTATAGTATACTGTTGAGCCTGTTCAACTATTTCAGGGATTGGAATTTGGTGTTTATAAATTAATACAGAATTGTAAATGCCCCGATAAAATATTACTTTTGTGTTCAAAATCAAATAACCAACATGAATATATTACTTCTCGGTTCAGGAGGACGTGAACATGCGCTTGCCTGGAAGATGGCTCAAAGTCCGGCATTAAACAAATTATTTATTGCTCCGGGAAATCCCGGAACGGCTACAGTAGGGACAAATCTACCTGTTGCTGCGGATGATTTTCCATCGATAAAGGAGGTTGTGCTGGAGAATGCAGTCGACATGGTGGTTGTAGGGCCGGAAGACCCCTTGGTAAAAGGTGTTGTTGATTTCTTTAAAGCGGATAACGATCTGAAAGGAATTCCGGTGATTGGTCCGGATAAAGTTGGGGCTCAGCTTGAAGGAAGTAAGGATTTTTCCAAGCAATTTATGTTTCGACATAATATCCCAACGGCAAAATACCTGAGTGTAACCAGTATGAATTTACAGGAAGGTGTTGATTTCCTGAAAACGATGCAGGCTCCTTATGTTTTGAAAGCGGATGGATTAGCTGCGGGCAAAGGAGTGCTGATTTTAAATAATCTGGATGAAACAATTGCGGAATTGAAGAGCATGCTTGAAGGAAAGTTCGGTGCTGCCAGTAAAACCGTGGTGATTGAAGAATTTCTTTCCGGGATTGAATGTTCTGTGTTTGTGATTACAGATGGGAAACATTATCAGATTCTACCTGAAGCAAAAGACTATAAACGTATAGGTGAAGGGGATAAAGGTCTGAATACAGGCGGTATGGGCGCTGTTTCTCCGGTTCCTTTTGCTGATAAGGTATTCATGCAAAAAGTTGAGGAGCGTATTGTCAAGCCTACAATTGAGGGGTTGTACAGTGAAGGAATTATTTACAGAGGGTTTGTTTTTTTCGGGCTGATAAAAGTGGGTAATGAACCTTATGTAATTGAATATAATGCTCGTATGGGAGATCCGGAAACAGAAGTAGTGATGTTGCGACTGAAAACGGATTTGGTGGATTTGCTGAAAGGTGTTGCTGAAGGTAACCTGAACGAAAAAACAGTTGAATTTGATGAGCGTACAGCCGTAACGGTGATGCTTGTTTCGGGAGGGTATCCTGAAGGTTATGAGAAAGGAAAGGTAATATCCGGTCTGGATAAAATTGATGAAAGTATCGTTTTTCATGCAGGAACGGC
Organism: Paludibacter sp.; assembly: GCA_029973975.1. Taxonomy (GTDB): domain Bacteria; phylum Bacteroidota; class Bacteroidia; order Bacteroidales; family Paludibacteraceae; genus Paludibacter. The sequence continues at coordinate 38,724 of JARKQF010000084.1, forward strand.
ATCCAAAGATGGGAATATAGTTACATCCGGGGGAAGGGTAATGACAATTAGTTCTTATGGAAAGACGAAAGAAGAGGCGCTTGCTCAGTCATTTAAAAATGCAAAAATAATTGAGTACGATAAGAAGTATTTCAGGTCGGACATTGGATTTGATTTATAAAACACAAGGCTGAATCATGGCAAAAATATTAATCATTGACGACGAACGAAGTATCCGAAATACGTTGAAGGACATTCTGGAATTTGAGAAACATCAGGTGTTGTTGGCTGAAAACGGAAAGCAGGGACTCGATATGGCTTGTAACCAGCTGTTTGACGTAATTTTCTCGGACATTAAGATGCCTGAGATGGATGGAATTGAGTTGCTTTCTGCATTGAAAGAAAAAGAGGTGGAGGCGCCTGTGGTGATGATTTCAGGGCACGGTAATATCGAAACAGCGGTAGAATGTATTAAAAAAGGAGCTTTTGATTTTATTGAAAAGCCGATTGACCTTAATCGACTCCTGATAACCGTGAGAAACGCGTTAGATAAGAGTACGCTGGTTACTGAAACAAAGATTCTGAAGAAAAAAGTGGCAACAAAACACCAGATGATCGGTCAGTCGTCTGCCATACAGAAAGTCCGGGAAATGATCGAGCGGGTAGCGCCAACAGATGCCCGGGTGCTGATTACCGGTTCGAACGGAACGGGAAAAGAGGTTGTCGCCCGTTTACTGTATGAAAAGAGTAACCGTGCCGGAGCTCCTTTTGTGGAGGTAAACTGTGCTGCAATTCCTTCGGAACTCATTGAAAGTGAGTTGTTCGGGCATGAAAAAGGATCATTTACATCAGCTATAAAACAACGCATTGGTAAATTCGAACAGGCAGATGGTGGAACTATTTTCCTCGACGAGATTGGAGATATGAGCCTGTCGGCACAAACGAAAGTACTTCGCGTATTGCAGGAAAACGAGTTGACACGTGTGGGAAGTGATAAAAGTATCAAAGTAAATGTGCGGGTTTTTGCTGCGACGAATAAAAATTTAAAAGCTGAAATTGAAAAAGGAAATTTCCGGGAAGATCTGTATCACCGGTTGAACGTCATTCCGATTCATGTTCCGGATCTCGATGACAGGAAAGAAGATATTCCATTGCTGGTAGATCATTTTGCCGGACTAATTTGCACTGAACAGGGTACACAGCTGAAAAGATTTGAGGACAATGCGGTTGCCTTGTTGCAACAAAAAAGCTGGAACGGGAACATTCGGGAGTTGAGAAATGTTGTAGAAAGACTAATCATTCTGGGTGGAAATCCCATCACGAAAGAAGAAGTGAATTTATTCGCATAAAATTGTTACATCTTTTTTACTATAAGTTAAATCCTTGATTGTCTTTTTTGTAAAAAGAGAGAAATCTAAGTATTGAACTTAATAAAAATGATTATCGGACGTTACTGATTTGTAATAATAAACAGTATTGAAGTTGGAAGTAATTAGGGTTATTGATTCGAAGGTATCTTTTAAAGCTATTGCACACAACAATAAAAAGAAAACTATTATGAAAAATGAAAGGCTCGATGATTACAAAAAACTTGAGGAGTTGAGAAACTCAAAACTCCTCGTTTACATAACAAGCGACCGGCAAAATGCAGAAACAAATATTGGTGCAGATATTCTAGCTCCATTTGCTAATCATTTGGACACAATTGGAGATGTCGAAAAAATAAGTCTTTTCATTTATTCAAATGGGGGTAGTACTCTTGCCGGTTGGAGCTTAGTTAATCTTATACGAAGTTTTTGTAAAGACTTTGAAGTCATAATTCCTTTCAGATGCCAAAGTACAGCTACCTTAATTAGCTTGGGG
>JARKQF010000300.1 GCA_029973975.1 Paludibacter sp.
TTTTTGTTCCTGTGTTTTAACTGGTTCTTGTTGTACTTCCGGTTTGTTCAATTCCCCCGATTTGCGGAGTTTGAAAAATTTCTCAGCTACTTGTGGCAAGAGTGCGTATGTCAGGACATCTTCATCCTGAATCATATATTCAGCAATTTTTGCACGAGTGCTTTCAAGTTCCGGTTCTATTAAATCAGCAGGTCTGCAGGTAATTTGTTCTTCATCACCCAATATCTTCTTTCTGATTTCTTCAGAGATTGGAGCAGGTGTTCTTCCGTATTCTCCTTTTACGATTCCTTTTGATTCTTTGGGTATCATTTTGTAGCGTTCACCTGTCAGCACATTGAATACAGCCTGTGTTCCTACAATCTGGCTCGATGGTGTTACCAACGGAGGATAACCGAAGTCTTCACGTACCCGTGGTACTTCTTTCAGCACTTCTTCATATTTATCAACAGCATTGGCTTGTTTCAACTGCGATACCAGATTCGACAACATACCTCCGGGAACCTGATAAATCAACGCGTTGACATCAACACCCATCACTTTGGTATCGAGCAGGCCGGTTTCAATCCATTTTTCTTTCATCGGTCTGAAATATTCGGCTATCTCACTCAGTTTGACAAGGTCCAGACCTGTGTCCCATGCTGTGTTCTGCAAAGAAGCAACCAAAGGCTCGGTGGCTGGCTGAGAAGTCCCCAATGCCATGGGTGAAATGGCTGTGTCGACTACATCCACACCGGCTTCAATGGCTTTTAATAAAGTCATAGAGGCGACGCCACTTGTATAATGCGTGTGTAGCTGAACCGGAATTTTTACCGATGATTTGATGGCCCGGATTAATTCGTATGCATCATAAGGTTTCAGCAGTCCGGCCATATCTTTGATGCAGATGGAATGGGCGCCCATATTCTCCAGTGTTTTAGCATCTTTTGCGAAAAGTTCCAGGCTGTGTACCGGACTTGTCGTATATGAAATACAGGCCTGGGCATGCCCTCCTTCCCTGATACAGGCCTTGATAGCTGTTTCTATGTTCCGTGGATCGTTCAGGGCGTCAAAGATGCGGATAATATCCATGCCGTTGGCAATTGCCTTTTGAACAAAATACTCAACCACATCATCGGCATAATGTTTATAACCCAGCAGATTTTGGCCTCTGAGTAACATTTGCAGAGGAGTCTTTTTTGCCAAAGCCTTTATTTTCCGTAGCCTGTCCCAGGGATCTTCATTCAGAAAGCGAATACAGGCATCGAATGTTGCACCTCCCCATGCTTCCAGCGAATGATAACCAATATCATCCAGCTTTTCAATGATTGGTAACATTTCTTCTGTTCTCATGCGGGTTGCTATCAGCGATTGATGTGCATCGCGCAACACGGTTTCGGTAATTCTTACTTTAGCCATTTTTGTAAAATATCAGTGTGTTGAAATAATAATTCAGAAAATTTATGCGATAACGAGCAATAGCTGGCCGGCTGCCATGACAGCTCCTTCTGATGTGTTTACCTGCATCACAGTACCTTCGAATGGGGAGGTAAGTTCGTTTTCCATTTTCATGGATTCAAAAACCAACAGTTTTTGTTCTTTTTTCACTTGTTCGCCCGGCGATACCAATACTTTCATTACATTGCCCGGCATTGGAGCAATTACCTTTTTACCGTTTTGGGGAGTATTGTTTTCCTTAACCTTTGTTTCTGAAAGGGTTGTCTTCAATTTAGGAGTTTCGGTTGTTCTCCTGGTTTCGACAGGTACTGTTGCACCCTGTTTTACTTCGACTACTTCCACCTCATACTGGTTCTGATTCACCTTAATTAAATACTTTTTCATATTTGTTGTTTATAAATGTAAATTGCACACGTAAATATTCTGACTGTTATTTTCAAACTAATTTGCCGTTGTTTATAAAAATGTTTTAATTATTCATTTTGATACTACAAAAGTACTTTATTTGTTTTATATAACAATGCTTTGTTTTTGGTCTATGTCCCTTATATCATGGTATTTAGAGTGTATTTTGAGTCAAGTGGCTGAATATGAATACGGAAAAATTTCTTTAATTAAGGTTAAAAATGAAATTTCTTTAAAAAAAGTTGAAAACAGATAATAAAAACAGCGAAGCCAACTATCCTTTGGGGATAATTGGCTTCGGATTTATGATACAGGATTACTCCCGGTTAGCTTTTAATCAAGCATGTTTAATGGCAGCCTGTGCAGCCGAAAGTCGCGCGATCGGAACACGGAAAGGAGAACAACTTACGTAGTTCAGTCCAACCATATGGCAGAATTCTACAGATGAAGGTTCACCACCATGCTCACCGCAAATACCTACTTTCAGATCAGGACGAACGGAGCGGCCTTTTTCTGTTGCCATTTTTACGAGTTGACCTACACCGTTGCGATCGAGTACCTGGAACGGATCTACTTTCAATATCTTCATATCTAAATAGATTGGAAGGAAAGTTGCGATGTCGTCGCGTGAGTAGCCGAAGGTCATCTGAGTCAGGTCATTGGTTCCGAATGAGAAAAATTCGGCCCTTGCAGCAATCTTTTCAGCAGTCAGAGCAGCACGTGGAATTTCAATCATGGTTCCAATCTTGAATTCAACTTTATCGCCTTTTTCTTCAAATAATTTAGCTGCTGTTTCACGGATGACTTTTTCCTGCATGATAAATTCATGGCTGATACCAACCAGAGGAACCATGATTTCAGGAATTGCGGCAATACCTTTTGCTTTCAGGTTCAGCGCTGCACCCAGAATAGCGCGGGTTTGCATTTCGGTAATTTCAGGGAAAGTGTTACCCAGACGACAACCGCGGTGACCAAGCATCGGGTTCATCTCGTGTAATGAATCAACACGTTCTTTGATTGTCTGTGCTGAAACACCCATAGCCTGAGCCATTTCCTGCTGACCTTTTTCATCGTGAGGAACAAACTCATGCAAAGGAGGATCGAGCAAACGAACGGTAACGGGACAACCTTCCATAGCTTCGAAAATACCTTCAAAGTCGGCCTGTTGATATGGAAGAATTTTTGCTAAAGCTTTGCGGCGACCTTCTGCATTTTCAGCCAGAATCATTTCGCGCATGGCCTTAATTTTGTCTCCTTCGAAGAACATGTGTTCGGTGCGGCATAATCCGATACCGGTTGCGCCGAACTTGCGGGCTACCTGTGCATCGTGCGGAGTATCGGCATTCGTACGAACCGACATTCTTGTATATTTATCAGAAAGTTCCATGATAGCAGCGAAATCAGCATCGAGTTCTGCTTCCTGTGTAGCAACTTTGCCCAAGTAAATATCGCCGGTAGAACCATTCAGTGAAATATAATCACCTTCTTTCAGAACCAATCCGTCAACAGTCATCGATTTGGCAGCGTAGTCGATTTTAAGTGTTCCGGCACCCGAAACGCAACATTTACCCATACCACGGGCCACAACGGCAGCGTGTGAAGTCATACCTCCACGGGCAGTCAGAATTCCTTCGGCAGCAGCCATACCGGCCAAGTCTTCGGGAGAAGTTTCGACACGAACCATAATTACTTTTTCACCGGCAGCAGCCCATGCAGAAGCATCATCAGCATTGAAAACAATTTTTCCGGTAGCAGCTCCCGGAGAAGCAGCCAGCCCTTTGGCAATCACTTTGGCATTTTTCAATGCAGCCTTATCGAATACAGGGTGCAGTAATTCGTCTAATTTCAACGGGTCAACACGCAGAATGGCTGTTTTTTCGTCAATCATGCCCTGACGGAACATGTCCATTGCAATTTTAACCATGGCGGCGCCGGTACGTTTTCCATTGCGTGTTTGCAGGAACCACAATTTACCTTCCTGTACGGTAAATTCCATGTCCTGCATATCTTTGTAATGGTTTTCCAGTTTGGTCTGGATTGCATCGAGTTCCAGATAGATTTCAGGCATAGCTTCTTCCATAGAAGGATAGTGTGCCAACCTTTCGGCCTCAGAAACACCGGCCAGCTCGGCCCAGCGCTGTGATCCGATTTTGGTGATTTGTTGCGGTGTACGTATTCCGGCAACAACGTCTTCACCCTGTGCATTGATGAGGTATTCACCCACAAACTGGTCTTCTCCTGTGGCGGCATCACGACTGAAGCATACGCCTGTAGCAGAAGTTTGTCCCATGTTACCGAATACCATCGCCTGTACGTTAACGGCAGTTCCCCATTCGGCAGGAATACCTTCCATCTTGCGATAGAGGATGGCGCGGTCATTCATCCATGAGTCGAATACCGAACAAACGGCGCCCCATAATTGTTCGTAGGCAGAGTTAGGGAAATCTTTCCCGGTTTGTTTCTTTACTGCATTCTTGAAACGGGCAACCAGTTCTTTCAAATCGTCAACAGAAAGTTCAGTGTCTAAATGTACACCCTTTTCTTCTTTAAGTTCTTCAATGATTAATTCAAAAGGATCATGCTCGTTTTTATTTTCAGGTTTCATACCCAGTACTACGTCACCGTACATTTGAACGAAGCGGCGGTAGGAGTCCCAAACAAATCTCGGATTACCGGTTTTGCGTGTCAGTCCCTCAACAACAGCGTCGTTTAATCCCAGGTTGAGGATGGTGTCCATCATGCCGGGCATTGAAGCGCGGGCTCCCGAGCGAACGGATACAAGCAAAGGATTTTCAATATCACCGAATTTTGAATTCATTAAAACTTCAACGCCGGAAATGGCGCTTTCTACTTCAGGTTTCAATAATTCAATCACCTTTTCTCTTCCCAGCGTGTAGTACTCGTTACATACATCGGTGGTAATGGTGAATCCCGGAGGTACAGGTACACCGATCAGGTTCATTTCAGCCAGGTTGGCTCCTTTACCTCCAAGCAGATTTTTCATGGTTGCACTACCTTCGGCTTTTCCGTTCCCGAAGGTGTACACTCTTTTTGTGTTGCTCATAATTGTTATTGATTTTTTTAGTTTGATTTCAAAATTATGTGGCGCAAAAATAATGTTTTTTTTGCGCAAAAACAAGCATGCTGTGTAGTTTTGAAATGAATGTGCCGAATGAATGCTGAATCTGCTAATTAAAATGCTCTAGTGATAAGTATTTCAGTAATTTGCTGTCTCAGTTTTTGTAACGTTTTAAGTTCATTTGGCTGCTTTTTTGAAACGCTATAAAGTTTCAGATCTGAATAAGCTGATTTTACAATTCTATAAAAACGAAAAGCGATCTTTCCCGTTAAGTAATGTAAGGGTATTAATATAAAAACAAACCACCAGGGTAAAGCGAATGCTAATATGAATATAACACTCTGCAAAATATAAAACAGGGGAAAAAGTATGATGCCTGAACCATAAAATACAGAACTGTAAAATCCTTTAAATTCAATTTTTAGGATGTTTGGCACTTGTGAAGACAGAATAAAGGGTAAGCCATTCAGTATGAATCCGGGTAAGGCAGGTACTAAAGAGAATAAAATGATGATAGAATTAATAATAACTTTAAACTTTGAAGGTATTGATCTTTCAAGGATATTATGGCTTATTTTTACCTTTTGCAGTTCTGATTTATACTTTTTGCATGCCGAATCTAATTGTTCTGTTACTTCAGGTTCCTCTTTTTCTAAACGCATTAGCAATTTTCCAAGTTTTTTTCTTGCCAGAAAACGGTTCGGGGTATTATCCTTAAGCGCTAATGCCTTTATCATAGCGGTGTTAGTAGTTTCAACGGCTGTTGCAAAACAGTCGTAGTGTTTTTCAGATCCAAGATGAAGTGCCAGATCTTCGAGGTCTGTTTGTAATTTCTGTTTGATGGCGTTAGTGGCAACTGCTTGGCTTTCAATATAACTGTCGAGATAATCTGTAACTTTGATAGGTTTCCCTATCTGAATGATCAGGTGCTGACCAAATCGAATGAAATCTCCCAGGTCAATGCCAACAGGTATTATGTTTACAGATTTACCTTCCGGTAGTCTTTGCTGGGCGCTGAAGGCAATTCGGAAAATACCCTTGACCAATGGTCTGATTTTTCGTTCTGTTCCCTGATCACCTTCCGGCATGATACAGATGGCAGCATTATGTAACAGAACTTCATCGGCTGCTTCAAATGTATTTTTGTTTTTAGTCAGATTTTCATATCCGTCACGAATCCTGTATGCAGGTATGATTTTAGCAAAACGAATGAACTTTACAACTGGTTCAGGTAATTTAAATACGTCAGAGCGGCTTAAAAAAACCTTTGGTTGTTTACATGGTGGCAATGAGAGTATTGCTAAAGCATCCATCAATGCATTCAGGTGGTTGGGTGCAAAAATAACAGGTTCATCTTCCGGTATATTTTCCAGTCCCAGTATGATTATTTCATCATAATATTGTTTGAATGACCAAACCACGTAAGATTTTGCAATGAGATAGGGTAGGGTATTCTCAAATATTTTAGACATATTTAATTTCTGCGTAATTGATTGAATTATGATTCTTTGACAGGTTTGCGGCTCCAGTAGGCTGAAATGCCCAGCCCGGAAATGATGTGCCAGATACCCCACCAGGCTGTGATAAACAACATGCCGCCTAATTGGAGTTCAGGTGGAAATATCTTGGGATTGAAAAGCAGAACCAATCCCAGCCCCGAATTTTGAATGCCGGTTTCAATTGTTAATGTTCGTTTATCTGCATCAGGCAATTTAAAAATCTTGGCTATGCTGTAACCGGTTCCTAATGCCAGTGCATTATGTACAAGCACAATAAAAAATACGAAAAGAATGTACTTTAAGAAGAGATTTAGATTGTTTGAAAATGCCAACACAACCATAGCTAAAAAGAACACGATAGATAAATATTGAATGGGCTTTTTTATCTTTTGCGTTGCTTTTGGTAGAAAATGGGCAAACAGTATTCCCAAAACCAGTGGAATGCCCAATAAAATAAATACGGTTTCGAACATCTGCCATTTGTCAATTTCCAGAGGTTGAAGCACGTGTGTAGCATGTCTGTTTATATAGCGTACATACAAACCTCCCCATAAGGCAAAATTTCCGGGAGTGGTTATAACCGACAACATGGTGGTGGAAGCAGTAAGTCCGACCGACAATTCAGTGTTTGCTTTCGATAACGACGACATGAAATTGGAAATATTACCTCCAGGACAAGCAGCCACTAAAATCATTCCCATTGCAACTGTTGGTGTGATAAGATCGCTGAAAGTGACAACGAGGATAAAAGTTATGAGCGGTAATGCTACTATTTGGGAAATTAAACCTACTATCGTTGATTTAGGTTTTTTAATCATTTCCCTGAATTGTTGAGGTTTAATGCCAAGTGCAACACCAAACATGACAAAACTCAAGATGATATTGATAACGTGCATTCCTCCCGCGTTGAAGTTGATTCTCACGGGGTCTAATTCTAATAATGACTCGTACATAGTGGCTGTTTTATATGAAGCAACATGAATTTGCTCCTGACTTTGACTGACAAAGATATATTTTTTTATTATTAATTTTGTAATTTTGATGAGAATTAAAATTTGAGGTATGATTGAAACATATTTGACTATTCAGAGGCAATCAAATGGTATTTATAAGGAAAAAGGGAGTAAATTTTTATCTTTTGCTTTACCTGTGAGACATATTGATGAGATTAAACAACACCTTGCTGCATTTAAAAAGGAATATTATGACGCCAGACACGTTTGTTATGCCTACATGTTAGGCGCCGAACGGGAAGAATACAGGGCGAATGACGATGGAGAACCTTCCGGCACGGCAGGTAAACCTATCCTTGGTCAGATTAATTCTCGCGGACTGACTAATGTGTTGGTTATTGTTGTACGCTATTTCGGTGGAATATTGCTGGGTACCGGAGGGCTTATAACCGCCTACAAAGAAGCGGCTTCGGATGCATTGGAGCAGGCTGAGATTATTGAATTAACAGTTGACTGTACGATGGATATTTTTTTTGAATATCCTGTTATGGATTTGGTTATGAATGCAATAAAACAGTATCAGGCACAAATTAAGATACAGGATTTTCATGAAAGTTGCTTTATCCGCTTTATCGTTCCGGTAGCAAATAAAACAGTCTTATTTGATAAACTTGAAAAAGTTGTCAGTCGAGTTGTTATTTCCTGAAAAATATGTTTTATTTCTGATAGATTTTTAATACCTTTGCACGCAAGTATGAAACAGTTTAATTCAACATATCATCAGGATTTATATGTTTTAAATCAAGATAGTTGCAAGTGTGGAGTTATCGGTAAACCAATGTAAATCAACTGCGATTTGTGTTGGTTTTTTTGTTTCATAATTTTGTGTCATTTCAATTCAACTACCTATGAATAACAGCTTGGTTTCGATTACCGATTACAGTAAGAAGGAAATTCTTTCCATTCTCGACTCTGCAAAAGATTTTGAAGCTAATCCAAACAGAAAATCATTGGATGGAAAAGTGGTTGCAACCTTGTTTTTTGAGCCATCAACCCGTACGCGACTGAGTTTTGAAACCGCAGTTATCCGGTTAGGAGGTAAAGTTATTGGTTTTTCAGATGCTGCTACATCAAGTGCCTCCAAAGGAGAGACTTTGAATGATACGATTCACATGGTGAGTTGTTATGCTGATGCTATTGTAATGCGGCACCCGCTGGAGGGGGCTGCCAGGTATGCCTCGGAAGTATCTCCTGTACCCATTATCAATGCCGGGGATGGAGCCAACCAGCATCCGTCTCAGACTTTGCTGGATTTATATTCGATATTGAAGACACAAGGTACGCTTGAAAATATGAATATCTGCATGGTAGGAGATCTGAAATATGGCAGAACAGTGCATTCGTTGATTCAGGCTATGTCGCATTTTAATCCGACTTTTAAATTTATTGCACCGGAAGAGTTGAAAATTCCTGAAGAATACCGGATTTTCTGCAGAAAAAATAATATTTCTTTCTCAGAGTCCTGTGAGTTGAATGATAATTTCAATGATGCGGATATTTTGTATATGACCAGAGTTCAGAAAGAGAGATTCCAGGATTTGATGGAATATGAACGGGTAAAGAATGTGTATACACTGCAAAATGAAATGCTCGAACATACCAAGCCTAATCTGAGGATACTGCATCCGCTTCCCCGTGTTAACGAAATCAGCATGGATGTGGATAAAAATGAGAAGGCCTATTATTTTCGACAGGCACAAAACGGGCTGTATGTGAGACAAGCAATTTTGTCTAAGGTGTTGAATATAGCTAATAACGAATAGCGAATAGTGGAATGATTATCAATAGCCTTCGGTTTCAACCGGAAGAATAAATATTGAAATATGGAAAAAGAATTAAAGGTAGCGGCACTCAGAAACGGAACGGTAATAGATCATATTCCGGCAGATAAATTGTTTCAGGTGGTTTCAATCCTGCGGTTGAAGCATTATGACCATCCACTGACCATTGGTAATAATTTCGACAGTAAAAAAATGGGTGTGAAGGGAATTATCAAAATTTCTGACCGTTTTTTAGCTGAAGATGAAACCAGTAAAATAGCGTTGATTGCCCCAAATGCAAAAATCAATATTATCAAAGAATATCAGGTTATTGAAAAACGTGATTTGGTGTTGGGTGACGAAATCAATGATGTGATGCATTGCGTAAATCCGGTTTGCATTACCAATCATCAGCCCGTGCCCACCCGCTTTTATGTGATTCAGGAAGGTGATAAAGTGCGCCTCAAATGCAGGTATTGCGAAAGAGAGATTGCTCAGGATGAAATTAAACTGAAAAAGAAATAGTGCAGATGAACGAAAAATCTCATGTCTCATGGAAACCGGGAACTCTGATTTATCCTCTTCCGGCCGCCCTGGTTTCCTGTGGTAAAACTCCGGATGAATATAATGTTTTAACCATCAGCTGGTTGGGAACACTCTGTTCCAGTCCTCCGATGTGTTATGTTTCGGTCCGCCGTGAACGCAAATCGTATGAAATCATCAAAGCTAACGGAGAATTTGTGATCAATCTGACAAATGAGGCATTGGCTTTTGCCGCCGACTGGTGTGGTGTCAGAAGTGGGAGAGATTATAATAAATTCAAAGAAATGAACCTTACACCGGTCATGGCTGAGAAGGTGAATGCGCCGATTATAAAGGAAGCTCCTTTGTGCATTGAGTGCCGGATAAAAGAAATCATTACGCTGGGGACGCACGATATGTTTATCTCAGAGGTGATCAATATTCAGGCAGACAAACAATACATTGATCCGGAAACCCAAAGCTTTGATATGGCGAAAGCAAAATTAATCGCTTATTCTCACGGACATTATTATAAATTGGGAGAGGAGATCGGAAAATTCGGATGGACGGTGAAGAAGAAATAGTGAATAGTGGTTAGTGGATAGTGGTTAATTATTGGTTTAAAGTTTAAGAATTTAATAGTTTAAGAGAACGGAAAGACTTTAGACTTTAGACAGTAAGTAGTACGTAGAGATAAAAATTATAAATACAAAAATGAAAAGAGACAATTTAATTTTTGACATCATCGATCGCGAAAAGCAGCGTCAGATGAAAGGTATTGAACTAATTGCGTCGGAGAACTTTGTAAGCGACCAGGTGATGGAGGCGATGGGTTCTGTGTTAACCAACAAATATGCTGAAGGATATCCCGGAAAAAGATATTATGGTGGATGCGAAGTGGTGGATGAATCAGAGCAGATTGCTATCGATCGTATCAAAGAGGTTTTTGGTGCCGAATGGGCAAACGTGCAACCTCACTCTGGCGCTCAGGCTAACGCGGCTGTTTTCCTGGCATGCTTAAATCCCGGTGATAAGTTCCTGGGACTAAACCTGGCACATGGCGGACATTTATCGCATGGATCTTTGGTAAACAGTTCAGGTATCTTGTATCGTCCCAGCGAATACAATGTGAAACAAGAAACCGGACGTGTGGATTATGATCAAATGGAAGAAGTGGCCTTGCGTGAACAACCTAAACTTATTGTTGGTGGTGGTTCGGCTTATTCCCGTGAATGGGATTATAAACGCATGCGTGAAATCGCTGATAAAGTAGGTGCTATTCTCATGATCGACATGGCACATCCTGCTGGTTTGATTGCTGCGGGGTTACTTGATAATCCGGTAAAATATGCGCATATTGTGACTTCTACCACACATAAGACTTTACGCGGACCACGTGGTGGTATCATCCTGATGGGTAAGGATTTCCCTAATCCATGGGGAAAGACAACTCCGAAAGGTGAAGTGAAAATGATGTCGGCTTTGCTCGACTCGGCTGTGTTCCCGGGTATTCAGGGTGGACCGCTTGAACATGTTATTGCTGCAAAAGCAGTTGCTTTCGGTGAATGTTTGCAACCGGAATACAAGGAATATCAGATTCAGGTACAGAAAAATGCAAAAGTACTTGCTGAAGCTCTGATTTCACGTGGTTTTACAATTATTTCCGGAGGAACGGATAACCATTCGATGTTGGTTGATTTGCGTTCGAAATATCCGGAATTGACCGGAAAAGTAGCTGAAAAAGCGCTGGTTGAGGCAGATATTACCTGCAACAAAAACATGGTTCCTTTTGATAGTCGCTCAGCTTTCCAGACTTCTGGTATCCGTTTGGGTACGCCGGCTATTACGACTCGTGGCGCCAAAGAAGATTTGATGATTGAAATTGCTGAGTTAATAGAGACTGTATTGTCGAATGTGGATAACGAAGAGGTTATTGCTTCTGTTCGTAAAAGAGTGAATGCCACCATGGCAAAGTATCCGTTATTCGCTTATTGATTTTTTACCGCATCATTCAACAGTCGAGCGAATAAGATCACCCGATTGTTGAATGTTGTATAAAGATGGATTGAATGCTCGAACAAATTTTTGAACTTTCGGAACATACTGATACCCTCGTCTTTTTCGGGGTGAACAATGTAAATCTGCATTTGCTGAAAAACCTGTTTCCTCATGTGAGGATGGTGGGAAGAGGACGTACGGTTAAAATTGAAGGAGAGGAGGAAAAGGTAAATGTCTTACTGAATTACCTTCAGAAAATTGAAAAATACTGTATCGACAACAATTCACTTAATGAAGAGGTTATTATACAGATTGTAAAAGGCAGTGAGCCGGCGGAAATCAGGTTCGATCATTTGATATTGCATGGTGTAAATGGTAAATCCATCATGGCGCGGACTGCAAATCAGCAAAAACTGGTAAAGGATTTCAGTACTCATGATTTGCTTTTTGCGATTGGTCCGGCTGGTTCGGGGAAGACTTATACCGCTATTGCGTTGGCAGTAAAATCACTAAAGAGCAAAGTAATCAGAAAGATAATTTTAAGCCGGCCGGCTGTAGAAGCAGGAGAGAAACTGGGTTTTCTTCCGGGGGATATGAAAGAAAAAATTGATCCCTATCTGCAACCGTTATATGATGCCTTGCAGGATATGATTACTCCTTTGAAATTGAAGGAATACCTCGAAAATGGCACTATTCAGATTGCTCCGCTGGCTTTTATGCGCGGTCGCACACTGAGCGATGCAGTGGTTATTCTGGATGAAGCGCAGAATACCACTACCCAGCAGATAAAGATGTTCCTTACCCGTATGGGTTTGAATACCAAGATGATTGTGACGGGTGATGTTACCCAGATTGATTTACCACTTTCTCAAAAGTCAGGTTTGATTGATGCACTACAGGTGTTGAATAATGTAAAAGGTATATCCCGTGTCGATTTTGATAAAAGTGATATCGTCCGGCATAAATTGGTACAGCGTATTGTGGAGGCGTATGAATTTCAGTCAACAGTTAACAGACAACAGTCTCCGGACAAGAAACATGGACTGTAGACAGTAGACTGATGACAAATAAAATATGAAAATAGTATTCATCGGGGCAGGCAATCTTGCGACACATCTTTCTCTGGCTTTACAGCAAATGGGAGAGCAAATTGTGCAGGTGTACAGTCGGACAAAGACTTCGGCTTCGGAATTGGCAGCCTTGTTGTCTGTTCCTTATACCACGAGTACGGATAAAATTATTGCTGATGCCGATGTGTATTTCTATACCGTTAGTGATGATGCTTTAGAAAGCTTGGTTCAATTACCTTTTGCGACGAATGCTATCCACGTGCATACAGCAGGGAGTGTCTCAATGGATATTTTTCAGGGAAAAAAGAAAAATTTTGGTGTTTTTTATCCTTTGCAGACTTTTTCGAAAGCCAAACAAGTTAATTTTAATAAAATACCGCTTTTTATCGAGGCGTCCTCTCCGGAAGTAGAAACGGAGTTATTCAGGCTTGCCCATGTGGTCAGTGAACAGGTTTACCGGACTAATTCGGAACAAAGACTGAAATTGCATGTGTCGGCCGTTTTTGCTTGTAACTTTGTTAATCACATGTATCAAATTGCTTCTGAAATGGTTAAGTCTGCCGATTTACCTTTTGAGGTGTTGAAGCCGCTGATTCTCGAAACTGCTGAAAAGGTGATGCACTTATCTCCTGAACAGGCGCAAACCGGTCCGGCTAAAAGAAATGATCAGGGGGTGATAAATAAACATTTGGAAGTATTGGTTGAACTTCCCGCTTTAAAGCAGCTTTATCAGGATTTATCCGATATGATTCTGAATCAGTATCTCCATCAGTCTTGAAACTGCATAATCTCCGATATGTTCGATTGCTGTCTTTTCAAAAAATCTTAAGAATTCACTTTCTTCTTTTATTTCGATTATAAAACATTGCGCATATATCTGCTGATGGGTCAGTACGTGCTTCAGTGGAGCTGACAATAAGCTGATATTGATTCCGGAACTAATACCTGCTGTGATCTTATTGAAATAGCTGTGTTGAAATATTTCGCTTTCTTCCAATAGTCTGTCTGCTTCAATCAAAGGAAATTCATAGAGATTTTTCCAGACATCGTTACCAGTTCTTTTTTGCAGATAAGTTTTATCCGTGTATTTGATAAATAGATAATTGAAATAACGGGCCCTGGTTTTTATCTTTTGCGTTTTTACAGGTAATACAGCTATACTTCCGTTTGCTAATGCAACACATTGAGTGAAGAGGGGACATGATTCGCAGGCTGGTGAGACCGGAGTGCATTGCAAAGCACCGAATTCCATAATCGCCTGGTTGTGTTGTCCGGGATGTTGCTCATCCAACAGCTCATTTGCCAGGAGTTTGAATTCCTTTTTTCCCTGAAGGGAATCAATCGGCGTATCAATACCAAATAGCCTCGCCAACACGCGGAACACATTGCCATCGACCACGGCAAAAGGTAAATTGTATGCAAAAGAACAAATGGCAGCTGCGGTGTATTCTCCAACCCCCGAAAGACTGAGTACATCAGCATATTGATCAGGAAATTTACCGCCAAACCGGCTGACAACCTGTTGAGCGGCTTTGTGCAGGTTTCTGGCACGGGAATAGTAACCTAATCCTTGCCAGTATTTTAACACTTCGTCTTCAGATGCTGCGGCCAGACTTTGTACATCCGGAAAACGCTCGATAAACCGATAGTAATAATCAAGTCCCTGATTTACACGTGTCTGTTGCAGTATGATTTCTGAAATCCATATTTTATAGGGATCATCCGTATCCCGCCAGGGCAGGTCACGTTTGTACTGTTCATACCATTGTATGAGCGTTGCGGATATGGAGTTCAGTTCGTTCATCAATATTCATCCCAGCTTTTAATTTGTATGTCTTCCATCGATTTAGTACAAATGGCTGTAATAAAAGCTGAAGCCAACCGGGCGTTGGTAAGCAAGGGGATATTGAAGTCGATTGCTCCTCGACGGATGGTATAATCGTTGGCCAACTCCCGTTTTGTTGTGTTTTTCGGAATGTTGATGACTAAATCGAAGGCTTTCTGTGATAACATCTGTTTTACATTCAGTTCGCCTTCTTCATCCGGCCATTGAACCGCTATGCTTTCAATACCGTTTTCAGCTAAGAAACGGGATGTGCCTCTCGTTGCATATAGTTTGAATCCTTTATTTGCAAGTACTTTACAGGCATCTAACAATTCAACTTTTGATTTAGGCTCGCCCGATGAAATGAGGATGTTTTTCTGAGGAATTCTGAATCCTACAGATAACAAGGATTTAAGAATGGCTTCAGAAAAATCATCTCCGATGCAGCCCACCTCACCGGTTGAAGCCATATCAACACCCAGTACAGGGTCGGCTAGCTGCAAACGATGGAAGGAGAATTGCGACGCTTTGATACCCACATAATCCAGATCGAAGGCTGATTTTTCCGGTTTTTCTACCGGAATGCCCAACATTACCTTAGTTGCCAGTTCGATAAAGTTGATTTTCAATACTTTTGATACGAATGGGAAAGAGCGCGAAGAACGCAGGTTACATTCAATTACCTTGATGTAATTGTCTTTAGCTAAGAACTGAATGTTGAACGGTCCCGAGATATTTAACGATTTTGCAATCTCACGGGCTATGTTTTTGATGCGACGAATGGTTTCCACGTAAATTTTCTGTGGAGGAAATTGTGTCGTGGCGTCACCGGAGTGAACCCCTGCGAATTCCACATGTTCTGAAATCGCATAAAGCAAAATTTCTCCGTCTTTTGCTACTGCGTCAATTTCAATTTCTTTACACCTTTCGATGAATTCTGAAATTACCACCGGATGTTTTTTGGAAACTTCAGTTGCTAACTTCAGGAAGTTTTCGAGTTGGGATGCGTCGTGACAAACATTCATCGCAGCTCCTGAAAGTACGTAAGAAGGACGTACCAATACAGGAAAGCCGATTCTTTCCACGAATTCATGTACATCTTCAAAAGTGGTCAGCTCTTTCCAGCGGGGTTGGTCAATACCCAGTTCGTCGAGCATGGAAGAAAACTTATGTCTGTCTTCGGCCCTGTCAATGTCTTTTGCCTGAGTACCCAGGATATTTACTTTTTCAGCAGCCAGTTTCAAAGCTAAGTTATTCGGAATCTGGCCGCCCGTCGAAACAATGGTGCCCATCGGGTTTTCCAGTTCCATGATGTCCATCACCCGTTCAAAGCTCAATTCATCGAAATAAAGACGGTCGCACATGTCGTAGTCGGTCGAAACCGTTTCCGGGTTGTAGTTAATCATAACAGAACGAAAGCCTTCTTTTCGGATAGTCATCAGCGCATTTACCCCGCACCAGTCGAATTCCACCGAAGAACCGATGCGATAAGCACCAGAACCCAGTACCACTACAGATCGGTGATCTCCTAGATATTTCATGTCGCCGGCCACACCGCTGTAAGTCAGATACAGGTAATTTGTCTGTGCCGGATATTCAGCTGCCAGCGTGTCAATTTGTTTTACAACCGGCACAATGCCTCTGGATTTACGATTTGAACGGGTTATCTTGATCATATCATCCAACTCGTCGTTACTACATTTGGTGACCAGTCGTGTAATCTGAAAGTCAGAGAAACCTGCAACCTTAGCATCTTTCAGTAATTCATCGGAAAGATTGCTGAGTGATTTTGTTGCTTGTAATTGTTTTTCAATCTCCTTGATACGTGCCAGTTTGTGCAGAAACCACAAGTCGATTTTGGTTAGTTCGTGAATTTTTTCCACTGAATAACCGCTTTCCAATGCTTGTGCAATCAGGAATACACGTTTGTCTGTAGGTTCTGAAAGTTCTTTATCTAAGTTTTCAGCATATAAGTCTTTGTTAGCCACAAAGCCGTGCATGCCGAGTCCGATCATCCGTAATCCTTTTTGAATTACCTCTTCGAAAGTACGTCCGATTGACATAATTTCGCCTACCGATTTCATACTGGAGCCCAGTTGTCGACTGACACCCTGGAATTTACCCAGATCCCAGCGTGGAATCTTGCATACAATGTAGTCGAGTGCCGGTTCAAAGAATGCAGACGTATCTTTGGTAACCGAGTTTTTCAATTCGGGGAGTCCGTAACCCAGTCCGAGTTTGGCTGCTACAAAGGCCAGCGGATAACCGGTAGCTTTCGAAGCCAATGCCGATGAGCGACTCAGACGGGCATTTACCTCAATTACCCGATAATCTTCGGAATAAGGATCCAGCGCATATTGTACATTACATTCACCCACGATACCGATGTGGCGGATGATGCGAATAGCGAGTTCACGTAATTTATGATATTCATTGTTTGAAAGCGTTTGCGATGGTGCTACCACAATACTTTCACCGGTATGGATACCCAGCGGGTCGAAGTTTTCCATATTACAAACGGTGATACAGTTATCGTAGCGGTCGCGCACAACTTCATATTCGATTTCTTTCCATCCTTTCAGTGATTTTTCCACCAATACTTGCGGAGAATAAGCAAAAGCTTTGTCGGTAATGACTTTCAATTCTTCGTCGTTGTCACAGAAGCCAGAACCCAGGCCTCCCAAAGCATAGGCTGCCCTTACGATGACCGGATATCCCAGTGCATTGGCTGCTCTTTTGGCATCAACAAAATTAGTTACTGCTTCGGATTTAATGTATTTTACATCGATTTCAGCCAGTTTGCTGTTGAAAATTTCCCGGTCTTCGGTGTCGATGATAGACTGAACCGGTGTTCCCAGTACTCTTATGTTATATTTTTCGAAGATACCGGCTTTGTATAGCGCAACTCCGCAATTTAAAGCGGTTTGTCCACCAAACGATAAGAATACGCCATCGGGCCTTTCCTTTTCAATCACTCTTTCCACGAAATCGGGGGTAACAGGAAGGAAGTAAACTTTATCCGCAATACCTTCTGATGTTTGTACTGTGGCTATATTCGGATTAATCAATACAGTTTGAATACCTTCTTCTTTAAGTGCTTTCAGCGCTTGCGAACCGGAATAGTCGAATTCACCGGCTTCCCCGATTTTGAGAGCGCCTGAGCCCAATACAAGTACTTTTTTAATCGTTCCTTTCTCAGCTCCCTGATATTCTTGCTTGCGAACCAATCGTGCATCCATTTCTTCTTCAACAAGTTGAGGGATAGACTTGTTGGTTACGGCAAGTGTTTTGATAAATACATCGAAGAGAAATTCAGTGTCGGTCGGACCGGAAGCTGCCTCGGGATGAAACTGTGCCGAGAACCAGGGTTTGGTTTTATGGCGGATACCTTCGTTTGTCCCGTCATTCATGTTGATGAACAATGGTTCCCATTCGGCACTCAGCGTGTTATTGTCGACTGCGAACCCATGATTCTGGGTTGTGATGAATGCTCTTTGTGTTCCGCAAAGCTGAACCGGTTGGTTGTGGGAGCGGTGACCGTATTTCAGTTTGTATGTTTTTGCACCACCTGCAATCGAAAGCAATTGATTTCCCATGCAGATGCCAAAAATCGGCTTGTCGGTTTGCATGGCTTTACGGATATTATTTACCGTAACGTCGCAATAGGCAGGGTCACCCGGTCCGTTAGAGATAAACAAGGCATCGTAATTAAGTTGGTTAAAATCATAATCCCAGGGAACGCGGATAACTGTGGTATCTCTTTTCAGCAAACAACGGATGATGTTTTGTTTCACACCGCAGTCAACCATAACCACCTTATTCTTCCC
Source organism: Paludibacter sp. (assembly GCA_029973975.1). GTDB lineage: Bacteria > Bacteroidota > Bacteroidia > Bacteroidales > Paludibacteraceae > Paludibacter. The sequence continues at coordinate 18,433 of JARKQF010000300.1, forward strand.
GTTTCCGTAGGTGATAACTTCTGTGCAACTCACCTTAGCTACCTGGTTTTCATCATCTGGATTGATAAAATCGATGTCCTTTTCATCAGGAAAGACCAGTTTGCCTTTCATGGTTCCTTTTTCACGTACCATTTTGGTGAGTTCGCGGGTATCAATTCCGTATATCCCCGGCACTTCATTCTCAATTAGCCATTCACTCAGACTTTTAGCCGCGTTCCAGTGACTGTATTGAAAAGAAAAATCGGAAATAATCAGGCCTGTTACCTGGATTTTTTCCGATTCGTAAAATGTGGATAGTTGGTTTTGTATGACATCACCCGGAACACCGTAATTGCCGACCAACGGGAAGGTGATTGCTAAGAGCTGTCCCGCGTAGGATGGGTCGGTTAAACTCTCGGGATAGCCAACCATGGCAGTGTTGAAGACAACTTCACCGGCTACCGGTTTTTCGAAACCAAAGGATTTCCCTTTAAAAACGGTTCCATCTTCTAAGACAAGATGAAAAGGTTTGTGCATTTGCATAAATTGTTAAGCGGTTTTTATAAGTCCAAAATTCCTGCAAAATTACAAAAAAGATTGGGTGTGACAATAAAATGAATACAAAATGATAGTTAAATTTTGAATAAAAAATAGCTTGTATTAAATCTTTATGCGATAAGCTTACATTTTGTGTCATTTAATTGTATTTTGATGACGTTTCTCAAAATTCCGAACTGAAATGAAATTTAATATTCTTAAAATCATTCTGTGCCATTTGCAGCACATAATTTGAATCAGCCAAAAAAACATCGCGACCTTCTTTATCGACAGCCATGAATTGCGCCTTGCGTTTTTTGAAGTTTTCGAGTTCGGTGAGGTTATCGCTTTCTATCCAACAGGCTTTGTATAGGTTAATCTGTTCCCAGCGGCATTGTGCGCCGTATTCGTGAAGTAATCTGTATTGAATTACCTCGAACTGAAGTTGTCCTACCGTACCGATAATTTTACGGTTGTTAAACTGATTGACGAATAACTGAGCGACTCCTTCATCCATCAACTGATTAATTCCTTTTTCCAGTTGTTTGGTTTTCATTGGGTCGGCATTCTCGATGTACTTGAACATCTCGGGAGAGAAACTGGGTAGTCCCTTGAAATGCAGGTTTTCACCTGATGTCAGGGTATCGCCGATTTTAAATGTGCCGGTATCGGGCAAACCCACAATATCGCCGGCATAAGCCTCGTCGACAGTTTCTTTCTTTTGGGCCATGAAGGCTGTAGGAGCAGAAAAACGCATCAGTTTACCATGACGGACATGGCGGTAGTTTACATTTCTTTCAAATTTTCCGGAACATATTTTTACAAATGCAATACAACTCCGGTGGTTCGGGTCCATGTTAGCGTGTATCTTGAATATAAATCCGGAAAAGTTTTCTTCATAAGGATTGACTTCCCGCTCTAAGGTATGAACGGGACGGGGAGAGGGAGCAATTTCTACAAAACAGTCAAGCAGTTCTTTTACCCCGAAGGTGTTTAATGCCGAACCAAAGAATACAGGAGCTAAATCGCCGGCGAGGTATTTCTCAATATCAAAGGTTGAATAAACACCTTCAATTAATTCCAGATCTTCTCTCAGTTTTTCTGCATCCTTGTCTCCAACAAGCTTATTCAGTTCCGTACTGTTAATATCAGCCAGCTGAACCGATTCGCTGATAGTTTGTTTGTTGGGTGTGAAGAGTTCGAGATTGTCCTTATATATATTGTAAACCCCTTTGAAAGCATACCCCTGATTGATTGGCCAACTTAACGGACGTACGTGGATTCCCAGTTCTTTTTCCAGTTCGTCTAATAAATCAAACGGATCTTTTCCTTCGCGGTCCATTTTGTTTACGAAAATCATCACCGGCGTTTTGCGCATGCGACAGACTTCCATCAGTTTACGTGTCTGTGCTTCAACTCCTTTAGCCGTATCAACAACAATGATTACCGAATCGACAGCAGTCAGCGTACGGTATGTGTCCTCAGCAAAATCCTGGTGCCCCGGTGTATCCAGGATATTGATTTTATAGTCTCTATACTCAAAACCCATGACCGAAGTTGCAACCGAAATACCACGTTGCTTCTCAATTTCCATCCAGTCGGATGTCGCTGTTTTCTTGATTTTGTTTGATTTAACAGCACCGGCTACGTGAATAGCGCCCCCGAAAAGCAATAACTTTTCTGTCAGCGTGGTTTTTCCCGCATCGGGGTGAGATATGATAGCGAAAGTTCTGCGACGTTTAATTTCTGATTGTAGGCTCATTGTTGATGAGGATATATGCAAGTTTTTTCCGTAAATTTGTTCAAAAAGAGCGCAAATTTACAAAAAAACAGGCAAATGATAAAATTACCCTAAAATCATAAAAAATATTATCTTTGTTTCCGAGAACCTAAAAACTATACCCTAATCTAATGAGTAATTTCATAAGGCACTTAGCGCACTTCACGCATGGCATGGCATTCATGTTTTTTATTATAATGGCTATACGGATTTTCCCTTTTGGAAAGAAGAATCGTATCATGCACATTCTATTTTGGGTCATGATATTCTGGGCATTCATCGAGTTGAAAGATCTCGGATATTTATTGGATGGCGTTTGGTCAAATCCTTATGTATCTTCAATTCATTTGAGTTTTGATTTGTGGTGTGTTCCGGCAATTATCGTTTTGCTTTTTGAAGTTATTTCACCCCAATGGACAACATTGCGCAAAGTGGTTCTTGTCTTTCTTCCATCGGTGTTGTTAACCATTCTTTTTGTGCTAACGGCTCATGAAGTGTTTTATACGATTTTAGTTGTGTATTCAAATGTGGTTGGGCTGCTTGCTCTGGGGATTGTGTTAATTGCTTCGTCTCGCTATGATAAATTCATCAAGATAAACTTTTCCTACAGTGATAATATGACCCTCGAATGGATACGTTTTTTGATTGTGGCTCTGTATTTCGCACTGGTGGTGTGGACTTTAATTAATAGTTGGTCGACTTGGTTGGGTGATGTGTTTTTTTATATTTTTCAAATAGCTATATGGTCGGGTTTTTATTATTATGCCCGGAAACATCACGTCATAAGTACTCCTAACTTAACAGAATTGCTTTCTTTCAAAAATGATAGAGAAAAACCGACAGATGAAGACTGTAATTCAACAGAAGAAAACGAAAAGTTTGTTGTTGATTTACAGAGAATCATGGAAGAAGAAAAAATATATCTTAATCCTCAATTAAATATTAGTACGCTTGCTTCGGCTATTGGAACTAATCGCACATATCTTTCAAGCTACCTGAATCATCAACTGAATACCAATTTTTACGATTATATTAATCAATTTCGCGTAAAAGAGGCTTGTGAGTTATTGACAAGTCAGCATAACAGGACCTTAGAAGATATTTCAGACTTATGCGGATTTAACTCTATTTCTACTTTTCGAAGATCTTTTATAAAAAACATGAATAAAACGCCGGTCGAGTACAAAAATAAATATCGCAATCTGGTTTAAGTGTTTTTTTCATTACCTGCTTTGTGTGCTTTTTGTTGTATTGAACTGTTTTTTTGTTGTATTGATAGATTTGTTGAGCTGTTTTAACGTAATTTTGGGACGTTAAAATTTGAATAATAGTTCATACAAATAAACACTTCACACAAATGAAAGCTATTCGATCACTCCTGTTTGTTGTGTGCATGGCAATCGCTACAAATGCTCATGCCCTTATCAACACTTTTCCTTATGTTAATGAAATTACAACCGCCGGGGATGTAGCTGACTGGACTTTATCGGGTTGTTATTTTTCCACTTCATATAATGGTTGTCTGGCATTTTATAAAAATACTGATTATTGTATTTTACCGGAATTAGATGGAGATTACATGTCGATTAAAGCTACAGTCGACAATGGTTCTGACTTTAAGGTTTATGTTACAACGGAAGACGGAAATACAGATAATCTTATAGGAAATTTGAGTTCGTTCGCGCTGAATATTCCCTACGGAACTAAATTTATAAAAATAAGAACAACGCGAAACAGTTATTATGTCTACCTCAAGGATATAACTATTACAAACAGCAAGTTGAACCCCGATACGCAATGGATGGTGGGCGATGATATAGTGGCAACTTGGGAATGGAATACGCTTGTGTTGTCAGGTTCGGGTGCAATGTATAACAAAAATTCTGCCGACCAATATCCTTATCATGGCAAAAATTTTGAAAAGCTGATAGTTGAAGAAGGAATTACTTCTATTGGGAATTACGCATTTTCGGATCGTGCTGGTTTAAAGACCATTCAATTGCCTCGGTCGCTTGTATCCATAGGTGATAATGCTTTTTACAATAACACGAATTTAAAAGATATTTCCTTGCCCGAGAGCCTAAAATCGATAAGAAATTATGCTTTCTATGGATGTTCGGGGCCTACTTCTTTGTATATTCCCGATGCGACCGAAACCATAGGCGATTACGCGTTTTACAAGATGGACAACCTCGATTATGTGCTGATTGGTACAGGTCTGAAAAGTCTTGGGAACTATGCATTTTATGATTGCGATAAATTAAAAACATTACGATATACGGCAACCGATTGCCAAACTTTCGGTTCCGAATACTATCCGGTATTCAAACAATGTGGTTGGTTGCAAACCATTATTTTCGGAGAGAATGTCGAAACAATTCCGCCTTATATGTTCTGTGGATTGGAGTCACAGTTTAACTTGTATCATCAGCAGGGACAAAAAGTGTCAGGTTATGAAGACAGAGGAGATATAGCCATTCCGCCTACCATCAAAAAAATTGGTAAAGGAGCTTTTATAGGCGTAAGTATGGATATTCTCAGCATTCCATCGTCAGTAGAAACTATTGGTGCGGAGGCTTTTAGAGGTTGTGGTGGATTGGATAAAATTTACTGTGATAATGTAACACCACCTACACTTGAAGGAAATTTAGTATTTCATGATATAAATAAAGGTGTTTGTTTGTTGATAGTACCTTCAGAAGCTTATGAAAATTATTCAAGAACTAATCAATGGCGCGATTTTGTGTTTATCGTAGAGCCATCCTATTTCACAGCATCAATTAAACGGATGTCTATCAATTCGCAAGAACTGGATGGATTTAAAAGTGATAAATACGTATATTCCTATACCGTACCTTATGAAGTTGATCGTGTAAGTGTATATGCCGAAGCAGAGTCAATTGGATCGACTATCACCGGTACAGGAGCTTTCGATTTAAATATAGGTTTAAATGTATTTGTAATTAGCATAACAGCGCCCGATGGTGTAACATCAAATAGTTATTCGATAGCGATTACCCGTCAAGATACCGGATCTGGAATTGATGATCTGCAAGCGGGCAGTAGATTGAATTTCAATAGCCTGGTAACCGATGGTTATTTAAAACTGTTTGATTTTGATGAAAACAGACCTGTTGAAATCTTCGACTGTTCGGGAAACAAGTTAATGTCTGTAACAGGGAATGATAAATTGCTTAATGTTTCCTCTTGCCCGAACGGTTTGTACATCATTAGAAATGGTAAGGAAGTGGGTAAGTTTATTATTCAAAAGAAGTGATTAAAGAACAGAACACAATCAAAATATTATGAAACACATACGATTATCTTTTAAGCTGATCGCCTGTATAACATTGTTTTTATCTCTTGCCTCATGCAAAAGAGGGATCAATATCGACGAAATCAATTCTATGTCGGAAGGTGTTCAAAAGGATTCAGCTTCTCTTTACTATTACACAGGTTTGAAAAAAGGAGATATGCTGATAGCTACGGATACTTTTTACATCAATACGAAAGCGAAATCAGAATATAAGGATAAAAAAGAAGTGCGCCCGGGTTCAGATTTCCAGTGGTCTGTTGATGAGTATAGAGGCGCTCGCATATTTACGGGAGATACCCTGATGGTGGTGGGTGGTTATAAACATCAGATTTTTAAGCATGTGAAAAAAGCAACAGCATCCAAATATCAGGGTTTCGTACAAGTGGAACGCATTCAGAATGGAGAGGTAACTGCAAAAGGCTGGACAGTCGGTCAGCATAATTTATGTAAATTAGTGCAGCCGGATACGCCTGTTTGGTGGTCATATTTTTTCAATGTTTCGTCTGCGGACTTTTTAGTAACACTGATCTTTTTATCTTTATTTGTTGTACTTATTGCACTTTTTTGGCGATTGATATACTGGCTGGTTATCCGATTCTTAGTCAAGTCGGAAGTCTTCTGGAAACAATCTTCTATAGTTTCTCAATATGTGTTTTTAATTTCATCAGCTACACTCGCTTTATTGGTGTTTTTTATTCAAACAGATGACCCGTTAATCATTTCGTTAAGATTTAATCCCGATTTCTTTGCCCATTGGTCGGAGTATCCGCTATTCCTCAAAATCGTACCTTTTGTGTTAGTTATTTGGGTGCTTTCGGCAATTGCAATGGCTTGGGAGATGGCAGCTAAATTCAGAACCTGGTGGCTGCTCATTTACTATCCCGGCAAGTTAGCATTAGGTTGTTTGATTGTTGGATTAGTGATAGTTGCAGGATGGGTTATATATCTGATACTACCGGGTGTAATAGCTTTCGTAGTCATTATGATAATGGGCAAAGCCAATGATATGAGTGGAGGAGCTTTGTCCGGTAGTGGTTCTGGATCCAGTTCAGCTCCTCCGATGACTTTCAGAGATGATGAAGGAAAGCAACACATGTCGGGAGTAGATCGTGACAGTGCAAACAAACGCATAGCAGAGCGGAAAGAAGGAGGAATATAGAGAAAGTATGTAATGCTTTCTCTATCAGTGAATTGATGTTGAAGAGTCGTAAATTAAGTTAAACGTGCTTTTCTGCATGATAAGAAGACCTCACAAAAGGTCCGCTTTCAACGAATCTGAAACCCTTCTTCAGAGCAATTTCCTTGTATTCTTTGAATTTATCGGGATGAATATAGGCTGAAACCGGTGCGTGTTTGCGTGATGGCTGCATATACTGGCCGATAGTTAGAATTGAGCAATTGTGTGTCAGCGCATCATCCATCAATTCCAGAATTTCTTCTTCTGTTTCGCCCAGTCCGAGCATGATACCTGTTTTAGCTCTGAATCCCCTGGATGCAATGTGTTCAATCACTTTCAGACTTGTATCGTATTTAGCTTTGGTACGAATCTGAGGGGTAAGCCTTCTGACTGTTTCCAGATTGTGCGAAATCACATTCGGTTTCTCTGCAATAATAAGGTCAATCAAATCTGTGTTACCACTGAAATCAGGGATCAAGACCTCAAGTGTAGTACCGGGGTTAGTAGTTTTGATGGCACGAATAGTTTCTGCCCAAAAAGCAGCACCACCATCCGGCAGATCATCACGGTCGACCGATGTAATTACAGTATGTCTTAAATTTAACTGTTTTATTGTATCTGCTACCTTTTGTGGTTCTGCAGGGTCGGGCGGGAGCGGCCGGCCAGTAATCGTATTACAGAATTTGCAGGCACGGGTACAAATATCTCCCAGAATCATCAAGGTAGCAGTGCCCCTGCTCCAGCATTCACTTTGATTCGGACAGCGACCGCTGGTGCAAATTGTGTTTAATCCCTTTTCCTTGATCAGTCCGTGTACATTGGCATATTTTGCTTCACTGTATAATTTATTGCGTAACCATTCCGGTTTGCGTACATGTTCCATAATTTATTTTTTTAATAAAGAATTTTTCAGTTCGGTAACCGACATGCCGGTCATGTTTTTGATTACCCGCTTTAGTGAGTCTGCCGAACTGAATCCACATTTTTCCGCCAGAATCTGATTCGTGGCAGAAGGATCTTTGAGTATGACTCTTTTAACCTCTTCAACCCTGAAATTGTTCACAAAGGTACAAAAATTCTGTTGGTAGTGTTGATTTATGATGTGGGAAATATAAGTTCGGTTAGTCCCTGTAATGTTAGCTAAATCAACGATAGTAAGGCTTTCATTCAGATATATTTTCTGTTTCTCGAATAGATCTTTGATTTTATTAATGAGTATGTTGCCGGATATTTCCAATTGTACCTGTTCCTCATGAGTCGGACTTTCCGGCTCTTCCTGTAAAATGGGTGTAAGTTGATATACAGATTTTTGTTTGTATCCCATGTAGCCGACTATAAACAATAAACCGCTGAAAATTATGGATGCAAATCCGGTTAGAGTCGGATCTTTTTTAAAGAAATCTCTACCCAGAGAAGCTATGGTTATGGAGCATATACCAGTTAATATCATCGAGAGATTCAGAATTTTGACATTTATGTTTTTTCCATCTTCAATGTCAGAATAAAATTGTTCGGCTTTGGATGCATATTGTTTCAACAGCCTGGAGCTTTCTATCATTAAAAACAGCACCTGCACGATGAATAAAAATCGCATTGAAAAAAGAATGAATCTTACAAACTTGAGAGCAGGTGATGCTTGTGTAATACTTTTTTCGAAAATCCAGATTTTAAAATCGGCAAAACCTCCGATCAATATGCCGCTGGTATATAGAAGAACTAATACAACGGGAACAAGAAGAAATTTCCAGTGAATACTCCATGAGAATTTTTCATCGATTGTCAGCAATCTTAAATATATATAATACATCGGATATACAATCAATGATGAAAACTGGTATAAAGGGTCGATATAAGGGTAGATTTTTTTCAGTGGATAATAAAACACAAAGTGGGAAAAGTATACAATACCGGCAAAAATCATGAATTTACCGAGAAAAGTTCTGGCCGGACTAACATTTCTGCCGGGTATGTTGAGAAGAATTGCCCAGAACAAAGTAACATATACCGGATTTAATAATAGTATAGTTTTTATCATAAGCTAAAATTTGGTGCAAACGTAATAAAAAAAAGATACTTTTTACCAATTGTCCTCTTTTTTTTATCAATTGTCCCGCTTGAAATGGATTTACATTTTACTTTTGCATCAGATTGTTGCATCTGACATATTTGGAATAATTTCGAAATCGTGTACAACACTTGATTATATACAACCGAGAATTTTTCTGATAGTTTATTGCCCGGGAATTAATTTAATTTCCGGGTTTTTTTATCGGTTATTATTATTATTTTTGCAGTCACTAATACAATCTTCACAGCATACAATATAAAACAATTTCAGAAAATCAACATGCATCTGTTGCCTAATGCCAAAATAAACATTGGATTGAATGTCGTTGAAAAGAGGCCTGACGGTTATCATAACATCGAAACTGTATTTTATCCAATTGGACTAAAAGATGAATTATATGTTGCAAAGAGCGAAATCGTTTATTCACGCAAAATTGATTATAACCTGGAGGTTTTCGGAACTGAGGTCACTGATGATCCGGAGAAGAACCTGATTATCAAAGCGCTTCGGTTAATTCAGAAAGACTTCGATATTGAGCCGGTAGATATTCAGTTGCGTAAAAATATTCCTTTTGGAGCCGGGCTTGGAGGTGGTTCTTCTGATGCGGCATTTATGCTGAAAGCGTTGAACGAGTTATTTGATTTGCATCTCTCTGATAGTGAATTGGAAAAATATGCTGTAAAACTGGGAGCTGATTGTCCGGTTTTTATTCGAAACAGCCCCATATTTGCCAGTGGAATAGGGGATGTGTTTTCTCCCGTTGATATCTCATTAGCGGGTTATCATTTTGTGTTGGTTAAACCGGATGTACATGTTCCCACACCGGAGGCCTATGCGTCTGTTACTCCCCGTCATCCCGAAAATAAGATATCTGAAATAATTAAAGAACCGGTTTCCGAATGGAAAAAGTACCTGAAAAATGATTTTGAGCCGGCTGTATTTAATAAATATCCGGTTATTAAAGATATTAAAGATACTTTGTATAATATGGGGGCTGTTTATGCATCCATGTCAGGATCAGGTTCATCGGTCTATGGTTTGTTTGAGGATATACCCGACGGTTTAAAAACGTTTGAAAAGTATTTCATTTTTGTTGATAGCTTTTGATATTTCTGTATTGACCTTGCAGGTAAAAAGTGTAAATTTGCCTTCCATTTAATAATTCAATCATGGCGGAAAAAAGACCGTACAATAATAAACGACAGAATCAGTCACCGATAATTGCAGCTAACGAATTTGGGAAACTTCCGCCACAGGCGCCTGAACTGGAAGAGGCAGTGCTGGGCGCTATCATGCTCGAAACGGATGCTTATTCGATGGTGTCGGAAATTCTCAAACCGGAATGTTTTTATAAAATTGCCCATCAACGGATTTTTGAAGCTATTCAATCGCTGGCTGTTCATCAGCAACCGGTCGATATGCATACTGTGACGGAGCAGCTCCGCAAAGACGGGACCATTGATGAAGTTGGTGGACCTTATTATATTACCCTGCTTACTGCTAAAGTCAATTCAGCGGCGCATCTTGAGTACCATGCCAGGATCATCGTTCAAAAATATCTGGCCAGGGAATTAATCCGCGTTTCTTCAGAGATTCAGACCAAGGCATTCGATGACAAAACGGACGTGGACGATCTCATGCAGGAAGCAGAGGGAATGTTATTTGAGATTTCACAGCGTAATCTGAAAAAAGATGTCGTTCAAATCAACCCGGTGATTGAAGAAGCGAGAAACCGGATGATTCAGGCGGCTAAAAAACAGGGAGCAAGTGGTGTTCCAAGTGGTTTTCACAGTCTGGATAAAATTACATCCGGATGGCAACGGTCGGATTTAATTATTATTGCCGCCCGTCCCGCGATGGGAAAAACGGCATTTATTCTTTCTATGGCTAAAAACATGGCGGTCGATTACAACTCTCCTGTTGCAGTGTTCTCTCTTGAAATGTCGAATGTGCAGTTGGTGAACCGTTTGATCATGAATGTTTGTCAACTTGAAGGCGAAAAAATTAAGAATGGTCAGTTGGACGCCTACGAATGGGAAAAGTTTGACAAAGACATCACCCAGTTGATGGACGCGCCTGTTTTTATCGATGATACGCCCAGTTTATCCATATTTGAACTGAGAAGTAAAGCGCGCAGGTTGGTTCGCGAGCACAAAATACAATGTATTATCATCGACTACCTTCAGTTGATGAATGCTTCCGGAATGAGTTTCGGTAGCAGAGAGCAGGAAGTTAGTATTATCTCCCGGTCGTTAAAAGGGCTGGCTAAGGAGCTGGATATTCCCATCATTGCACTTTCCCAGTTGAACCGTGGAGTGGAAGGTCGTACCGGGATTGAAGGGAAACGCCCGCAGTTGTCTGACCTGCGTGAGTCAGGAGCCATTGAACAGGATGCTGATATGGTATGCTTTATTCACCGTCCGGAGTATTATAAACTAACAGAAGATGCGCAAGGAAATTCTTTGTTGGGTATTGCCGAGATTATTGTAGCAAAACACCGTAACGGTGCCACTGGCGATATTCAGTTGAAGTTCAAGAATGTATATGCCAAATTCATGAACAAAGACGATGATGATGATGAAAACAGTCCGGTACACGGAGGGTATCAGACCATTTCATCCAAAATGAACGACAGCAGTTTTAACGGACATGCAAATAAAGAATTCAGTTCCGGTTCTCCTTTTGGCGGGTATACGAAAAGTGATGAAACGCCGTTTTAGTGAATAATGATTATTTACTAACCACTATTCACTAACAGTCTGTTTCTCGTGTTTATGTTTGAATAAGATCGCAAACAGAATGGCGATCACAGCAGCATAAGCGGCAAAGGTAAACCAGATGCCTTCCCAGTTTTTCATGCCGTCAACCATAAAGTATTTGTCGATAATTACTCCGCTGGCAAAACTGCCAATCATGGCGCCGAAACCATTTGTCATCATCATAAACAGCCCCTGAGCGCTGGATCGGATTGATGTGTCGGTAGTTGTTTCGATAAACAAAGAACCGGAAATATTGAAGAAATCGAAGGCCATTCCGTAAACCACCATCGAAAGAATGAGCATCCAGAGACGATCATCGGGATTTCCGAATCCGAATAAAGCAAATCGAAGTACCCAGGCAACCATACTCATCAGCATCACGTTTTTAATACCAAACTTTTTTAGGAAGAATGGAATTGCCAGAATGAATAATGTTTCAGAAATCTGAGAGATAGACATAATGATGGTGGAATATCTCACTACAAAAGATTCAGCATACTGAGGAATATTTTTAAAATCATCCAGGAAAGTATCACCGTACATGTTGGTCAATTGCAGGGCAGCACCCAAAAACATGGAGAAAATAAAGAAAAGGGCCATTTTATAATTGGCAAAAAGTTTAAAAGCCTTCAAGCCCAACGAGTCAACCAGGTTGATTTCTTTCTTACCTTTTAATGGAGGAGGACAAGCAGGCAGTGTAAAAGAATACACTCCCAACACCAATGAAAATATAGCTGAAAGGTAAAACTGAACTTCTGTCGCTTTATTCCCGGTAAGATTTGTAATCCACATGGCCGCAATAAAGCCAATGGTTCCCCACACCCTGATAGGCGGAAAGACTTTTACCACATCATATCCATGAGATTTTAAAGCATTGTAGGCAACTGAATTTGAAAGGGCAATGGTTGGCATATAAAAGGTCATGGCAACCAGCATAACCCAAAAGAAAGTGCCAGGATCATTCACTCTGCTTAATGAAAAAATGGCAATACCACTCAAAATATGGAGAATACCATATAGTTTTTCTGCATTTACCCATTTGTCGGCAACGATGCCAAAAAGTGCCGGCATGAAGACGGATGCAATTCCAAGAGTTGAAAATACGGCGCCGAAATCTGCGCCTCCCCATTTGCGGTTTTCAAACCAATATACACCAATAGTAATCAACCAGGCTCCCCATATCATAAATTGAAGGAAGCTCATAATCGTAAGTCTGAGTTTTAATCCCATTTTTTTAATTTATATAAGCATTTTATGCACGCAAATTTAGACAAAACTTTGTTATTTCAAAATATTAATTTACCTTTGCAGCATATTTCTGTTCTTATAAGAAGCAAACCTGCTTTACATCAACCGATATAAAATACATTATTAAATTATTATTATTACAAACGTTTAGATCCACTTTACGATTAAACTGTCCGGATAAACGTACTTGCAAAACTTTATGAGTAATTACAACCTCACCCAGCTTGAGTCAAAAGATATGACTGAGCTAAAAAAGATTGCGGCTGAACTGGAATTAAAAGTTTCCAATTCTGTTTCACAACAACAACTTGTTTACGATATTCTTGATCGCCAGGCTGTTGTTAATTCTCAACTGAAAGCCGCCAAAGAAAAGAGTAATCCCCAGAAGGGAAAAAGATCAAGGGTTTCACTAAAGAAAAATACTGATCAGAAAGTCATGACGGCAACAGGTAAGAAAACAGTTCAGGCTGATGAACCGGAGAAAAAGGCGCCTGTTGAAGAGAAGAAAAAAGAATCAATCACCCTAAAACCCAAAACAGTAAAGAAACCGGAACCAGAAGAAAAACCAGTTCAGCCTGAAGTTCCCGTTGTTGCTGAACCGGAAAACAAGGCAAAACAACAAAAAAAGCGTACAGCTAAAAAAACAGCTAAGGTTACAGTAGAAGAGAATAAGGGAGGGGCAGAACCGGTTATGGCTCAACAAACTCCTGTTCAGGAGACTCCTGTAAAAGAAGAAACTTCGAATACTGAAAATGAAACCGGCACCGGCACGCATGAAATCGTATTAGAAAAAAAACATGACAAAAATCCGGAAACAACTCCCCAGCAACCTGCTGAAAATACTGAGCAACCTGCACAGGAAAATAACAACCACCAAAACGGACATTATAAAAACGGACATCAGCAAAATAACAATCGTCCGAAATTCAACCCACAGAAACCTGAGAAACAATATGATTTCGATGGTATTCTGGAAGGAACCGGTACATTGGATATGGTTGCCGACGGATATGGATTTTTACGTTCTGCCGACTATAACTACCTGAGTTCTCCGGATGATATTTATGTGTCTCAATCACAAATTAAGTTATTCGGACTGAAACCGGGTGATACGGTAACCGGCTCGATTCGTCCGCCCAAAGAAGGTGAAAAGTATTTTCCGCTGATTCGTGTAAATAAAATTAATGGCCGCAGTCCGGAATATGTGCGCGACCGTGTACCTTTTGAGCACTTGACTCCTTTGTTTCCGGATGAGAAATTTACTTTATGCTCGGGCAAAAGAGATCCGTTATCAGTTCGTATGGTCGATTTGTTTTCTCCTATCGGAAAAGGTCAGCGTGGTTTGATTGTGGCTCAGCCTAAAACCGGTAAAACTGTTTTGCTGAAAGAAATTGCTAATGCCATCGCATCCAATCACCCCGAAGTATATATGATGGTGTTACTGATCGATGAACGTCCGGAAGAGGTAACCGACATGGCCCGCAGTGTAAATGCCGAAGTGATTTCATCCACTTTTGATGAGCCGGCAGAAAGACATGTTCGCGTAGCTGCCATGGTACATGAAAAAGCCAAAAGATTAGTGGAATGTGGCCATGATGTGGTGATTCTGCTTGACTCAATTACCCGTTTAGCGCGTGCTTATAATACATCAGCACCGGCATCAGGTAAAATTCTGTCGGGTGGGGTAGATGCCAATGCCCTTCATAAACCCAAACGTTTCTTCGGTGCTGCCCGTAATATCGAAAATGGCGGTAGTCTGACTATTATTGCTACTGCGCTGACAGAGACAGGATCCAAAATGGATGATGTAATCTTCGAAGAATTCAAAGGTACCGGTAACATGGAATTGCAACTTGATCGTCGTCTGGCGAACAAACGTGTATTCCCTGCTGTTGATATAATGGCATCCAGTACCCGCAGGGATGATTTGTTGCTCGATAATGACACCCTGAACCGTATGTGGATTCTGCGTAAATATCTGTCGGATATGAACGCAGTGGAAGCTATGGAATTCATGAAAGACCGCATGGAAAGAACAGAAAATAATGAAGAATTCCTTTTGTCGATGATGAGTGAAAGGAAATAAATATAAGAGTAAATACTTCTATTATTAATTAAAAACAAGATTTTATGAAATTACTGGAAGGAAAGGTAGCTATCGTAACCGGAGCTGCACGTGGAATTGGTAAATCGATCGCGTTGAAACTTGCAAGTGAAGGTGCTGCTATTGCATTTACAGATTTGAATATCGATGAAAATGCCCTGAACACACAAAAAGAAATTGAAGCGCTGGGTGTGAAAGTGAAAGCTTATGCTTCGAATGCAGCTAATTTTGACGAAACACACACCGTGGTGGAAGAAATACACAAAGAATTCGGACGAATTGATATTCTGGTTAACAATGCCGGTATCACCAAAGACGGATTGATGATGCGCATGAGTGAAGCGCAGTGGGATGCTGTTATCAATGTAAACCTGAAATCAGCATTCAACTTTATCCATGCCTGTACGCCTATCATGATGAAGCAACGTTCCGGTTCTATCATCAACATGAGTTCTGTAGTTGGAGTTTCCGGAAATGCCGGACAGGCAAACTATTCTGCTTCTAAAGCAGGTATGATCGGTTTGGCAAAATCGGTAGCCAAGGAATTGGGCTCAAGAGGTGTTCGCGCCAATGCTATTGCTCCGGGTTTTATCGAAACGGAAATGACACATGCGCTGACCGAAGAGCAACGTGCCAAATGGGCTGAAATGATTCCACTTCGCCGTGGAGGCAAGCCGGATGAGGTTGCTAATGTTACTTTGTTTCTTGCATCAGATCTGTCTTCTTATGTAAGCGGACAGGTAATTCATGTTTGCGGGGGGATGAACACGTAATTAGCGTAAAACGTAAAACGGATATTGTTGAACGGAAAACAAATGTTGTAGAGACAGGGCATGCCCTGTCTCTACGTTGTTTTAATGCATTTTATATGTCGTTTGCAATCATATGTCGTTTGCAATCATATGTTGTTTG
The DNA here is from genome assembly GCA_029973975.1 of Paludibacter sp. Classification (GTDB taxonomy): domain Bacteria; phylum Bacteroidota; class Bacteroidia; order Bacteroidales; family Paludibacteraceae; genus Paludibacter. Next base: position 34,313 of record JARKQF010000300.1, read on the forward strand.
CATTTCATATGTCGTTTGCAATTTAATTCCTGAACCGTAATTTGTCTCCATCCGGTTCGACGTAAATGGTGTCGTTTTGCCGGATTGTTCCTGAGAGAATGGCTTTCGATAAATCATTCAGCAACAGTTTCTGGATGGCTCTTTTAACCGGTCGGGCACCAAATTGAGGATCAAAGCCGGCACGGGCAATAAAGTGTATTGCTTCTTCATTAATTTCGAGGTGAATCTGACTGTCGGAAAGCAGTTTTTGAATACCCGAAAGTTGTAGCCTGACAATGTCCGTAATTTGTTGTTCATTTAAAGGTGCAAACATAATGAGTTCGTCAACCCGGTTCAGAAATTCCGGCCGGATACTTTGCTTCAGCAATTCAAAAACTTGATTTTTCGTTTTCTCTATCACTTCGTCATGATTTGTTTCGTTCATTTTTTCAAAGTTCTCCCTAATCAATGCCGAACCTATATTGGAAGTCATGATGATGATGGTATTTTTAAAGTTGACTGTCCGTCCTTTGTTGTCGGTTAGCCGTCCATCATCCAATACCTGCAATAATACGTTGAAAACATCAGGGTGCGCTTTTTCAATTTCATCAAACAATACTACTGAATAAGGCTTTCTTCTGATGGCTTCAGTTAACTGGCCACCTTCATCATAACCCACGTATCCCGGCGGTGAACCGATCAGTCTCGTTACCGAGAATTTTTCCTGATATTCGCTCATATCGATACGTGTCATCATATTTTCGTCATCGAACAGGTATTCGGCTAATGCTTTGGCTAACTCAGTCTTACCAACACCAGTTGTCCCCAGGAAGATAAAAGAGCCAATCGGTCGTTTCGGGTCCTGCAGACCGGCGCGACTTCTTCTCACTGCATCAGCCACAGCCACGATGGCTTCCTCCTGGCCTATTACACGCAGGTGCAGCTCATCTTCGAGGTGCAGTAGTTTGTCCCGCTCACTTTGCATCATTTTATTTACAGGTATGCCTGTCCAACGACTCACCACATCGGCTATATCTTCCGAATCGACTTCTTCTTTAATCAATGCATTTGTTCCTTGTAAATTCGCTAATTTGGCCTGATAATCTGCTATGTTGTTTTCGAGATTTTTGATTTTTCCGTAACGAATTTCAGCTACTTTTCCATAATCACCTTCACGCTCAGCTTTGTCAGCTTCAAACTTCATTTGTTCGATTTCAATTTTTGCCTGTTGGATTTTATCGATCAGTTTTTTTTCGGCCGACCATTTTTCATGCATGACCTGACTTTCAGCTTTCAGTTTACTGATTTCTTCCTTGAGTTGAGCCAGTTTTTTTGTGTCATTTTCCCTTTTGATGGCTTCGCGTTCAATTTCTAACTGTTTGATATTCCTTTCGATAACATCCAGCTCTTCTGGAACGGAATCTACTTCCAACCTGAGTTTGGCTGCAGCCTCATCCATCAGGTCGATAGCTTTGTCGGGCAAAAAACGATCGGTAATATAGCGGTTCGAAAGTTCGACAGCTGCGATGATAGCGTCATCCTTGATTCTCACTTTGTGGTGATTTTCATAACGCTCCTTCAGTCCACGCAAGATTGAAATGGTGCTTTGTACATCGGGCTCATCTACCATCACAATTTGGAACCGACGTTCCAGCGCCTTGTCTTTTTCGAAATACTTCTGATACTCGTTCAGTGTGGTTGCACCGATAGCACGCAATTCACCTCTTGCCAATGCTGGTTTTAGAATGTTGGCAGCATCCATGGCTCCGTCGCTTTTTCCTGCCCCCACGAGTGTATGTATCTCATCAATAAAAAGAATGATTTCTCCATCGGCCTGAATCACTTCATTAACTACCGATTTCAATCTTTCCTCAAATTCACCTTTGTACATCGCTCCAGCAATCAACGCGCCCATATCGAGTGAAAACAGCTGTTTACTCTTTAGATTTTCCGGTACATCGCCCCGGATAATCCGATGGGCAAGTCCTTCTGCAATTGCGGTTTTTCCGGTACCCGGTTCACCGATTAAAATCGGATTATTTTTGGTGCGGCGGCTCAGTATCTGGAGTACGCGACGAATCTCATCGTCGCGACCAATTACGGGGTCAAGTTTACCAGCTTTCGCCCGTTCGTTTAAATTAATGGCATATTTGGTTAATGCCTTTTCGTTCTGATTGTTGTTTGTTGCATTCATAGTTTGTTGTTTAATTTTGTCTGTTTTCTATCAAAATATCAGCCATTACGCTTTTCCTGCCGATTTGACGTATTTAAATTCAATTTTCATAAAAAAACAGGACAAAATTTCATGGATGTTATTGGCTTAAAATCATAGGAATTTAATAAATATTTAGTAAATTTGCAGCCGTTTGAAAATAACATCAATTTAAAATTATGTCAGAAAAAAAATTAAACTTATTAGCTGATTTTCCTCCTGTTTCAACCCGGGAATGGATGGATAAAGTTACAGCTGATTTAAAAGGCGCTGATTTCGAAAAAAAGCTCGTATGGAAGACCAACGAAGGATTTAAGGTAATGCCGTTTTATCGTGCTGAAGACATTCAAAACTATAAAACAACAGATGCTGTACCCGGTAAGTTTCCTTATGTACGGGGCACTAAAGCTGACAATGACTGGTTCGTTCGTCAGGACATCGAAGTGAAAGACGCTAAATCAGCCAATAAAAAAGCATTGGATTTATTGAACAGAGGTGTTAACTCGCTCGGGTTTACTATCAACAAAGAAGATCTTTCTGCTGATTTTATTGCAACATTGCTCGACGGAATCGCGGCTAACTGCGTAGAGTTGAATTTCAAAACCTGTTCGAAAAGGACAGTTGACCTTGTAAATCTGCTAGTTGATTATTTTACGGCGAAAGGGTATAATGCTCCTGAATTACAGGGCTCGGTTAATTTCGATCCTATTAACAGCATGTTGCTACGAGGTAAAAAATTTACTGCTGATGAAATGGCTGTGATGGTGGAAGCTGCTGCTTTGACTGCTGCGAAATTACCATTTTATCGGGTTATCAATGTAAACGCGCTCAGCTTGAGTAATGCTGGTGCCTATGCGGCACAAGAACTGGGATACGCATTGGCTTGGGGTAACCAGTATCTGTCGATGATGGTTGAAAAAGGTGTTGATACACAATTAGCCGCTAAAAAAATTAAATTCAACTTCGGTGTGGGTAGTAACTATTTCATGGAAATAGCTAAGTTCCGTGCGGCTAAATGGTTGTGGGCGCTGATTGTGGAAGCTTACAAACCAGCTTGCAGAAGGACTGAATGCACTGAAACAGTAGAAGGAATTTGTTACTGTGCCATGAAAATGCGTTTGCATGCGGAAACAAGTTCTTTCAACAAAACAATTTTCGACCCTAATGTCAATATGTTACGTACACAGACCGAAGCGATGAGCGCTTCGTTGGGAGGTGTACACTCGCTGACTGTATCGCCTTTTGATGCTGTGTATAAAAAACCGGATGAATTTTCTGAAAGAATTGCCCGTAATCAGCAATTGTTGTTAAAGGAAGAATCAAATTTTGATAAGGTAACAGATCCGGCTGCCGGTTCGTATTATATTGAAAAACTGACCAATGAAATAGCAGCACAAGCCTGGAAACTTTTCTTGGAAATGGAAGATGCAGGCGGATTCCTGACAGCTGTCGAAGGCGGAGTAGTACAGCAAGCGATCAAAGCTACGGCTGCTGCCCGATTGAAAAATGTTTCATCACGCAGAGAGGTGTTGCTAGGAACTAATCAATTCCCTAATTTCACTGAAGTATCAGGAGGTAAAACAACAACCGACAAAGCAAAACATAAACATGCAGAGGGTATTGAAACGCTGGAAACAGTAAGAGCTGCCGAAGAGTTTGAAAATTTACGTTTTGCCACAGAGACCGCTGCAAAACGACCGAAAACTTTTATGCTGACAATCGGTAATCTGGCTATGCGGTTGGCGCGCGCTCAGTTCTCCAGTAACTTCTTCGCTTGTGCAGGTTATGAGGTGATCGACAATCTTGGTTTTGCTACAGTGGAAGCAGGTGTTGAAGCTGCCCGTAAAATGCAGGCTGATATCATCGTGTTGTGCTCGAGCGATGATGAATATGCTGAGCTGGCTCCAAAAGCATTTGAACTGACAAAAAATAACGAAATTCTGGTTGTTGCAGGCGCCCCTGCTTGTTCCGATGAACTAAAATCCCTTGGAATTGTTCATTTTGTGAATGTAAAAACCAATGTGTTGGAATCTTTGAAAGGTTTCAATGCTCTATTAGGAATTTAATTATTTTACACATGAAACAACCAATTAAAAACTGGGTCATAGCAACCCGTCCCTGGTCTTTCCCGGCATCTACCATGCCTGTGATACTGACCATGTCGTATCTTTTCTTTAAACAGGAACATGTATTTCATGAGATTAACTGGTGGTTTGGCATTATCGCTCTCATCGGGGTTGTATTTGTGCATGCTGCCGGGAACTTGATCAGCGATTATTTCGATTATAAAAATAATATTGATCGTAAAGAGTCGTTTGGTTCAAGCCGTATGTTGGTCGAAGGAGTCTTCAAGCCGAAAACAATATTGTCTTTCGGATTTGTTTTACTGACCATTGGCATCCTGATCGGACTGATATTGACTTTATTCACAGGAACGGATTTATTATGGATTGGTTTGATTGGCGTATTGGGTACTTATTTTTACTATGTTTTCAAGTCAATTGCACTCGGTGATTTGCTGATTTTTATCATTTATGGTCCCCTGATTGGTATGGGTACTGCATTTGTGATGACCGGTGAATTATACTGGGAAGTGATTTTACTGAATGTGCCCGTTGCCATGCTGGTTGTTAATATCTTGCACGCCAACAATACACGCGACATCAAACACGATGCAATGGCCAATATCAAAACGCAGGCGATGGTGCTGGGAATCAAGGGTTCAAAGATTCAATACGTCATTTTGGCGCTTGGGTCTTATGTCGTTTTGATTCTGATGAACGCCATAGGGATGGTACATCCGCTGACCTTACTAACTTTGCTGACTGTCCCCGTCGCTCTGAAAAACATCAGAGTGATGATGCGGGCGGATATTGAAAAACCGGAGGTTATCAAAGATCTTGATGCCATGTCGGCTCAGTTGGTGATGATGTTTTCCTTGCTGTTTTCAGTGTTGAATTTTATTGCCAAAGTATTATGAATAGCAGAATATTATTAGCGATATTGCTTGCAGCCGGACTTTGGTTCTTTATGTTTTCGCCTTGGACAGCCGGCATTACGAATTTCTGGCTCACTATGAGCGTCTCCGGTGCTTTGCTGATTTGGATCAGCATGATTTCAACCAAAGATTTTTGGAAACAATTCAGTGTTACATCTAAAGATGTGGCGCTGGGACTGATTTCTGCTGTGGCTCTGTATGGTGTTTTCTATCTCGGAAATTACCTGTCAACAGCCTGGTTTGATTTTGCCAAACCGCAGATTGGAAACATCTACAGCATGAAAGATGGTAGTAATCCGTATATAATTGGTTTGTTACTTCTTGTGGTAATAGGTCCGGCTGAAGAAATCTTCTGGCGTGGATTTATTCAACGTGCTGTTGGTGTAAAGTATGGCGACTGGACTGCTTTCATCGTTACTACACTGATCTACGCGCTGGTTCACATTTGGTCATTCAATTTCATGCTGATTATGGCTGCTCTGGTGTGTGGTGCATTCTGGGGACTGATGTTCATGTACAGTAAAAAGAATCTTGTGCCACTCATCATTTCTCATGCAGTGTGGGATGTGGCTGTATTTATACTTTTCCCGATCGGATAAAAATATTGTTTAAATTAAAAAAATATGAAGCCCAACTTCAAAAACATTCAAATTAATGAATTTGCAGCACAAAAAGCTGCCACGATGCCTGAATCAAACTGGCTGACACCTGAATTGATTCCGGTAAAACCTTTTTATTTAAAAGATGACCTGGAAGGCATGGAGCATCTGAACTATGCTGCAGGTTTGCCGCCATATTTAAGAGGTCCCTATTCGGTGATGTATGCCATGCAACCGTGGACTATCCGTCAGTATGCCGGTTTCTCAACAGCTGAAGAATCCAATGCATTTTATCGTCGTAACCTTGCTGCTGGCCAGAAAGGTTTGTCGGTTGCATTCGACCTGGCCACACACCGGGGTTACGATGCCGACCACGAAAGGGTAGTAGGTGACGTAGGTAAGGCAGGTGTATCGATATGTTCTGTGGAAGATATGAAAGTGTTGTTCGATGGTATTCCATTGAATAAAATGTCGGTTTCCATGACTATGAACGGAGCGGTGCTTCCTATACTGGCTTTCTATATCAATGCCGGACTGGAACAGGGCGCTAAGCTCGAAGAAATGGCCGGAACCATTCAGAACGATATCCTCAAGGAATTTATGGTGCGTAACACCTATATTTATCCGCCGAAATTCTCAATGAAGATTATTGCTGATATCTTCGAATATACGTCGAAGAACATGCCTAAATTCAACTCAATTTCGATTTCGGGCTACCACATGCAGGAAGCCGGTGCTACTGCCGATATCGAGTTGGCTTATACGCTTGCCGACGGACTTGAGTATCTGCGTGCAGGTGTTAATGCAGGTATGGATATCGATGCCTTTGCTCCGCGTTTATCGTTCTTCTGGGCGATAGGGATGAATCACTTCATGGAAATTGCCAAAATGCGCGCTGCCCGTATGTTGTGGGCCAAGATTGTAAAACAATTCAATCCGAAGAACCCGAAATCACTGGCTTTGCGTACCCACTCGCAGACTTCAGGTTGGTCGCTGACCGAGCAGGATCCTTTCAATAATGTGGGACGTACCTGCATCGAAGCTATGGGTGCTGCATTGGGGCATACTCAGTCGTTACATACAAATGCACTGGATGAAGCTATCGCGTTACCGACCGACTTCTCAGCCCGTATTGCCCGTAATACCCAGATTTACATTCAACAGGAAACTGAAATTTGCCGCGAGGTGGATCCATGGGCAGGTTCCTATTATGTAGAGTCGCTTACCAATGAAATTGCTGAAAAAGCATGGGCGTTGATCGAAGAAGTGGAAAAACTGGGCGGTATGGCTGCTGCTATCGAAACCGGTATTCCTAAAATGCGTATTGAAGAAGCGGCTGCCCGTACACAGGCCCGTATCGACTCAGGTAAACAGGTAATTGTGGGTGTGAACCACTATCGTTTGGAAAAAGAAGATCCGATTGATATCCTCGAAGTAGATAATACAGCTGTTCGCCTTCAGCAAATTGAGCGTCTCAAACAATTGAGAGCCAACAGAAACGAAGCTGAAGTACAGCAAGCGCTTGCCGCCATCACCGAATGTGCTAAAACAGGTAAGGGTAACTTGCTCGAACTGGCTGTTGAAGCAGCAAGGGTTCGTGCTTCCTTAGGTGAAATCTCAGATGCCTGCGAGGCTGTTGCAGGACGTTATAAAGCAACCATCAGAACAATATCAGGCGTGTATTCATCAGAAACCAAAAACGATACAGGCTTTCAGAAAGCTTGTGAGTTGACCGAACAGTTCGCAAAAAAAGAAGGTCGCCGTCCCCGTATCATGATTGCCAAAATGGGACAGGATGGCCACGACCGTGGTGCTAAAGTAGTTGCAACCGGTTATGCCGATTGCGGATTCGATGTGGATATGGGACCGTTGTTCCAGACTCCGGCCGAAGCTGCCAAGCAAGCCGTTGAAAATGATGTGCATATCATGGGTGTTTCCTCACTTGCTGCAGGTCATAAAACACTGGTGCCTCAGGTAATTGAAGAACTGAAAAAACTGGGTCGTGAGGATATTATAGTGATTGCAGGAGGAGTTATTCCGGCGCAAGACTATGATTTCCTCTACAAAGCTGGTGTTGCAGCTATTTTTGGTCCGGGTACTTCTGTTGCTAAAGCTGCTTGCACCATTATGGAAATATTACTGGAAGAATAAGTTATTATTTTGACTTATAAAAATATGTAAAGGACTGATCTGTTTGTTACAGGTCAGCCCTTTTTACTTTGGGTATATTTGATGAATAAATAAACAAAATATTTTTCTAGTTGTTGTAAAACTGAAGCGATAAACTAATTGGTACGAAATATACTTTCTGAAGAATCGAACTGCCGATGGAATCATCCACAGCCAATAATATTGAACTAATATTCGGGAACAAACAAAAAAGATACAGGTCCCTGATAGATAATTTGAAAGATATTGTTTTTCATGTCGACAACGAAGGGAAAATTATATTTTTGAATAAGGCCTGGGAAAGAATATTAGGCTATACAGTAGAAGAATCTTTAGGTGAACATTTTGATAGGTTTATTTATGCAGATGATAGTTTAATCGCACAGAATATTTTTGAGAATTTATTAAAACACGAAGGAGAATATGTTCCTCATCAGTTCAGAGCGATGACTAAAGCCGGGGTAGTCAGATGGGTGGAGGTTTTTGCATGGATCAGTCAGGATAATAAAAATAAACGCATTGGTATATTTGGTTCAGTAACTGATATCACGGAACAAAAGCACATCAAGGAACTTGAAGCGGAATTGTTGCAAGTATCGATTAAATTAACGGCAACTCCCGGTATTGAAATTCCATCCGCATTTAACTTTGCATTAAGCCGCATCGGTAAATTTTTTGGAGCTGATAGATCTTATATTTTCGAGTTCAGTTCCGATTATAAAACCATGAGTAATACCTACGAGTGGTGTAACGAAGGAGTAGAGCCTCAAATCCATATTTTGCAGCAAATTCCATGTGATACGATTCCCATGTGGATGGAAACTTTGCAAAGCAATCGTGAAATTGTGATTTCCTCTGTTGTCGAACTGGATGACCGCTGGAAAATAGAGCGTCTTACAATGAAAGGATTAGGTATACGAGCAGTTTTGATTATACCTATATTTGCAGAAAAGGTACTGATTGCCTTTTTAGGCCTGGATTATGTCCAGAGTTCAAAAAAGTTTTCTGCCTCGGAAATAAATATTCTGAAAGTTTGGGGCAATATGTTTACCGGGATCATCCTGAATCAACGAAAAGAAATACTATTGAATCAGACACAGCGGAATTTTGAGAGCTTTTTCAGGGCTAACAACGATTTTCTTTTTGTATTCAATGCCGAGGGGAAAATTGTGGAGATAAATGAGATTGTTAAGAAAAGACTTAACTACAGTTCGGAGGATTTGATTGGTCAGCCCATCGAATCTGTATATCCGAAAGAAAGACAGCAGGAAGCTAAAAAAGTTGTGTATAAAATGTATGTCGGTCTGATCGACAAACATACAATGCCTCTGGTATCAAAATCGGGAGAAATGATTCCGGTTGAGACCGTTGTAAAACATGGCTTCTGGAATGATACGCCGGCTTATTTTGCAATTAGCCGTGATATTTCGGGGATACTTTTATCGGAAGAAAAATTTTCAAAAGCCTTTCAATCCAATACGGTGTTAATGGGTATCATCAATATGGAAACCGACCGTTTTATTGATGTAAACGATACCATGATAAAAAAAACCGGATATGAACGTGAAGAGGTGGTGGGTAAAACTGTTCCTGAGTTAAATTTATTCCGTAATCTGCAGAAGTTTGATGTTGATTTTGAATATGTTAAAAACAGCCTTCCGTTTAAGGAAATTGAAGCGGATTTGGTCAAAAAAGACGGTTCAGTCATGGTCGGATTATTCTCTGCCGATTCAATTTATGTAGGTAAAGATCAGTGCTTGCTGATTACCATGATTGATATTACGAGGCGAAAAGAAGCGGAGAATGAACTGGTAAGGGCCAGGAAAGAGGCAGAAGAAGCCAATAGATCAAAGAGTGAGTTTCTTTCCAGAATGAGTCATGAATTGCGTACTCCCATGAATTCTATTCTCGGTTTTGCTCAACTACTGGAAATGAATAATGATTTACCGGATTCTCAGCGTAAAGGTGTAAAGCACATCATGAATAATGGCAGGCATCTGCTAAAACTCATCAATGAGGTACTCGATATGGCCAGAATTGAGTCCGGTAAAATTTCTATGTCGATCGAAAATATCCAGATACAGGAAACCATCAAAGAAGCGGTTGACATCATAAAACCTTTGATGAAAGAAAAGAATATCAGCCTGAAGTTGCTGGAAGATCTTTCTGAAACTGTTTTCGTCAAAGCCGATAAACAACGGTTGATTCAGGTGTTGGTAAATCTGTTGAGCAATGCCGTCAAATACAACAAACCAAACGGTTCTATCATATTAAATTTTTTTATTAATCCTGCCAATAAAGATTTCATAAGAATTACCATCAAAGATACCGGTGTCGGAATAGAAGATGCAAATATTTCGCGATTATTCATTCCTTTTGAAAGAATAGAAACGGAAGATTTTTCTCCGGAAGGTACCGGACTGGGATTGCCGATTGCCCTGGAGTTAATGCATATTATGAATGGAAATATAGGGGTAAAAAGCCAGTATGGCGTTGGGAGTACATTTTGGGTTGATATTCCGTTGGCTGAACATCAGAGCCGGGACATGGTGAACCAGGATACTGCTGTTTCTGTTCTGTCGGATCCGGTAGAGCGGGTTGCGACCATTTTATATATCGAAGACAATCTTTCCAATACGGATCTGATTAAACAAGTGATGAGCAATCTTCGTCCTAATATCAAGCTGGTTTGTGATATGCATGGAAAGAAAACGATTTCTTTAGCTAAACAACACAAGCCGGACCTGGTCCTGCTCGATTTAAATCTTCCTGACATTCATGGCAGCGAAGTATTGGGAGAATTGAAGAATGACGCTGAAACAGCTCATATTCCTGTCGTAGTATTAACTGCAGATGCTACTCAAAGTCAAATGAAAAAATTGATGCAAACAGGTGCCAGAGCGTACCTGACCAAGCCGGTGGATCTTGTTAACCTGTTGATTGAAATTGATAAATTTTGAGTTAAAACCACCTGTGTCAATCGACAATCAGTTTACTTACATATCTTTAAAACCCCTGTGTTTTATTGACAGAGTTTTACAATAAACCATATTATATCTTGTATTTGTCAGACTTTTAAGTAACTTTGCAGTGCAACTTTTTTAATTGTACTAAAAGGTCTTGTCGATACCTCATATATGGATGAAAAATCACTGAATGCCATCTTAAACAGTCCTATCCTGGGTTATGCCTATCATCGTATTGTGTTGGATGATAAGGGGATGCCCGTCGATTATGTTTTTCTCGAAGTAAATAAAGCGTTTGAAAATCTGACAGGATTAAAAAGAGAAAATATTCTGAATAAATCCATTAAGGAAACATTACCCGGAATTGCAGAAGGAGATTTTGACTGGATTGATTTTTATGGTGAGGTGGCACTGAAAGGGTTGGAAAAGAACTTTGATCAGTATTCGCTGCCATTGGATAAATGGTACAGAGTGCAGGTTTATTCTCCCGAGAAAAATCATTTTGCAACCATCTTTATCGATATATCCGACTCAAAAAAGACAGAAGAAGACCTTAGAAAAAGTGAGGAAAAGTATCGGAAACTGATTGAAAACAGTCATGAAATAATCTACCAGCTTTCTAAAGAAGGTCATTTCCTGTTTGTATCTCCTGCGTGGACTTATATGCTGGGGCATTTACCCGAACAAGTTGTTGGGCACTCGTTTACAGAGTTTGTGTATGAAGAAGACTGGGAAAACTGTTTCGCTTTTCTGAATAATTTGCTGGTAACCGGAGAACGTATATCAGGTGTCGAATATCGTGTAAGACATATAGATGGTTCCTGGCACTGGCATAGCTCAAGCGCTTCGCCGATTTTTGATCATGAGAAAAAAATAATTGGTTTTGATGGTGTCGCAAGAGATATAACAGAGAAAAGAAAATCGGATGATTTGCTGCGCAAATTGTCTCTTGCAGTAGAACAAAGTCCTGTTTCTGTTGTAATTACTGATTTGAATGCCAGCGTAGAGTATGTAAATAAAAAATTTACAGATCTCACAGGTTATAGTTCAGATGAGTTAATCGGCCGGAATCCACGTGTCTTAAAATCGGGAGAGCACCCGAGAGCTTTTTATGTTGATTTGTGGGATACGCTTAAATCAGGTAAAGCCTGGAAAGGAGAATTTCATAACCGCAAAAAAGATGGTGATTTATTCTGGGAACTTGCTTCCATTTCGCCTATTACCAACGACAAAGGGGAGATTACCCATTACCTGGGAATTAAAGAAGATATAACGGAACGTAAATTATCGGAAAAGCAACTACATAAATTCTCTAAAGTAGTTGAACAGAGTCCCAATATGATTTTAATCACCGATTTGAATTACGTTATTGAATATGTAAATCCTTCTTTTTCGAGAGTGTCTGGGTATTCTCAGGAAGATATTGTCGGCAGGCAGTATAAATTTCTGAAGTTGGCCATGGCAGATGAGCCGGAATATGAAGAATTATGGACAGCATTAAGAGAAGGCCATGTATGGCATGGCGAAAATATTGACAAACGGAAAAACGGAGAATTATACTGGCAGGATGTATCTATTAATCCCATTTTAGATGAAAATGGCCAAACCATACATTTTGTATCTATCATGCAGGATATCAGTGGCAGAAAGAAAGTGGAGGAAGAACTTCAGGAATTAAATCTGAGTCTGGAACAGAAGGTGATGGAAAGAACATCAGAGTTGTCTATTACCAATGAGTTTTTGATGAAAGAGGTAATTGCCCGTAAAAAACACGAAACGGAGTTGAAATTAGCCAGGAATGAGGCAGAAAAAGCAAACAAGGCTAAAAGTGAATTTATTTCAAGGATGAGTCATGAGCTTCGTACCCCGATGAATTCAATACTGGGTTTCGCACAGTTATTCTCAATGGGTGAATTGTCACCTGTGCAGCGACGTGGAGTTGATCATATTCTGACCAGTGGTAATCATCTTCTGAAACTAATTAATGAGGTGCTTGATATTTCCAAAATTGAAGCTGGAAAAATGTCGTTGAGTGTTGAACAAATAAAGGTGAAGGAAGCGATTTCAGAAGCCATAGATTTGGTGCACCCGCTTACAATCAATCCGCAAATTACAATTTGTTATATTCCGCACGAAACGGATGATTTATCTATAAAAGCTGACAAACAGAGGGTGATTCAGGTATTGGTAAATATCCTGACCAATGCAATTAAATACAATAAGAAAGGTGGAACTGTAACAGTCGAAGCTTTTGTTGAACCGGGAGATGTTGCTGAAAATGATAGGGTTAAAATTGCCATAAAGGATACTGGCGTGGGTATTGCCGAAAAAGATATCAATAAATTATTTATCCCGTTTGAACGACTTGCCAATACAGAAATGCAGATTGAAGGAACTGGCCTGGGTTTGTCAATAGCAAAAGAACTGACAGCCTTAATGGATGGCGAAATTTCTGTTCAAAGTAAGTCAGGTGAAGGTAGTACATTCTTCATTACGCTGCCTCATGTTAGTCATGATAAGCTGAATTTATCAGGGTTAAACGGGAGCGATGTTGTTAGCAGTAATAATAAAAAAGCGAAGGGTACGGTTTTATACATTGAAGATAACCATTCCAATATTGAACTGGTCGAGCAGGTGTTGACAACGCACAGGCCCGATATCAAACTGATTTGTAGTAAATACGGAAAACAGACTATTGACCTGGCGATTGAACATGCTCCTGATTTGATTCTGCTCGATCTTGACTTGCCAGATACACACGGCAGTGAAGTAATCCGGGAATTGAAGCAGCATAGACAGACCAAACACATTCCGGTTGTCATCATCAGCGCAGATGCTATGCCGTACCGGATAAAAAGCCTGATGAAGTCAGGGGCAGAACGCTACCTGACGAAACCGTTGGATGTGCTGGAACTCTTGCAGGAAATCGATAAATACCAGAAAAAATAAGAATGAATGTTGTGTAATTTGTTTAAATAAAATTTGTTGTGTTATGATTGAACATAATTTAAAAAACGCAAAGATATTGATCGTAGATGATCTCGAGTCCAATATCGATGTATTGAAAGGATTACTCGAAATTGAAGGCTATACTCAAGTAGAGAGTACGATGGATCCGCGCAAAGTAAGTGAGCTTGTTAAAACATACGACCCTGATTTGATTTTACTTGACCTGATGATGCCTCACATGACCGGTTACGAGGTGATGGATAAATTGAGAGAAGAAAGAATGAAATCGTTGAGTCCCAACAGATATTTGCCCATTCTGGTATTGACTGCCGATATCACCACTGAAGCTAAACATAAGGCTTTGAAATGTGGTGCGAAAGATTTTCTTTCAAAACCTTTTGATTTAATTGAAGTGAGTTATCGAATTAAAAATCTGCTCGAAACGCAATACTTATATCAACAACTGAAAAGCCGTAATCAGGTGCTGGAAGAGAAAGTGGTTGAGTTTTTGAAAATTATGGATGATTGGTATAAATAAATACTCAAATTGCTGTTTTTTTTATGGAAATTAATCAATTAATTACAGTTAACAATGAAGTGTTTTCTGCATTTGAAAAACTGCTTTCACAGCTATCAGACAACATAAAACTGACTAAAGAAAATTTATCTGAAGTTATTAACTCAAAAGACACATATATATTTGTTGCAGAGGAAGATGGAGAAATAATCGGAATACTTACTTTAATCACATACCTTATTCCAAGCGGAAGAAAATCCTGGATTGAAGATGTTGTTGTTAATAATAATATCAGGGGAAAAGGGATAGGACGAAAGTTGGTTCAACACGCCATTGATCATGCAAGTGCAATGGGTATAACAAAAATAGATCTGACATCAAGTTTCGAAAGGGTTGCAGCAAATGAGTTATATCAAAAAATGGGTTTTAAGAAAAGGGATACGAATGTGTATAGATTAGAAATTAACTAGCTTGAAAAATATCATCTAAAATATGATGAAAAGCATGACGGAAACTAAATCACCTAATATCCGTTTCGGCATTGTCGGAACAAACTTCATAACCGACTGGATAATCGCAGCATCTAAACAGGAAACACGTTTTGAATTGGTCGCGATATATTCCCGTACACAGGAAACAGCTGATGCTTATGCTGTCAGGCATAACATTCCATATACCTTTACTTCGCTCGAAGAGATGGCAAAAAGCCCGCTGATTGATGCGGTGTACATCGCATCTCCCAACTTTTTGCATGCAGAGCAAAGCATCCTGTGTATGCAGTATGGCAAACATGTGTTGTGCGAGAAACCACTTGCCTCGAATGCGAAAGAGGCAAGCCGGATGATTGAAGCTGCGAAGCAGTATAATGTCACGTTGATGGAAGCCATGAAACCCACGCTGACTCCCAACTTCGGTGTTGTGAGGGATAATCTGCACAGGGTAGGGAAATTGCGGCATTATTTCTCGTCTTATTGCCAGTATTCATCCCGCTACGAGAAATACAAGGCCGGCATTCCCGTGAATGCTTTTGACCTTGCTCTTTCCAACGGTTCTGTAATGGATATTGGTGTATATACCATTTACCCGATGGTAGTTCTTTTCGGAAAACCTGCAAAAATAAAGGCGCAGGGTGTGAAACTGGAAACAGGTGCGGATGTGTTCGGTACGGTTGGCTTTGAGTATGAAAACGGTATGAATGCAACGGTTCTTTATTCCAAAGTGTCAGATTCCGTACTTCCGACTGAAATCCAGGGTGAATCGGGCAATATATTGCTGGATCGCATTAACCTCATTAAAAAAGTTAGCTTTATTGGTGGAGGACAGGCTTCAATGGGAAAAGGGATGCTGTCTAAACCGGAGGATATTTCCGTAGAGGTTGATAAAGATGAATATTATTATGAACTGAAGCATTTTATTGATTTGGTTTTAGCGGGAAAACCTGAGTCGGATATCAACAGTCATCAAAACTCTCTTATTACCCTTGAAATTATGGATGAAATACGCCGGCAACTGGGAGTTGTTTTTCCTGCGGATTAAAACCACAACTTTCCACACTTTTCCACATTTGCGTTTTTTGTTAATGTGTTCATAACAAGAGTTTTATTGTTTTGGAACAGCACTTGCTTTTGAGTAATCAAACAAATCAATAAAATTTACGATTATGAGAACAGTTCAATTTTTAGCTATTATTGCAGCGCTTGTATTCACAGCAACTTCCTGCGTAGAAAATACCGGTAAATATAAGACATTGGCTGCCGAACGTGATTCTTTGCAATTACAGGCACAGACCATTGAAGCTAATTACAATGAAACCATTGGCATCCTGAATGATGTGGAAGAAGGATTTGCTCAGATTCGCGAAGCGGAAGGCAAAATGATGCTGGATGTAAAACGCATCGAAGGTAACAACATCTCTAAAAAGGAACAAATTGCTTTCCAAATGAGCCAGATCAAAGAAATGCTGGCACAAAACAAAGCCCGTATCGAACAATTGCAACGTCAGTCGAGCCAGCGTGGTAAAGAAAACTCGAGTCTTAATAAAACCATTCAGCGGATGCAAACCGAACTGGAAGAAAAAACAGCTTACATTGCTTCTCTTCAGGCTGAACTGGAAAAGAAAAATATCAGAATCGACGAATTGACAGCCTCGGTAGGACAACTTAATACCGAATTGGATCAGTTAAGTGAAACTTCAGAAAAACAAAAACAGTTGATTGAAAGTCAAGATGTTGATATGAATTCAGTATGGTATGTTATCGGAACGTCTACAGAGTTGAAAGCCTCACAGATTTTGACTTCAAACGGAATTTTCAGACCTAAAACAGTGCTGGACCAGAACTTTGATAAATCGGCATTCACAAAAGCAGATAAACGTAATGTGAAGGTAATTACTACCAACAGCAAAAGAGTGAAAGTGTTGACTTCGCATCCTAAGGAAAGTTATAACCTGGTTACTGCCGAAGATAAAACCATTATGATTGAGATTTTGAATCCGGCTCAGTTCTGGAGTGTTTCAAAATACTTGGTGGTTCAAAAATAAATTGAGATAAATAGAAT
Organism: Paludibacter sp.; assembly: GCA_029973975.1. Classification (GTDB taxonomy): domain Bacteria; phylum Bacteroidota; class Bacteroidia; order Bacteroidales; family Paludibacteraceae; genus Paludibacter. The sequence continues at coordinate 51,258 of JARKQF010000300.1, forward strand.
TTATAATACTTCTGACACAATGACAAATGACTCAAGAAGAGCCTGAACCTTAACCTGAAAAATTTCTTTAATACTTTATATTCAACTTCATCTGCGACTAAAGTGTTAGTTGCAGGTGAAGTTTTTTTATCTGGTTTTTTAATGAAGTTTTTTTGTTTGTTGTCGGTGAAATTTTATAAAATCATTACCTTTGCTTTCGATGAAGAAAAAGATATTGATAGTAGAGGACGACACCGCTTTCGGACTGATGTTGCAGAAGTGGTTTCAGCGTAATGATTACGATGCTGTTTTGTGCACCAAAGTCAGAGATGCACAGAATACTTTAGCTAATCAACAAATACATCTTGTACTGACTGATTTACGGCTACCTGATGGAGATGGCATCTTGTTGCTGCAATGGATGAGGGAACAGAAGATGCATATGCCGGTAATCGTGATGACCAGTTACGCAGAGGTGCAAAGTGCTGTGGCAGCGATAAAACTCGGTGCGGAGGATTTTCTCGAAAAGCCCATTGTGCCCTCCATCCTGAAGGAAAAGATTGACCAGGCGCTGAAGATAAAACCAACCCGGGAAAAAACTTCGAAAGATATGGTTGTAAAAAATGACATGGTGATGGGGCAGAGCGCTGTTGCACGGCAAATGTACGATCATATTCTGAAAGTTTCTCCAACTCGGATGTCTGTGTTGATTCTGGGCGAAAGCGGAACCGGGAAAGAATACATTGCCCGGATGATTCATGATAACAGCCCGCGCCGTGATAAACCTTTTATCGCCGTGGATTGTGGCAGTCTTTCCCGAGAACTGGCACCCAGCGAATTATTCGGCCACCTGAAAGGCTCCTTTACTTCAGCTGTTGAAGACAAAACCGGTGTTTTTGTGCAGGCTACTCAGGGAACTGTTTTTCTTGATGAAGTAGGAAACCTGTCGTATGAAGTACAGATGCAGTTATTGCGTGCTCTTCAGGAGCAAAAGGTGCGACCCGTAGGTGCAGCCCGCGATATCAACATTGATGTAAGAATACTGGCAGCAACCAATGAAAACTTAGAAACAGCCATTGCAGAAGGTCGTTTCAGGGAAGATTTATATCACAGACTGAACGAGTTTGCTGTATTTGTACCGCCTTTGCGTGACAGGAAAGGGGATATAACCGTTTTTGCCGCCGAATTTCTGAAACAGGCAAATAAAGAGTTAGATAAAAATATCTCCGGATTTACACCGGAAGCATTGGCAACGCTTGAGCAGCATCATTGGAGTGGAAATCTGCGGGAATTGAGGAACATGGTGCGCCGTGTGGTTTTATTTGCTTCCGGAGATATGATTACCGCCGATGAATTGCCGGTTTTTAATCAGCTGGCTCCCGGCGATGATTTAGCCCTTCAACCTGCCAACGAGAAACAGCAAATCGAACATGCCCTGCGGATTGCCAGAGGAAATAAAACGGTAGCGGCACAATTGCTTAAAATAGACCGCAAAACGCTCTACAACAAGATGCATCAATACGGAATCAAACTCTGATTGTAATTATTTGCTTCACATCCTCCTGCCAGCCGTCGTAAGGTTTACCCCGGCCGGCATCCATGCGTCGTAAGGCCTCAGTATCATATCCCAGTTGGGCAAACATGGGAAGCATTTTGTGGCAAATGGATTGCGCGTGATTGAAATCTCCCTTTTCTACTGCTTGTTGCAGCAACACTTGATTTTCAGCAGTTGAACTGCGGAACAAAATCATGATTTCTTCGTCATCTGCTGCCAAAAAACTATCTTCATTTTTAATGTTATCGGATTCACCGAAAACAGAACGTAAATCATCCAGGGTAAATGGTTTTGCGATAAAACCGGCAAAACCCATTTCGAGTGCTTTTGTTGCACAGAAATCACTTCTTCCAGTCATCAATATCACCGGAATATTACCCGCACTATTTAAAATGTCTAACCCGGAAATATCACCCATTTCCATGTCAGTCAGGATGATATCATAGTCTTGTTCCACTATCTGGTGACCGAGCTGTTTCAACATCCTGCGTACCAATTCATCTGTAATCTTGTCATCTTCGTGCAGTTTTATTTTTCTACTTCTGTTGCTGATAATATTTTCTGTATTTTCAGCAGTTTCAACGGGAATAATAACTTCAATTTGTGTTCCTTTACCGGTTTCTGATTCAATGTGTATCGTTCCGCCCAACATATCAGCCAGCCCCTTTACCACATACATCCCGAAGCCGCTTCCATGCGCCAGTGAATTATTACTTTCCACCCTGGTGAATGGTTTGAAAATATCTTCCAGTTTGTCGGCCGGAATACCTGCACCTGTATCCTTTACACAGATAATCAAGTTACTGTCATCATAACCGAGTTTTACGTTCACGTCTCCTTCCGGCGTGTATTTAATCGCGTTGGATATCAGATTGATGATGATTTGCCTGATTTTCATGGCATCGGTGCGGATGCGTTTTTTGTCAGTCTCATGTTGCAATTGCAAACCTTTTGCAGCTGCCAGAGGTTTGAAAATATCAACGGTTTCTCTTTCCAACTGATTGATGTCGATGTCGGATAAAGTAAGCTGTAAAGTACCCTGTTCCAGGCTTGAGTACTCCAATAGGTTTTCGAGCATGGCCAGAATGTGTTTTGCTGCATATTGCATGTTGCGAATGTCTTCACTTTCACCGGTTTTCATTTCAAGGTAAGCAAGGATCGAACTGAGCGGGCTTTTAATATCGTGCGAAACAGATAACAACAACTGATGTCGGCTGTCCATCACCTGCCTGAGTTTCTCACGCGCCTGCTTCCCTTTGTTTACGTCATTGATGATGAGCAGAATGAAAAGCAGAATCAGTCCCAGCACAATTCCTCCACCGATAATTGAAATGCTGTAATTTCTGTTGATGGTTTCTTCACTTTGATTGATGGCTTCAAGTACAGAAACCAAAGTTTCTTCATGTAAACGCATCAGGAGCGCGGAAATTTCCGCAGAAATTTTCCGGTCGGCACTGATTAAAGTGCTTACCTGTTCTTCAATATCACGTATATGTTCTTCGTATTTCCTACCAGCCTTTCGGGCGATGGTGTCCACATCCGTCAGTATCGAAAGAGATTCTGTATTTGCCAGTTTAAGCGTGTCAACTCGTTGGTTGGTAACGATAATCGTACTGTCGATATCCGGACTGAAAACATCTTTCAGTCTCCGGAAGAAATTTTTCTTTTCCGTTTTTTTTATGATGGTATCTTGCCGGATGGTTACCACATTGATGTCTTCTTTTACCGGTGGCTTGTATTCCTGCAGGCGTTTGCTGATGTCAGTCAGCGGATTCATTTCCGTAAAACGGCGGTTTAGGATATAAATGTTTGCAGCCTGTTTATTCATCAGGTCGACAATGAGTTGTAATTCAGCTTGCTGCATATTGTTTTTTGCCGTCAGCAGGTTGATGAGGGAATCGACCTGAAGTATCCTGATGTCGAGCTGTTCGATGTAACGGGTATTGTTACTGACAATATAGCGGCTTCCCAGTAACTGTGTCTCACCAACCGCCTGAATCAGTTCGTTAGTGAGTATAAAAATTTCCTGCTGCATTTCAATATTTTCCCGCTGAAGTCTGATCTGATTGCGTTGACGATAAATGTAGACGCTTAATACAACAACAATCAGTCCTGTCAACAGGTATAAAACAGCAGCTTTAAAACCTATTTTACGTTCGATGTTCATGACACAAAGTTAGGGATTATTTTTATTGTCGAAAATCAATCCCCTGTTTATGAACCTTAAACCGTTACCGTAAATTGGATGTTCTTTTGCCGAAATACGTCTTGGTTGTCGTGCATATTGCTGAATTCCTGTAATTTGTTCTATTGCTTTGGCCAGTAAAGCATCGCGTGTGTCACCCAGAGGATATGCAAAATCATCCCGGATTCGAAAATCGGGAGCAAATCCATTAGTAAAATCACTCTGATGGTCTTTGTTGAAGTATTTCAATATGATAGGCATAATTGCCCATTGGTTTTTCTTGTTTTCCTCATCATTGATCAGTATTGATCCAACGTTTTTACCCACCGTGGTATCTCCAATCAACACACAATTAATGAATGGTTTCAGACCATTGATAACCATTTCGCTGGCAGATGCTGTGTTACGGCCTGTGAGAAAATAGATCTGTTGCAGTTTTTCTCCGGCATTTTGCAATGGATATGTATTTGCTGCCGGAGATTTGACATCGATGGCCGTTGCAAAATAATCAACAAATGGATTATAATTGTATTTCTTCTTAAAAGCTGCACTGTTAAAGTAATCAGTGTAGTTTTTATTGAATTCTGTATAGTTGAAAACCTTGTCTGATGTAAGTCCGGGTACAAGCATACTTGCCAGATTTACAGCACTCGACTGCAATCCTCCACTGTTATAACGCAAATCAACAACAAGATCGGTAATGTTTTCCTGATTGAACTTAGCAATCATGTTATTTAATTTTAAATCGTAGCATTTTGTTTCATCTCCCGGATCGTCGGTGAAAAAATTGTACACGAAATATCCGATTTTCTTTTGCTGAATGGTGTAAATTGTATCGAGATAGACCGGATCTTCTTTATAATGAGAGGCCTTCGTAATTGTGATCGGATTTTGACTTACAATTAAACCGTCATTATATTCAACAAAAGTAACAGTAACTTTTGATGACTCATCGTTAAAACAAGCAATCAGGTCACTGTAATTGTTGAGGTTAAGTTCTGTTCCATTAATTTTAGTAAAAAAATCACCTCGTTTGATATTCATCGTTGTTGCAGGAGTGCCCGGTTTCATATATAGCACCACACCGGTTACTTTGTTGTTGGCAGCGCTTTCCCTGAATAACTGAAACTCGAATCCTACATCAGTGTATGTGATGCCATTCAGTCTGTCCGCTATCTCCTGATAATTTTCAAAGATGGATGAAAAACGATCTTCACGGTTAATCAGTGTGTTAAAATAAGCTGACGGATTGTCGTATGATGCTTTGTAAGTTGGTAACTCGTCACTCCAGTAATATACTGCCGACATGTAATCATAGACCCAACGGTTAACATAGCGGTTCAGATCTTTCTCTGTTTTAATGTCATCAACGCAAGCGGTTAATGTGAGAGTCAGGCACAGGAAAAAAATTAAATGTTTCATGTGTTTATAATTTATTTTTTATGGTCACATGGAACTCACAAAACAAAATTTAAACATTCCCCTGTGGGTCAAAATTGTTTAAATTTTGCCATGTTCGTTTCATAAGGTTAAATTTCTAATGTGTTATTAAATTAACATAAAAATCAGCTACAATATTAATCATTTGAATTGAAGTTACAATATATACAATGATTATTTTTTATTTTGAGGTAGTGAAGGAGATCTTGAAAACTTATTGAAACAAATAATAAACGTATCTTTGTGCTGAAAAAACCGATAAAACAATATTCAGAATACATGCTGATCAGATACGATTTACCACATAAAAAACCAGGTATTCAACTTTTTACAACCACTCGCCAGGGCGGTGTCAGTGAAGATAACTATGCAAGTTTTAACGTGAGTCCCTTTTGTGACGATTGTCCGGAACATGTCAAATATAATTTGCAGCGACTCTCAGGAAAAATAAGTATCTCTCCGGAAAAAATACTGATTCCGTATCAGACTCATGGAACTGAAATACGAAAGATTGACGCTGGCTTCATGCAGTCGGACAGTAAAGAACAAGCGGAACTGCTTCATGGTATCGATGCTCTTGTTACTAATATCCCGGAAGTTTGCATTGGCGTGACAACTGCCGATTGTGTGCCCGTATTCCTTTATGATACAATCAGGCAGGTTGTTGCAGTTGCCCATGCCGGCTGGCGGGGTACTTGTGCGAAAATTGTAAGCAAAACCATTCACTTGATGCTATGCGAGTACAACTGTAAACCAGAAGACATTCAGGCAGTAATCGGGCCTTCCATTTCTGTGCAGGCATATCAGGTAGGAGAGGAGCTATATACCGCTTTTCAGGAGGCCGGTTTTCCTGTCGACCAAATTTTTGTCCGAAAAGATACAGGTCTGTACCTCGATTTATGGAAAGCAAATGAGTTACTGCTTCTCAGCGAAGGCATTGTAAGCAACCGCATCGCAATTGCCGGCCGCTGTACCTATACCGAATATGAGCTTTTATTCTCAGCCAGAAGGCTGGGGATCAAATCCGGTAGGATGTTCAATGGAATTTACATACATTCATAATATTTATTCACCATCGTTTAAACCATTTCGACCTTATTCAGTCTATAGGGACAGCATGCTAAACAACAAGATTATTCATTTTAAAAAAGTAAAAGTATGAAAAGATATGTAACATTCGCGATGGCAGCGATTTTAATTCTTGGCATGACCTTGCCGTTACAGGCACAGGTTCGCCAGGCCGGACAAAAAACCGCAGCAGGAAAAGAAATGAGGCAACCGGAAAGAAAAATGATTACTCCGGAAAAAAGAGCTGAAATAATGGCTGAACAATTACAATTGACTGATGTTGAAAAAGCTAAAGTGCAGGCTTTGTTTGAAAAACAGCAGGAAAAAGCAAAGCAGCGTCAGGAAGAAATGAAAAATAACCGCGAAGAGCAACGTGCAAAAATGGATGCTGAGCGCAAAGCTTTTGATGCCGAACTAATTAAAATCATCGGTAATGAAAAGTTTCAGCAACATCAGGCACAGCGTATTGAACGGTTGGAAAAAGCAAACAGAAAAATGAAGATGAGGGCTGAAAATCGTGATAACCGTCCTTACAACAAACAGCAACAGCCATGATCACATGATGGGATGGCAGCATTAAAACAGAAAAGCGTCCGAACTATTCAATACGGACGCTTTTTTAATTATAATTTTCTACCGATAAAGAAAACATATCCGTAAAAAGCACTGTATTTTTTATAAAGCATTGCTTCGTGGCGTAAATTGACAACTAAATCTTCCGCCATCGTATTTCCGGCATGTTTGAGCAGAAATTCATCCTGAATGGGAATTTGTGGCCTGAAAAAATTTTCTGTCCAACAATAATCTGGCAGAATGAAAGTGGCTACTGTTCGATATCCCGCATGCTGCAATTGCACCAGTTTCTTTGGTATCGTATTGATTTCCGGATAAGCCTCTACCCAAAAAGTTTCAATCTCTTCCGGACGGCTATCGGTAAACCAGCAAGCCTCCGTCACTGCGAGATATCCTCCTTTTTTGAGATACTTACGCCATTCGTTGACACCCTGTTCAAAACCGATGTTATAAATCGCACCTTCCGACCAGATCAGGTCCAGTTCTTCTTCCCCAAAAGGCAGTGCATCCATGGAGCCAGTGATACCCTGTACCCTGTCTTGCAGGTTCAGCTTCGCCGCGTTGCGGTTAAAAAGGTCGATAAAAAGTGGAAACAGATCTATCGCAGTAACCTTTCCTGGTGCGTGCTGTGCCAGTACCATGGTCTGACCGCCTGTGCCACATCCCAAATCAGCTATACGAGAGTCGTCCGATAAATTATCAATGAAACTCAGGGCTTTGATGGTAGCCTCCGGACTGCCTGGTCCCTGGCGTTCAACATTCGAAAAATATTCGCAGATTAAATTGAAATCGAAATCGTGAATGGTTTTATTTTCGTTACTCATGATGTTAAAATTTTTATTGATGCTGATTCTCATACACAGAGATTTGCATCAGTTGATTAGTTTTGGTATTAAGACATGAAAAGAACTCCGACAGGAGAATCTGTCTGAGTAGTACGAGGGGATAACCGGTGAAGCGTCGTCACAGGTTATTTACAGTACCAAATCCAAATTAATTTTAAACATCCAATGATTTTAGATGATGCAAAGGTAAAAAAATAAATGGAAAATATTTTATATTTTTGCTTTGTAAAATATAATGACTAAACCGCAATGTTTAAAGTGGCTCATTATAATCCCAATGACGACCAGAAGTGGCTTATAACTCGTTTTGAAACGTTTCGTTTCGATGAGTCTACCTTCATTTTGGATAAATTTATTCCAAGGCCCGTAATATCCCTTATTTTTCATTTTGATGAACGTCCTTTAATAATAGAGAATAATCCTATTGTTTTAGAGCCATTTTTTGTTGCCCCCGTTATACCTAAAGCCATATTCTTAAAATTTCATGGAAATATGGATGTTTTCATCGTTGCCTGTAATCCGACTGTTTTTTCCCGTATCTTTAATATTGACCTATCCCCGGTCACTAAAAGAAGTATTAACCTGCCTGCGGATGTTTTTTATCCGTTATGGGAAGAAATTAGACAAATAAAATACGATGAGGACAGAATTGTACATTTTAATAACTTTATAACATCCCGGTGCAGGTCTGAGAATTATCAACCTGATGTTATCGATATTTTATATCAGAAGATTATAGAAAAAAGTATTAAAACACCTCTTCATATAATAATGGAAGAATGTGGTGTCAGCTGCAGAACTTTACAGCGTAAGTTTATCAAGCGAACAGGAGTTACGCCTAAAGTTTTAATGCGTATTGTCCGATTGAATTACTTATGGACAAAAATTAATAATCATTACGCCGTCAATTATCAGGATTTGGTTTTCGAGGGAAATTTTTTTGATCAGGCTCATTTTATCAATGATTTTAAAAGTATTGTCGGAGAAACACCCAATCACTTCTTTAACAGGAATTTAAATATTGTAGAACTTTTCTCAGGAAAGGATGACAATAATACGGGAGCCTGAGAATAACTGGGAATAATTAATGCTGTCGTATTTTTCCAATTTAGATTTTTTATCTCTTATTATTTTTGTTTTCAAATTAAATCTATAAGTATTATGAAGAAGATATTATTTACTATTTGTGTGCTGATAATAATCGGTTCACAAATGATGGCGCAATCATGGCTCGAGAAAATGGGAAACCGCGTGAAAGAAAAAGCAGTTGAAAAGGTAGAACAACGCATCGAAAACAAAGTAGATGAGGCCATGGATAAAGGATTAGATAAAACCGAGGATGCCATTAAAAAAGGACAAAAAAAGAAACAAACAGAATCCACAGATCAAACCGAAAAAGAAGAGGATACCGAGCAGGCTACTCCTCCGGAAACTCCATCAGCGAAACAAAAAACAGATATATCATATACCAAATATGACTTTATTCCCGGAAATGAGTTAATTTTTGAAGATGATTTGAAAAATGAACAAAAAGGGGAATTCCCCAGTAAATGGGAGTTGGTGGAAGGTAATGCTGAAATTGCGCAAATTAACGGAGAAAACGCACTAGCCATTGTTGACTATACTTATATCACACCTTTGTTTAAGGATAAATCATTCGGGTTACCAGATGAATTTACGTTGGAATTTGATGTGTTTATTGATGGTAACGATGGAGAAAATGCGATTGAATTTTTAAATAGCAGTGATGAAACCATTGCGCAGTCGCTTTTCTGGAAAGAAAGTGATCGCTTTATTTTTAAATGGAATATAACAGAGAACGAGAAAACCAGCGAAGATATTTATGATAATAGTCAGGGATGGCACCATTACGCTTTGTCGTTCAATAAACGGGCAATGAAAGTGTACATGGATTCCAAAAGAGTGGCGAATATTCCCAACATGAATGGAAAACCGGTAAAAGTAAAGTTTTTTGCACGTGGAAATGTATTCCATATTAAAAATATTCGTATTGCTAAAGGGGCTGTACCTCTTTACGATAAATTGATGACTGATGGTAAAATTATTACTTATGGTATTACTTTCGATGTGGGCAAGGCTAACATTAAACCACAATCAATGGGGACAATCAATGACATTTATAGCATACTGCAAAAAAATCCTGATCTGAAATTTTCTGTAGAAGGGCATACCGATAATACCGGAAATGCTGCTGCCAATTTAACACTTTCCGAAGCACGTGCCAAAGCTGTATGCAATAAATTACAGGAAATGGGTATTGATGCAAGTCGGCTTGCGGCTAAAGGACATGGAATGAGTAACCCGATTGATAATAATAACACTGCGGAAGGAAGAGCTAAAAACCGAAGAGTAGAGTTTGTAAGGATTAAGTA
>JARKQF010000090.1 GCA_029973975.1 Paludibacter sp.
GGATGTAAGTTTTCTGAATAAAAATGCCGGCCGCTCACGGTTCCTGCTTCAGTTTGGTGGTAAACAGCGGGCCACGAGACGCTGGTACCGGTTCAACTGGGGGTTACTCAACTTCTTTGCCAACCGGATCTACGATTGAAAGTTCAGCTATATCAAGTAAGAAGTAGCCAAAAAACCTGAAAGCGAATTTGATTTTAAGAGAACAATATTCCAATCAAAATAATTAACTTTGCATCAATACGCAGATGTTGAATTAAGGAATAAGGAGCGGTATGAAAGTTATACATAATTGGATCGGAGTGTTATCAGTGGTTTGCATTCTTGGAGTTGTTTCATGCAATAAAAATGATAATATCGAGTTAATATCTCCCTTATATAAAGACTTGAACCTTTCAGGCCGAGGTAATCTTGAGATACCCGTTTTGACGGATAACTGGCATATTGAGTCTGTTCTGTACGTGCCCTCGAATGAAGTGATGTTAGACAAGGAGGGCAATCCGTTAATCTTAGAAGGAGACGGGGCTATTGAAGCAGCAAATGGCTGGCTGGCTTTAAAGCGCTCTGAAGACAATAAATTAATAATTGCTTTAAAAGAGAATTTCGATATATCGAATGAACGTAAATTTGCCATATACATAAATAGTCGATCCTTAAAATAGGCATAATTATCTGATGAGCAGCAAAATAACGTTAGTATTTCTTGTGTGTTTTTGCCGTTTTTTGTATCTTTACGGTATGAAACCCTGCAAATTATGATAGGAAAATTACCGGAAAAAGGACAGCGCGATTTATTCCGTCCTATGCTGAAAGACTTTATCGACAGCAAGCACGAACTTGTTTTGCTTGCAGACAAAATAGATTGGGAATACTTCGAAAACGAGTTTTCCCCGCTGTATTCAGAAAAAGGGGCTCCAAGCGTTCCCATTCGTCTGATGGTGGGTTGTTTGATGCTGAAGCATCTGTACAATCTCGGCGATGAACGTATACCCGAGTTTTGGGTTCGAGACGTTTACTTCCAGTATTTTTGTGGCGGAGAATTTTTCGAACACAAGTTTCCTTTCGATCCGAGTGATTTTGTTCACTTCCGTAATCGTGTGGGAAAAGAAGGCATAGGCAAAATATTCGCCTACAGCGTGCATCTTCACGGAAAAGAAGTACCCAGGCAATCCAAGTTTGTTCTTTCGGACACCACAGTCCAGGAAAACAACACCACTTTTCCCACCGATGCCAAATTGTGTAAAAAGGTTATCGACAAATGCAATAAAATAGCCGAAGAATCGGGTATAAGCAGCGTCAGCGGTATACACAGGAGAGCAAGCAGTTGGTTCGCAACACTTACAACGGCAAGCATCCCAAGCGGGCAAAAAAAGCCGGAAAAGCAAAGCGACGGTTGAAAACCATAGCAGGGGCCCTGTTGCGAGAACTTGAACGCAAAATGAGCGATGAGCAAAAAGCGCTTTACCGGAAAGAGC
>JARKQF010000117.1 GCA_029973975.1 Paludibacter sp.
TAAACAACCCCGATGAAGTTCGGGCTGAGTCCATATCTGTAAAACGCATCGTATTCACACCATCGAAAGGCCTGAAACAGAATATGCGCATGGCGAGGTTTGTGAGAGGGAAGAGCTTATGATGTAAGTACGTGTTTGAAATTAGTTTATATTATTATGGGGTGTTTGTGGTGTTATAGGAGCCAAACCACTAATTTAATTATTAACTCTCCTCCATTGGTGTGTACGGTAAACCATTCCCTCGGGTATCGGATCGGTTTGTACCTGAGAGATTTGCTGATGTCCGTTTTCTTAGTTTCACCCGGGATTTATCAAATTATTTATACCAATTTATTCATCAAACATGCGTCACGAACAGCGGAATATCGGAATGATAAATCATTTTATATGCCAGTCCGGGGTTAAAGATGCGCGCGAACAGTTTCTTGCGTCTGGTATTGAAAGCCAGCACGTCGATCTGCATCTGTTCGACAAATTCATTTATTTTTTCAGGAGAGTCAGTAGATTCCACAACGGCATAATTTGTTTTCAGTTTGGGATAATGATTCGAGAAGTAAGCCTTTATGCCCGAAAGCATGATTTCATCCCATACGTGTTTTTTATCAGCAGCATGAATGAAGCAGATTTCCAGTTCGGAATTGTCGAAGGTTGAAATCACCTTATCGATAGCGATCAAATCTTTCTGATCAAAATTGGTTATAAAAGCTATTTTTTTCAGATCAGTAAATTTCTCCTGCCTGATCATAATCGGGATGGCAAAAACAGGTGTTTCGCACGATTCCATGACCTCGGCAGTAACACTTCCCAGCAACTCATTGGAAATTTTCTTCCCGCGTGAACCCATCACGACCAAATCTGGGCTGTATTTCTTGCAATAATCAAGAATCTGATCTTCCGGGACACCTTCTTTCAGTTCAAATCTGTATTTCAGATTAGGAAGTTCACCATTGGCAATACGCTTTTTAATGAGATTACCCATGTTTTCAACATCCGCATTCGCCGAACTGATGATACGGCGAAGCAACTCGCTGTCGCTGATGCTGTAAGTACTCACATCATTATTCATGGAGATGGTAAACGCAGGCGTAAAATATACGTAGAGAAAAACGATTTCAGCACCTATGTTTTCGGCCATTTTAAATCCGAAGTCGATGGTTTTAGGCACCTGGTCGGCAAAGTCAACCGGGATTAATACCGTTTTGGAGTCACGCACCGGTTTTTCATCTTCCCAGGCTTTTTCCATTTCTTCCACAATCTTCAGGGCACGGGGCAAGTCGCTTTCCTTGATCCTGACACGAACACCTACGGCCATTTCCGGATTCTCCAAATTCAGATTATGAATAGCTGTTTCAATACCTTCTTCTTCTAATACGGTCTTTATCATTTGTGCCCTTTGGTAGGTACGAATCGCGAGGGTTACCAGTTTATCTTCCATAATACAACATTTTTAAGGTGATTTATAGTTGTTTTACGCTACAAATATAACATATATTGTTTGGAATAGGTTCGAAGTCACGAAAAATATCTATTTTTGCAATACAACAATTTTGAATCAAATTTTAACATCTACCATGGTGTGTCCGATTATAACATTATTATCCATCAGTTTTAATCCGTTTACTTATAACGAATTAATTGCACTGATAATCAGTTTGATTTTATTATTTATTTCCGGATTAATTTCAGCATCTGAAGTTGCATTTTTTTCTTTCAGTCCGCAAACCCTCGACGAATTGGAGCAAAGCGACAAAAAGTCGGATAAAAGCATCCTGGGTCTGTTGCAACACCCTCAGAAGCTGTTGGCTGCCATCCTGATCGGGAACAATTTCGTTAACGTAGCCATCATCCTGATAATGACATTAGTAACTAACAGACTGATGAATTTTGAAGACGCACCGTTCCTGGGTTTTATCATCCAAACGGTTGTCATTACTTTCTTACTACTTTTACTGGGGGAAATCATCCCCAAGGTATTTGCGTCGCAGGAAGGAAAAAAGGTTGCAGCATTCACCACCCCGTTTCTGGTGGTGCTTTTGAAAATCTTCAAACCTGTTGTACAGGTGCTTGTCAAATCTACCTCAGCAATGAACCTGCGGTTGGCAAAGCACAATAAAACCAATATTTCTATCGATGAATTATCACAGGCATTGGAACTGACATCCGGCAACAACGATGAAGATACTGAAATTCTGGAGGGAATCATCAAATTCGGAAATATCCGGGTGGTGGATATCATGACCTCTCGTGTGGATATCGTTGATGTAGACATCAAAACATCATATAAAAAACTACTTGAAATCATTATCAGTTCAGGATATTCCCGCATACCGGTTTACTCCGGCACACATGATAATATCAAAGGAATTTTATACAGTAAAGACTTATTGCCGCATCTCGACAAGCCGGACTCTTTCCGTTGGCAAACGCTCATCCGTCAGGCCTATTATGTTCCCGAAACCAAGATGATCGATGATCTGTTGAGCGAGTTTCAGCAGAATAAAGTCCACCTGGCAGTTGTTGTTGATGAATACGGAGGTACTTCCGGACTGGTAACGCTGGAAGACATTATTGAGGAAATTGTGGGTGATATCAGCGACGAATATGATGAAGAAGAAGCCCTGTTCACTAAAATCGACAATCATACTTTTATTTTCGAAGCTAAAATTCAGCTGAATGATTTCTTCAAGATAGAGGAAATTAACGAAGAAGACTTTACCAAAGTAACGGAAGAAGTCGAAACACTGGCAGGACTAATACTTGAACTTAAAGGAGAAATACCAGCCAAGAATGAACGCATCGATTATCACAAATACGTTTTTGAAATCTTGTCTGTTGACAACCGGAGAATTAAGAAAGTCAAACTTCACATAAAAAAGGAAGACGATGAAGATGAAGAGAATGGGTAATGTGCAGCTGATTTTTTTGTTGATTTGCGTGTTTACTTTCAATCTTACCGGATGTAAAAAAAATTATTATCCAAAACCTTACGGTTACTTCAGAGTAGATTTGCCGGAACACCGTTACAATAAAATAGATACGATTCTGCCCTATCATTTTGAAATATCGGATATAGCAAAAATAGAACTTAAAAAAGAAGAACAGGAGCAATACTGGATTGACATTGTTTATCCTACACTGAACGCAGCGATACATTGCAGCTATAAGGAAGTAAATCATAATTTTTATGAGTTGTCGGAAGATGCTCATCGTTCTGTTTATAAACATCTGGTCCGTGCCGATGACATTACTGAACAGATTTTCAGCAATCCCGAAAGAAAAGTGTACGGGATTTATTATGACCTGAAGGGCAATGCGGCATCTGTTGCACAGTTTGTGCTGACAGACAGTATCAAACATTTTGTCAGGGGAGCTGTTTACTTTAATCATGTTCCCAATAAGGACTCCATTGCGCCCATGTCCGATTATATCAAACATGATGTAATCAGACTGATGGAAAGTTTCAGCTGGAAATGAAAACAGAAAAACTGACATACCGGAACAGTACAATATTGATTGGTGTCATGGAAGAAGACATAGAAGGATTGACACATCAACTAAGTAATTTTGAAGTATACCGGGAAGAGTTTTCTCTATTAAGAAATGAAAAAAGGAAAAAAGAATTCTTGTCGGCAAGAATACTGCTCAATCAGGCGGCAGGTTGTCTGGTGAGGGTAACTTATGATGCAAACCGTAAACCACATTTGAATAACAACAGTTTACACATCAGCATCACACACAGTAAAAATTATGTTGCTGTAATCATTCATCCGGAATTTCCGGTAGGAATTGATTTAGAAAACAGGAATGAAAAGGTAAAAGAAATATCAAAACGTTTTTTAAACGAATCAGAACAAATATTATTCAGCAAAGAAACAAATACAGCAAAAGCAGAAATTGCCTGGTCGGCAAAAGAAACTTTATACAAAATCATTGGAAATGAGGTGCGTGATTTTGCTGCAACACTAGAAATTTTACCTTTTGCGTTAAACGATTCAGGCACTTTACATGTTTTACATAAAACCGGTTCCCGAATTTACGAATTACAATATCAACAAAATGAGCATTACACCCTTGTTTATGGGGTTGACAAAAAAATCAGATTATGAGACATAACAATATTTACCGGAAGATTCTGTTGAACAGAGAAATGGGCAGAAAAATGTTTGCCGTACTGATTGACCCTGAGAAGAGCAATGGTCGTCAGTTTGCATCCATCATTGCAACATTGAAAATAGCACCTCCTGATTTTGTATTCATAGGTGGAAGTCATGCTGTTAAATCATTGGACAACATGATAGAAGTTTTGAAAGAAGAAGTCGACACAACTGTTGTTTTATTTCCGGGCGATGCATCCCAGTTTTCTGAGCATGCTGATGCTTTGTTATTTTTATCCTTATTATCAGGCAGAAACCCCGAATACTTAATTGGTCAGCACATCAAATCAGCAGTGGCAATTAAAGAATCAGAAGTTGAAGTTATTCCCACCGCTTATTTGCTGATTGATGGAGGTAAAGTCAGTTCCGTTGAATTTATCAGCAATACGAGAGCAATCCCCCGCGACAAAAAAGAAATTGCACTTTCGACCGCAGTAGCAGGTGAATTAATGGGCATGCATCTCACCTACCTGGAAGCGGGAAGCGGGGCATCTCAAACCGTACCGGAGGAAATGATTTCATACATTCGTGAGGCCATCGACACCCCTTTGATTGTCGGGGGAGGTATTACATCGACAGAAAAAATGGAAATGATTTACGACGCCGGTGCTGATATCATTGTTGTAGGCAATGCTTTTGAATCAGATTTACATAAAATGGTCGATTTTGTTAAGTCGGTTGAAGTTTATAACAACAGGCATAATTCAGGAATAGAGAATAGCGTTCCGATACATCCTGACATTATCAGTATGTAATATATTCCGTTTTTTAATTAATTATGCGACATTCTCTTATCTGAGTTTATTACGCAGGAAGTGAGGTCCGGCAGATTTTACAAAGTAGATATACGAGAACAACACCATCAGCGTTCCAACCATAAATGCCAGGGGTAAACCTCCCTGTGAGTCTGCAAACCTACCTCCGAGAATTAATCCGGAACCAACTCCTAAATCCCAGCTGGTCATGAAAGTTGAGCTGGCCGTCGCCCTCCTGTTATTAGGTGCCAGATTTACGAATAAAGTGTTATAAGCAGGAAACAGCAGTCCGTAACCTAAACCGAGGATCACTGGTATAAGAAAGAACAACACGTTGACCAGCTGATGATTGTACATATTGATTCGCTGGAGTGAGGCCAGTAAGATCAACCCTGTAAAACTAACCAGTAATCCGTATTCAATCGCTTTATTCAATTTTCCTCTGTCGACCATTTTACCGGAAAATAAACGGGATGTAATTAACCCGACAGCCAACAGCGAGAAGAATAATCCCAGTCCGGCATCAATGCCCAGTTCTTTACCATAAATTGCCAGATAAGTCGTGAACATTCCATAGGGAACTCCCGTCAGCAACAATGTAACACCAGCTTTAAAACCTTTGAAAAGGAAGAAACGATCGAAGCCCCGTATACTTTCCTTATTGGGTTCAAAAGGCTTATCCACTTTAATCAGCATCGCGAAAATAAATCCAAACAACCCTGTTGCGATAGAAAGATAAAATATATATTGATAATCAACACCTTTCTCGTGCATCAACAAACTGGTCATTGGTCCGACCACCATGGCCAGATTGTTGGCCACACCAAAGAAGCCAAGTCCCTCTCCCCTTCTTGATGCCGGAAGAATATCCACTACCAGACTGTTTCCGGCAGTTGTAACAAATCCGAAAGAAGCGCCATGCAACACCCTGACAAGCAAAAATAAATTGACAGTGGTAACCAACGGATATCCGATAAATGTGAGGACAAACAACAGGAAAGCAATCAGGTATTGTGGTTTTCTGCGAAACAAATCCAGCAAGAAACCAGAAAAAGGTCTTATAAACAATGCAGCCAGCGTATATGATGACAACACCACCCCTACCAGTGATTTCGACGCCTCAAAAGTATCAATCAGATACAGCGGAAATATCGGTATCAACAAATAAAAAGCAAAAAATAAAAGAAAGTTTCCTGCGCATGCACTCAGGAAACTTGCAGTCCACAACCTTTCCATACACTATCAGGCAATAAATTCCTTTAATTTATGAAGAATGATATCCTGTAACAAATCGTTCGTAGCAACAATGTCATTTCCAAAAACATAATTGTCGGTTCCTTTAAAGTCGGAAACCTTACCTCCGGCTTCTTTGATAAGCAATGCTCCGGCAGCCATATCCCAGGGTTTCAGGCCGTATTCCCAGAATGCATCGAAACGGCCACAGGCCACATAAGCCAGATCGGTAGCAGCAGATCCGATACGACGCACCCCACGCGAATTCCGTAACATCCACTTCAGGAAAATCATATAGTCATCCAGCATATCAAAATTGGTATACGGAAAACCGGTAGCCAGTAAAGAAAGGTTCAAGTCGCTTTTATCCGAAACCCTGATTTTTTCGCCATTCAGATAAGCGCCACCATCTTTCCATGCATAAAAACATTCCTGTTGCCCGATTTCAAATACCACACCCACCACCAGTTCACTGTCTTCTATCAGCGCGATGCTAACCGCATAAGTCGGAATGCCCTGAATAAAATTCGTCGTTCCGTCAAGAGGATCGATAATCCAGTTGAATTTATCACCACGCGTGTTATTGGTACCTTCTTCCGCGATAAATCCAGCTTCAGGCAGCACTTTACTCAGTTCGGCAATGATCATTTTCTCCGCTTCCCGATCGACATAGCTTACCAGATCGTGAAGACCTTTGTGTTCCACCATCGACTGGCTAAAACTTTTACGTTGTTCAGCAATGAATACTCCTGCTTTTTTAGCAATTTCGCAGGTTTTGAGGCAGATATTCTTGTACATATTTTTTATATTTGAAGTCTACAAACACCAGTCGCTAGTCTACAGTCTAAGGTCTAAGGTCTAAGGTCTACAGTCAAACGACTAACGACAAATCTTAATTATTAATTTTACTCACTCCACTATTCGTTATTCGTTATTCGCTATTTAAGTCCAGAAATCCCTTCTTTCAGCGAAGCAATCTTGCTTTCAGCATCTGCTTGCTTTTTACGTTCTGCCTCAACAACTTCAGGTTTTGCATTGGCAACGAACTTTTCATTACCTAGCTTTTTCATCACAGAAACCAAAAAACCTTCGAGGTAGGTAATTTCAGCTTCCATTTTCTGAATTTCTTCTTCTGCGTTGATAAGGCTACCCATTGGCACAGCATATTCTGTGGTTCCTACTAAGAAGGAAATTGAACCGGGAGACTTTTCTGCAACAACCTCGATCGAGGTCAGGTTACACAGTTTTACTATAACAGCATCAAAATCAGCATTATGATCTCCAGTAATTTGCAGACTGAGCTGTTCTTTATTCGGAACATTCTTTTGCAAACGAATCGTACGAACGCCGGCAATGATTTCCTTTACCTTTTCAAACTGCATGATAAGCTGTTCATTTCCAGGGGCTGGCTCCGGTTGCAAGGTCACCATGATGCTCTCGCCTTCTTTTCTGTCCTGCAAAGCCTGCCAGAGTTCTTCTGTAATAAAAGGCATGAAAGGATGCAGAATTTTAAGCAACACGTCAAAAAATCCGAGCGTTGCATCGTAGGTTGCCTTATCAATCGGCTGCTGATATGCAGGTTTAATCATTTCCAGATACCAGGAAGAAAAGTCGTCCCAAAATAACTTATACACTACCATCAGGGCTTCCGACAAGCGATATTTGGAGAACAAATCATCAATCTCAGCCATTGTTTTCGACAGTTGCGAGTCGAACCATTTGATAGCAACCGCAGCAGATTCGGGCTGAGGTATCTCTTTCACTTCCCAGCCTTTTACCAGGCGGAAAGCATTCCATATTTTATTATTGAAGTTACGGCCCTGTTCACACAATGAATCATCATAAGGTAAGTCATTCCCGGCAGGTGAAGTAAACAACATTCCTAATCGGACCGCATCGGCGCCATAATGTGCGATAAGATCAAGCGGATCGGGGGAATTTCCAAGCGACTTCGACATTTTTCTACCCAGCTTATCCCGCACGATACCAGTCAGATATACATTTTTAAAGGGCAGTTTACCTTCATATTCATAACCGGCAATGATCATACGCGCTACCCAGAAAAACAAGATTTCAGGTGCAGTCACCAAATCATCTGTCGGGTAGTAATAACGGATATCCTCATTATCCGGGTTGTTAATTCCATCAAACACCGAAATCGGCCACAACCATGAAGAAAACCAGGTATCCAGACAATCCTCATCCTGACGCAAGTCATCGGCGCAAATCGTATAATTGACGATTTGCTTTGCTTTTTCCAACGCTTCTTCACGCGTTGCTGCAACTACGAAACCACCCTGCGGGAGGAACCAGGCTGGGATACGGTGTCCCCACCAAAGCTGACGGGAAATACACCAGTCCTTGACATTTTCCATCCAGTGGCGGTAGGTGTTTTTAAACTTGGCCGGATGCAGTTTGATATCGTCATTCATGACTGCCTGCAAAGCCGGTTGAGCCAGCTTTTCCATTTTCAGAAACCATTGCATCGACAATTTAGGTTCGATAACAACATCTGTTCTCTCCGAAAAACCCACTTTATTGGTGTATGGTTCAATCTTTTCAAGCAAACCGGCAGCTTCCAGGTCTTTTTCAATCTTAGCACGTACCTCAAAACGATCCATGTTTGCATACATTTCCCCATGTTCGTTCAGGGTACCGTCCGCATTGAAAATATCAATCGAAGGCAGATTGTATTTTTCACCCAGCACATAGTCGTTCACATCATGCGCCGGTGTCACTTTCAGGCAGCCTGTACCGAACTCAATATCCACATAATCGTCTTCAATCACCGGAATAACACGATTGATCAATGGCACCAGCACTTTTTTCCCTTTCAGATGCGCATTTTTCGGATCATTGGGATTAATACACATCGCAGTATCACCCATGATGGTTTCAGGGCGAGTTGTTGCTACAACAGCATAACCATCTTCCCCTTCAATCTTATAACGGAGGTAATACAATTTGCCACTAAGCTCTTTGTAAATAACTTCTTCATCAGACAAAGCTGTCAAAGCTTTCGGGTCCCAGTTTACCATCCTCACCCCACGGTAAATCAAACCCTTTTCGTACAAGTCGATAAACACTTTAATCACACTCTCCGAGCGAGGGGTATCCATCGTAAAAGCCGTCCTGTCCCAGTCACACGAAGCACCCAGTTTTTTCAACTGCTCCAGGATAATTCCACCGTGCTTATGTGTCCAATCCCATGCATGCTCCAGAAACTGTTCCCGGGTGAGGTCTGTTTTTTTGATTCCTTCAGCAGCCAGTTTTCCAACCACTTTAGCTTCCGTAGCAATGGAAGCATGGTCGGTTCCCGGTACCCAACAGGCATTCTTACCTTTCATGCGGGCACGGCGCACCAATACATCCTGAATGGTATTGTTCAGCATGTGCCCCATGTGCAGTACACCCGTGACGTTAGGTGGTGGAATCACGATCGTATAAGGTTCGCGATTATCCGGTTTCGATTTAAAAAAACCTTTTTCCAACCAGTACTGATACCATTTCGACTCTATGTCGGCAGGATTGTATTTGCTTGCTAATTCCATTTGTGCTTGAATGAATAAATTTACCATATAAGTCATATAAGTTACATAAAAGCTTTTTCAAAAAGGTAGTTTAAATTACACAAAAACACTAAAAACTTATATGTAACTTATATGACTTATATGGTAATATTATATATTACATTTATATAATGTTATTTTTGGAGTGCAAAGATAAATAAAATAGCGGAGAAGTAAAAGAAATAACAAATACAAAAGACGGTGTGTAAGAAGTGCCAATTTGCTTCGTTGCATCTTAACACTTCTTACACACCTTGGAAAACAACCTCAGATTTTGCGTTTTGAGACAGTTTTTTTGTAAACCAAATCAGAAATAAATTTTTCTTACGGGTATTTTTTGCAATTGCCGTTAACCCGTAATAGTTGATTTAATTAAACATCGAATTCCTTTTTCATTCTTTTATAAATTTCCTGATTACGCTCTCTCCAAATATATTTGATAGCTTCACAAAATAGATCCCGGACGGTAAGTTTCCAACATTGATAAAACCTTTTGTAGCGTCTATGTCTATATGCTGATTAATTTCAGATGTAAGAGAGTAAATGAACATATTTTGAATTGTTTCAGATGATTTAATATATAGTCTGTCAGTTACAGGATTAGGATAAAGGATTAAATTATCAGGTTCAATTGTCTGTGTTGCAGTTTCAAAGCAATTAACAGATTCGACTCCATCATATTTCCCTGTAGCTGTAGGCGTTTCAGACAACACCCAACAACTAGTTGACTTTGTTGCACTAAAATCGATGGTTTGCAAAGTGCCAGTCGCTGCACCATTATTAAACACGATACCAACTTCATTTGTAGCGCTAAATCCGGAAAGCGTAATCATAAATTTATTTCCTTCTATCCGTGTCATCAAATCTCCCGGCCATGCTGCCGTGGTAATCTGCTTGTTATCAACTCCTTTATTCCAAACATGAATTTTAGGGGTTGTCCATGTCGCAGGCACGATAGCCTTGATAGTAATGGACGTAAATGTTGGAAGCGCTTCCGGATTTTTTCCGTTATCAATTCCATATTGATGCTCGTCGGCACATGATGTGGAATTTATCTTAGTATATATTGCCCAACCAGAACCATCAATACTTTTCGTCCATCCGCTTCCTGATGGCACATTATCTGCCCAGGAGGAATTGTTTGACCCTATATAGGTAATCATTTCTCCACATGTTCCGATGGAATATGCTTTATAATATCCACTGATATTCTGTACTTCCACATTAGATTCACTATTCAAACCAACCGACTTACGGGCTTTAATCATGGAGTTAATCACTGCTTTATTATCTCTCCAATGAGGATAAAACACGCAAGGAATACCTGGTGAGGAAAGGATAAAAGCGTATGCTTTCAATACATCTCCTGTATACTTACTCCCATCCCGGTAGGTATCATGATTATCTACAAAAGTAACAGCGTAGCGACGAGATTCCGAATTATGAATTAACCCGGCAGGGCGCATGACTCCATTATTCGACCATGCCATAGCCGCATAGTTTCCAGTTGCAAGTCCATTGTTCAACGCTGCGTATTTCATGGGGAAATCAAAAGCTGTACTTGTCTTTCCTGTAGCCTGTATCCAGTTCCATACAGCATCGTATTGTCCATCCCAATATTCACCTACCGACAGGTAAGCTTCTCCCGCGGTATTATATGTGTTGATATAGGAACCGCTAAACCCCTTTACCATATCATAACGCCAGCCATCAAATCCCATTTCATTTTTCATCCATTTCAAATAAGCTTTCACGGCATCTTGTACATAGGTTTTAGTATGGTCAAGATCCCTGGCACCATCAAAATTATCTCCGGTATCAACAGCTCCGGTTGGTTTTTGATTTGCCGGCACAGAGGATGAAGATTGAGCTTCATCATTGGAACAAATATGTTCTCTGGTAAAAGTAAAATTTCCGTAAGAACCAAAATCATCGCTATAAAAGTCCATCCAACTGGTTTTTCCATCGCGGTGATTAACAACAATATCAGCCATAGAACGACAGTTATTGCTTTTCAAAGCTCCAATGAGTCGTAGCAATTCGGTTTTTGTTCCCCAATCAGAATGTTGGTTGCTCCACTGTTTGGGCATATAACCTGTACCACCGCTCGAAAAAGCCGAAGGTGGTAACCATACAACATCAAAATTTCCGGAAAGATCGCCTGAAATCTGATACAATTTATTCCAGGATGTAGTAGCATTAGAGTTCCAGTAAAAACCCTGTAACATAACATCATGGCTCTGAGCAGGAGCTTGAGCGAAAGACCCACCCGATGAAAAGAAAAAACAAATAATTAATGCAGTAGCAGATAATGTAAAAAGTCTCATGATAAATTTAGTTTAAAGCTAATAAATTGATTAGATATTACAGATCTAACTGTTTCTGTGAATGAAATTATTTTCCTTAAAAATTGGACTAAGCCCGGCTATGACCGAACTTAGTCCAATTAATTTCTAATTGTTAATCCGTCCAGCTTTTTTTGGGGGGCAGATCAAATCGTTACAAATGACCTTCTATACAATTCAGTCAAAAGCAACGATTACTTTACAAGTACTTTATGCGATTCGCCATTAATACGTAAAAGATAAACACCAGGACGAACAATTTCCGAGAATTCATCATTCACAACAACCGATTTAAGTTGTTGGCCGGTGATTGAATAAAGTTCGATGTGGGCTTGACCGGAGAATCTGGCGTTTAACGTATTTTTTTCCGAATACACTTTAATTGCATTTGATGTTTGATTTACACCTGTTGTATTATCAGTCGTAAATGTTGCAACATAATTTGCACCTCCGTTTGACAGCCAACTATCGCCCTGACCTGTACCCCAGTTTTTTGCCCAAACATGCAGTTTATACGTCGTATTTTTTGTTAATCCGGCCAATAAATCGATAGTCTGGGCACTTAAAGTTCCCTGATAATCATTACCTCCAATAGAGGCATGACTCCAAATAATTTCAACAGGAGCAACTACTTGTGTTGAATTATCTGAACTCATTATTTTATAGTAAAATGCGCCTCCAGTACGATCTTGCGTATCACTCCAGTACTTCATATCACAGCCTGTGATTACTAAAGATACCACTACACCAAAATCGTTATTATTAAGTTCTGTTCCATAATTCGGATTTCCACCAATCCAGTAATACTGTTCTCCACCAGAATTTTTATCAATTAAGACATAGTCATTAAACCAACCGGTAGCACCATAAGTAAAAGAACTTACCAACAAAACACATGTTAAAATAAAAGTAATCTTTTTCATAAGCATAATTTTTAAATTGTTAATAACGGTTTCAAAACTATATTATTTAAAAATCAGTTGATGTTAAATCTTCAGGAAAATGATATTTTAGCCGTGCAAACGTTTGAAATTCGATCCTTTTTAGACAAATGATAATGTATTATTATCAACACACATAAAGTTTGTTTTTTATTAAGAATATTCAATAAATAAAACAATTGGCAGGCAGAAAAGTTTTAGTATTTTTGCTTTCATTAAACCTTTGAACTTTTAAACATTAAACTATTTATTATTGTCATGAAGCGAATCATTTCCACTCCCCATGCCCCAGCGGCTGTCGGTCCTTACAGCCAGGCAGTCGAAGTAAACGACACATTATATATTTCCGGCCAGTTACCCATTAATCCGGTAACAGCCAAGATCGAAGCTACTGATATTGCCGGACAGACCGATCAGGTATTTAAGAATATAACCGCTATCCTGAAAGCTGCCGGATATAGTATGGATGATGTGGTTAAGAACCGGGTATATCTTTCGGATATCAGCAATTTCGCTGCCATGAATGAGGTATATAAGCAATATTTTAAATCTGATTTTCCTGCCCGTGCTGCTTTTGCTGTGAAAGACCTTCCTATGGGAGCTTTGGTAGAGATTGAAACAGTTGCCGTTAAGAGTGAATAGTGAATAACGAATAGCTAAATCTGGAATCATCCATTTAAGGGAATTTAAGAATATATTAATTTCATTAGGTTGGTTAAAAATTAAAATAGCGGTACTTTTACACCGAATTAATTTTATTACCAACCTAAAAAAACAAAAAAATTATGTCTGTAAACAAGGTAATTTTAGTAGGAAACGTGGGCAAAGACCCCGAAGTACGCTATCTCGACAAGAATGTGGCAGTTGCAAACTTCCCTTTAGCCACAACAGAAAGAGGTTTCACCATGCAAAACGGAACACAGGTTCCTGACCGCACCGAATGGCACAATATTGTAGCCTGGCGGGGTTTAGCCGAAATTGCTGAAAAATACATCAGAAAAGGCTCTCAGTTGTACATCGAAGGAAAAATTCAAACCCGTTCCTGGGAAAAAGATGGTATCAAAAGATACACAACTGAAATATATGTAGAAAACATGCAGTTACTGGGTAAGAAAGCTGAAACCGGAGAGTCACAAACACCGGTAGCGACACAACAACCTGCAGCTCAGGCGCAAGAACAGCCTGTTGCTCCTCCGGCAGACGAGGAAGAAAGCGGATTGCCGTTCTAACTCTGAACCACAAAAGGCACAAAAAAATTAAAAATACAAAACGTTAGAGCGAATCTTTAAACCATATAAGTCATATAAGCTACATATAAGCATTCAGACCTCAGACATTCGACTTTAGACCTAACTACTGATTCGCATGAATATTCTTAGTTTTCTTTTGTGCCTTTTGTGGTTATTAATAAATTAGTTTACCTTTTCTTTCAACAAAGCAAACTCCAGCACTTCCATGATATCCTGTACATAATGAAATTTCAAGCCTTTGAGATAAACAGGTTTGATTTCATCTATGTCTTTTTGATTTTCATGACACAGGATAATATCGGTAATACCGGCACGCTTGGCTGCCAGGATTTTTTCCTTGATACCTCCAACCGGCAACACTTTACCCCGCAGGGTAATTTCTCCGGTCATAGCTAAGTTCTTACGCACCTTACGTTTGGTAAACGCAGATGCCAGGGCCGTCACCATAGTAATACCGGCAGAAGGGCCGTCCTTGGGGATTGCTCCCTCCGGCACGTGAATGTGTACATTCCATTCGTCGAATAGCAGTGGGTCTATTTGCAACTGCTCGGCATGCGACTTAATATACTCAAGCGCCAGCATGGCCGACTCTTTCATCACATCTCCCAAATTACCTGTCAGCGTAAGTTTGGGAGCTTTGCTCTTGCTCAGGCTGGATTCAATATAAAGAATTTCGCCCCCCACCTGCGTCCAGGCCAATCCTGTTACCACACCAGCATAATCATTCCCCTGATATCTCTCTTTGCTGTAACGGGGTGCGCCTAAATAGGATTTCAGCTCATCTGTAGAGACTTCCACATTGTATGTTGCATCCGTTGCAACTAATTTCGCAATTTTACGCATCAATGAAGCAATTTCCCTGTTAAGCGAACGTACACCCGATTCTCTGGTATACAATTCGATCAACTGCTGAATCACTTCTTTATTCAGGGAAACATGCTCCGATTTCAAACCGTGATTCTCCAGTTCTTTGGTTACCAAATGCCTTTTTGCAATTTCAACCTTTTCCTCCTGCGTGTACCCACTCACTTCGATCAGCTCCATGCGGTCGAGCAGCGGGCGGGGAATGGTATTCAGATTATTGGCTGTAGCAACAAACATCACTTTCGACAGGTCAAAATCAACATCTAAATAATTATCGTGGAAAGCCGTATTTTGTTCCGGATCAAGTACTTCTAACAAAGCAGATGAAGGATCACCTTTGTAATCGGCTGTCACTTTGTCAATTTCATCCAGCACGAAAACCGGATTAGCCGACTCTGCCTTCAGGATATTCTGCATAATCCTGCCGGGCATGGCTCCTATATAAGTCCGACGATGCCCCCTGATTTCAGCTTCATCGTGCAAACCGCCCAGCGAAACGCGGACATACTTACGATTCAGCGCTTTGGCGATTGATTTACCCAAAGATGTTTTTCCCACTCCCGGAGGTCCGTACAAACAAATGATGGGTGATTTCATATCCCCTTTCAGTTTCAGTACTGCCAGATGCTCGATGATGCGATCTTTCACCTTTTCCATCCCAAAATGATCAGCATTCAGAACTTTCATCGCATTTTTCAGGTTGAAATTATCCTCCGTATACTCATTCCACGGAAGATCGAGCATGGTTTCTATATAATTCAGTTGGATGGAATAATCGGGTGAATGCTGGCTGGTACGTTCCAGTTTTTTCAGTTCCTTGTCAAATATCTTCGCAACAGGCTCTGTCCATTTTTTCTTTTTGGCCCTTTCTTTAAAATCAGCCACATCCTGTTCAGGAGAAACCACACCCAGTTCATTTTGGATGGTTTTCATTTGTTGTTGCAGGAAATATTCCCTTTGCTGCTGATCGATACCCGCTTTTGCCTTATTCTGGATATTCATTTTGATCTCAATCAGTTGCGACTCTTTATTCAGGAGTTCCAACAGATGATATCCTCTTTCCAGCACATCATCGAGTTCCAGCAAATGAATCTTATCTTTTACCTGCAAACCGAAGTTTACACAAATATAGTTAATCAGAAAAACCGGATTTTCGATATTCCGGATAGCAAAAGTAGTTTCCGGAGGCAACATTCCCGAATTGGTTATGATGTCGGTAGCCAGGTCCTTGATAGATGACACCAGTGCCGGAAATACCCCGTCATTTTTCTTTTCTTCCGGAATAACATCTTCCATCAAATGCACCCGGGCTTTCATATACGGTTTTGTTGTAACCAGTTCACCCAGACGAAAACGCTTCTTCCCTTCCAGAATAACCGTTGTAGAACCATCCGGCATTTCGAGAATTCGTACTACTTGTGCAACTGTTCCGATTGTGTACAACTGATCTGCCGTCGGATCTTCCAACTTACGGTCAATTTGGGTACATACTCCTATCAATCCATCATTTTCGTGCGCTTTCCTTACCAGTTTAAGGGACTTTGGTCTTGCAACCGAAACGGGCAGCAATACACCCGGGAATATCACCATATTGCGTAAAGGAAGAATAGGCAAAACAGCGCCTTCATCCAGTTGAATATCCTGCGAACGTTCATCCAGCGAGATAATCGGAAAAACTTCCGAAGATCCCATCATTTCATCCGAAAAAAACTTGTCAAATTGATTATTCATTGTTAAAATAGAATATTTTGCTGCCAATATGGCATAAATTAGTACATGTCATGGTCAAAACACAGCGACCACATATCAAACCGCACTTATTATCAACAACTTACAAAAATACATTAAATAAGGGGCTTTCATAGTCAATTGATGTGCCAAAAATAGTAATAATCAATGAGAAATGAAATGCCCGTTGGTTTTGGCAAACGTGAAAAATAATGTAAATTTGCGCTGTTTAAATTCACATTTATCATGAAGAAATTAATATACTTTCTTATTATCAGCATTTTTGCATCTTGTAGCAAAACCGGCCATTTTAAAGTTGAAGGAACCGTTGAAGGAGGTGCCGGGGAAATGATATATCTGGAACATAACGGACTCGCTAAAAACACATTACTGGATTCAACCCGTGTAAAAGACGATGGCAGATTCCGTTTCAGGGCAAAAAGTCCGGTTTATCCCGATTTTTATCGTTTGAAAGTCGGAAGCAAACAAATTCATTTCGCTGTAGATTCAACCGAAACAATTGGTATCACAGCCTCTTATGATAATTTCTCAACGGACTATACCATCACCGGATCGGAGTCCAACACCGACATTCAGTTGCTCCGGAAATCAGCTGCTGAAATTCAGCGCAAAGCAAACCAAATCATCAGAGGGATGAATGATGCAGAAAGGGAGAAATTAGTTTCGGAACTGCTGTCGTTAATTGAAAAACACAAAGAAATGGCCAGACCGATTATTCTGAAGAATCCGCGATCCACAGCTGCCTATTTTGCTGTTTTTCAGAAAATAAACGACAGCTATATTTTTTCACCTTATGTAAAAGAAGATCGCCCGTATTGCGCTGCTGTAGCAACTTCCTACAACACCTATATGCCTGATTACGATAGGTCTAAAAATCTCTATGCATTAGTCATGGATGCCATTAAAACCGAGCGACAGGCACGCCGGCAGGCGAATTGGAAAGAAATTGCAGAAAATGCGGCAACCGGATTTATCGACATAGAACTTCCGGATAATAAAAACACCAACCGGAAACTGTCAGATTTGACAGGTAAAGTAATACTGCTTGACTTTTCTGCATTTGAATCGCGTGAAAGTGTTCAATACACCTTTGCTCTAAGGGAAATATACAACAAATATGCTTCAAGGGGGTTTGAAATTTATCAGGTTTCGCTCGACCGTAGCAAAATGCTTTGGGAAAATGCGGTTGAAAATCTTCCCTGGATTTGCGTTCGTGCTACTAACGGTCCCAATACTGTTTATGCAACAACCTATAATGTCACATCCATTCCCAGTTATTTTCTGATTGACAGACAAGGTGACATTGTTGGCAGGGACATGAACTTACAAACACTGGAAAAAGAAATTGAAAAACGCCTCTGATGCATGATTTCATCCAACATACAGCATTATCGGTCGGTTTTGATGCTTGTGGCATTGCAAAAGCAGAGGCTCTGGATGAGGATGCCGTATTTATGCGTAGCTGGCTGGATGAAGGTATGCATGGCGATATGCATTATCTGGACCGCAATTTCGAAAAAAGAATAGATCCGCAGGTATTAGTCCCGGGTTGCAAATCGGTGGTGGTAGTATTGATGAATTATCTCCCGGAAAGAAGGCAAGCAGAACACTTGCCTAAAATTGCCAAATATGCCTATTCAAAAGTAGACTACCACACGGTTATGAAGCAAAAGCTCCGGCAACTGGAATCAAGAATCATTGCTGAATATGGAGAAGATTGTGTATCGAAAGATCATCAGCATAGTTTTTCGGACTCAGCACCTATTCTTGAAAAACGATGGGCTGAAAAAGCCGGTTTAGGTTGGATCGGGCGGAACTCTCTGCTCATTCATCCGAAGTTAGGCTCTTATGTTTTTATTGGCATTTTATTGCTGAATGTGGATGTAACAGCCTCGGAAGCACCATTTCCTTTTCGGTGTGGTAATTGCCGGAAATGTATCGATGCTTGTCCGACCAACGCCCTGAACGGCAAAGGCATGGACCCAAGAAAATGCATCTCTTATCTTACCCTCGAAAGCAAATCAGAAATCCCTGACGAACTGAAGGACAAACTTTCCGGATGCATAGCCGGGTGCGATATCTGCAACGATGTTTGTCCCTGGAACAAACGTTTCGGTCACCCGCACGACCACGAGGAACTGACTCCCACCGAGGAGATTTTCAGTTTGACAAAAGAAGACTGGCAAAAAATGACACAGGAGGAGTTTGATGCTATTTTCAGCAAATCGGCAGTGAAGCGGGCGAATTTAGAGCGAATCAAGAAAATAGTTGGTAGCGAATAGCGGAAAGCGGCGACTGAATACACGGAGACCGCTTTATTTTCGGGCTGAAAGCCCAATCTATCTCAGCCCAACGGCAACCTTGGATCAATGAGGCTATTCGTTATTAGCTATCAACTATTCTCGCTTTTGTGTTTCCTGATAAGCAAACACAGTCCCAAAAAAGTAAACATCGCATTCAGGATCAGCCGTTCGTGACTGAACTCATATCCATTGAACCACACTTTTGAATTAAGGTCAAAAATGAGTGTCAACACCGGAGAAGCAATTGCCACCCAGGGCACATAACGATCTTTGACTTGTTTTTTGATAAAAATACCAAACACAAAAATCCCCAGCAGCGGTCCGTAAGTATAACTTGCCAGTTTATAAACCGTATCGATAACTGATGTATTATTCAGTATATTGATGACAAAAATAACAACTGCCATTACGACAGCCATAGCAATATGCACTCTCATCCGGACAGAAGAAACTTCTTTCTCAGACTTCTTTTTTGTCGCACCCAAAATATCTACCATAAAAGAAGTTGTTAGTGCAGTAAGCGCAGAACCGGCCGCTGCATAAGCGGCAGAGATCAATCCTACTATAAACAGAATACTCACGATAACCGGGAAATAACCCTGGGTAGCAAGGAAAGGAAACACCTCATCTCCCTTTTCCGGTAAAGCAATCTGATTATTGGCAGCATAGGTATACAATAACACACCCAACATCAGAAACAGCAGGTTCACGAAAACTTGCAGGACACCGCCCGTAATCATATTCATTTGAGAATCGCGGGTATTTTTACAGCTAAGCGACTTCTGCATTAAATCCTGATCCAATCCTGTCAGTGCAATGACTGTAAACACTCCGGCCAGAAACTGCTTAAAGAAGAATCGTTTATCATTCACATCATCAAAAAAGAATATTTTTGACATTTCAGTACTTGCCATGATATCCCAGATGCTTCCGTCCAGGTTTCGGGCAATGTAAAAAATACACAATCCGACCGTAACAATCAGACTGAATGTTTTTAGAGAGTCTGTCCATATTAAGGATTTAACACCACCCCTGAAAGTGTAAAGCCACACAATTCCCACTGTAAAAAATAAATTCAGCACGAAAGACAAGCCAAGCGGCTCGAAAACCAGCAATTGCAACACTACGCAGACAATAAACAAACGTATGGAGGCACCCAGCATTTTAGAAACAAAAAAGAACCACGCTCCTAACTTGTAAGTAGTTACACCAAACCTATTCTCCAGATATTCATAAATCGAAACCAGATTCATGCGGTAAAACAACGGGATGAGAACAAAAGCGATGATAAGTTGCCCGACTGCAAAACCCAGCACCATTTGCAAATAAGAAAATCCACCGGTCGCTACCATTCCGGGAACAGAGACGAAGGTGACGCCTGAAATAGCAGCACCAATGGTTGCAAAGGCCACCACATACCATGGAGATTTCCGGTTTCCGGTAAAAAAACCGGCATTATCAGCCTTTCGGCCGGAGATATAAGAAACACCAAAAAGCACAGCGAAATAGAGAAGAATGATGAAAAGAATGAATGTTGGAGACATGGACAATTACAATTTACGATTTACATTGAACGATTTACTCAGAGTATAGCAGGTATTTTTTTCTTTGTTGCTTAAACTTTTCCACATCACCTTTCCACATCGCTTTGATTTCGTCGGCACCTTTACCTTCCAGGATCATTTTGCGAACATAATCAACGCCGATTAGTTTTTCAAAAAACGGTCTGAAAAAATACTGATCCATATTCAGGTTACGGTATGCTTCAATCAGATAAGTCAAATCTATCCCTTTTTTCCAAATTTCTTCATCGACAAGACCGGAAAGATTCACACCATAGCACAACCTGTCCTTTTGTGGCGGATTGACAGCTGATTTCATACTACGCGGCGTAAAGGTAAAATCATAACCAAGCATGTTCGGATGACCGTATATCTGAAACGGTAAATCCGTTCCGCGCCCCAGACTGACCGGTGTTGCTTCAAAATAACAAATGGAAGGATACAAATAAACAGCGGTCATATTCGGCAGATTGGGCGACGGAGGAACAGGAAGCCGATACAATGTTTGATGCGTATAATTCAGACAGGGAATCACAATCAGCTTGCACACACGTTTTTTAGGTAGCCATTTCTCACCATTGACCATTTGGGCAAGTTCCCCAAGCGTCATACCGTGCACCACCGGGATGGGCAACCAACCCACACCTGACTTATGCTTCATATCCAGAATGGGACCATCCACATAATGCCCGTTCGGATTCGGGCGATCCAGTACAATCATGGGTTTACGACTTTCAGCACAGGCATCCATCAACCTGACCATCGAAATATAATAAGTATAATACCGCAACCCAACATCCTGTATATCAACAATAAGAACATCAAACTTACGCATACTCTCTTTAGATGGCTTACCAGCATCCCCATCGTAAAGTGAAAGAATGGGTACTCCGGTTTTTTCATCAACCGAGCTGGCAACATGATCACCGGCACCGGCATCCCCCCTGAAACCATGTTCGGGAGAGAATACGGCTGTGACATTTACTTTATTTTCGATTAAGACATCAAGCGTATGTTTATCTCCAACCATACCTGTATGATTAGAAAAAAGAGCAACCCGCTTACCATGCAAAAGCGGCAAATAAGCATCAGTTCTGGCAGCTCCAACGACAACCGGAGATTCCTGAGCCTGTAAAACGACAACAAGGCTAATGAGGAATAAAGAGATAAAGGGTGTTTTTTTCATGATGTTTAAAAAAAACAGATCAATTAAAACAATAAAGAATCAATATTTAACCATATAAGACACATGAGTCCACGTAAGCTCAAATAAACAAGCTTTATTCAGTTGACAAAAGTAGAAAATTAAATCAAAAAACAACAATTTGTTATACGACCTTGAAATGAGTTAAACAACTACAATATTTGCCCTTTTTTTCAGTGTTTTAGTTGTTTTTTCGACGTAATTTTGCTATTTTTGCAACGTTAAAAAACCACAATATTAATTTTCAAATCAAAAATTGAATAAAAACTTTAAAATAAGTATTAAAATAATAACACAATGGAAAATATAACAGAATCCCCTTCCCGTTTTGCCCATTTGGACAAAATGAGCGTTAATGAACTATTAACCGGCATCAATCAGGAAGATGCCAAAATTCATTTAGCCATACAGAAAGTAATACCTCAAATTGAACAACTCATAGATAAAATTTTAGAAAGAATGCCTCATGGTGGTCGCGTCTTCTATATCGGAGCCGGCACAAGTGGTCGCTTGGGCGTACTCGATGCTTCAGAAATCCCTCCAACCTTTGGAGTTTCGCCGGGTATCATCATAGGTTTGATTGCCGGTGGGGACAAAGCATTGAGGAGTGCTGTTGAAGCCGCAGAGGATAACACGGAACAAGCATGGAAAGATCTCGAAGCACATCAAATTAACAAATCAGACACCCTTATTGGCATAGCAGCTTCCGGGACAACACCTTATGTCATCGGAGGAATTAAAAAGGCACGTGAAGAGGGCTTACTGACAGGTTGTATCACCTGCAATCCCGGATCTCCTTTGGCATTGGCAGCCGAGTACCCGATAGAAGCGGTAGTGGGACCGGAATTTGTAACCGGAAGTACCCGCCTGAAAGCAGGATCTGCTCAGAAATTAATCCTGAACATGATTTCTACCACACTGATGATCAAAATGGGTCGTGTGAAAGGCAATAAAATGGTTAATATGCAGCTCACGAATAAGAAATTGGTAGAAAGAGGCACCCGCATGATTGTTGAGGAACTTGGCCTACCGAAAGATGAAGCCAGGAAACTGCTATTGAAATATGGATCGGTGAAAAAGGTGCTGGATGCTTATAAGTAGTGAATAGCGAATAACGAATAACGGAAAGCGGAAAGCGGAGAGAATTAAGAATTAAGAATTAAAAATCAAAAGTTTTAATTTTTAAGTCCTTAGACATTAGACCGGCGTCCGGCGACTATACATGCCTTCTGCTTATCGCTTCATCGAAAAAGTGATCGATGAAATTCACAAGATGTATCGCGATGCCGGAAATCGAGTATTACCATCACACAAAAGATCAATTAATAAACAGCATACAACATGCAAACACCAACTATAGAAGTAGGAATATTATCCGCAGAAGCCATCCGGTTCAGACTGAATGGCACTTTCCTGCAAACAGATACCGGAACAAGTATTTCCAATCAGGAAGGACAAGCCACAGCTACCAACGAAAACACATTCACGTTGCACATTAACGGAAAAGAATACACATACAATGATGCCGTAGTTTTCGAACCCAACAAGGAAGATACTGATAATTTTGATTTATATGACGTGATAATCGGCGTACAATTTCATTGGGAAAGAGCAGAGAATCAAAGATTCAGAGGAAAATTAAAACTCTATGCCGACAATGGAAAACTCACAGCCGTCAACATCCTTTCGCTGGAAGAATACCTGCTCAGCGTGATTTCCTCAGAAATGAGTTCCACTTCTTCAGATGAATTGCTGAAAGCGCATGCCGTGATTTCACGGAGCTGGTTGATTGCTCAACTCGAAAAAAGCAAACAGGTAAAAAGCGCCGGATATACGCCCATCATCAAAAACGAAGATGGCTACATCCGTTGGTACGACCGCGAAGATCACGATCGTTTTGATGTGTGCGCCGATGACCATTGCCAGCGTTATCAGGGTATCACTATGGTTTCTTCTGAACAGGTTTACAAAGCCCTGCAGTTTACCCGCGGAGAAGTACTCACCTACAACAACAAGGTTTGCGATGCTCGTTTTTACAAATGCTGCGGGGGTGTAACCGAACTTTTTGAGAACGTATGGGAGCCGGTGCATCATCCGTATCTGGTCAAAGTAATCGACAATCCCGCTGCGCCGGCAGGCTACAAAATGGATTTGAGCATTGAGGAAAATGCGGCAAGATGGATATTAGCCAAACCCGAAGCTTTTTGTAACACCGATGACAAAGCAGTCTTATCACAGATGCTGAATAACTACGACCAGGAAACACCCGATTTTTATCGTTGGGAAACCACGCTCACACAAGCAGAAATTAAGGACTTACTGTTTAAGAAAGTCGGCATCGACGTCGGTGATGTGCTCGATTTACTCCCCATCGAAAGAGGCGTTTCTGGCAGGATTATCCGTTTGAAAATCGTAGGCAGCAAAAAGAGTATAACCATCGGCAAAGAACTGGAAATACGCAAAGCTCTCTCGAAATCTCATTTATACAGTTCGGCTTTTGTTGTAGAAAAGAAAATGCCGGCCGAAAAAGAGAATCATGTACCGGAAGCATTTGTGTTGAAAGGCGCCGGCTGGGGACATGGAGTCGGCCTTTGCCAGATTGGCGCCGCGGTTATGAGCACAAAAGGTTATTCATATCAGGAAATATTGACACATTATTTCCCCTCTTCAAAATTAGAAAAGATTTATTAAAAAACCGGACAGAGTTAACAACACAAACATGAAACAAATTCTTTTCATTCTGATATTACTTATCGGGTTACCGGTTTTCGGACAAAACTGCAAATGTGATTCAATCGGCTCCCTGAGAATTGACAGGCATCTGATGCAATATGCCGATGAAGCTATTAATCAGGCTATTGAAGACAAAGAAATACCGGGCGCCGTACTGGCTGTTGTACATCAAAACAGCATGGTTTATTTGAAAGCTTACGGGAACAAAGATATTTATCCTGATACTGTCCCGATGAGAACCAATACCATTTTCGATCTGGCATCGTTAACCAAATCTGTTTCTACTGCAACATCCGTGATGATATTAGTAGAGAGAGGTAAAATCAGGCTAAATGACCCGGTTTCAATGTATATCCCTGAATTTAACGATGAAATTCAGATCATACATTTACTAACACACACATCAGGTTTACCTCCTTACGCTCCGGTTGAATTACTGGAAAAAAAACTTGCTGAAAATCCGAATGTTTTAATCCAGCACATTGCATCTGTGAAGAGAAATGTCAAACCAGGTGAAGAATTCAAATACAGCTGCCTGAATTTCATCACATTACAACATATCATAGAAAAAGTAAGCAATCAAAGTCTGCGTAAATTCGCTAATGAGAACATCTTTAAGGTGTTAGGCATGAGAAACACAGACTATCTTCCTGAAGAAATCAAACTGAAACAAGTTGCTCCAACGGAAAAACAACCTGACAATCAGGTTTTACTGGGCAAAGTTCACGATCCGTTGGCACGCGTATTAAAACAAGGTATTTCAGGTAATGCCGGTTTATTTTCGGATGCGAGGGATCTGGCTCAATTTGCCGCAATGTTGCTCAATAATGGTACACTCTTCGGAAGACGGGTACTAAGTCCGCTTACTGTCAAAGTAATGACCACTGTGCCATCGGGTTTTTCTGCTTTCGGACGCACACTCGGCTGGGACATGTATTCATCTTATGCTTCCAACCAGGGAGACCTGCTTGGGCCGAACACCTACGGACATACAGGCTATACCGGGACTTCAATGATTATCGATCCGGATCATAAAATCGCGGTAATTCTACTGACAAACAGAGTGCATCCTGATGACAAAGGATCTGTGGCACGATTAAGAGCGGTGGTTGCAAATACAGTTGCAGGAGCAGTGAGAATGTGAAAAGCGGAAAACGAAGAACGAACATCAGACAACGTTGTAGAGACAGGGCGCACCGAATGATCGTAGAGACAGAGCATGCCGAATGATTGTAGAGACAGGGCATGCCGAATAATTGTAGAGACAGAGCATACCCTGTCTCTACAACACCAAACACGAAAATATCAACAATTTTAATTTTTCAGCACCTTTACCATATTGACCTGTTTATCCTTTTCAATACGGAAGAAATAAACACCAGAAGCCAATGATCTTAAATAAATTACTTCATTGTTATCATTTATCTTCTGTTGATAAACCCTGGCACCTGTAATATCCATTACCTGCAACATACTATTTTCAGCTCCGGAAACATTCAAGGCATCTGTAAATGAACTTGGATAAACTTTTATACTGCTATTGCTATTTACGTTGTCTACATCATTGGGAGCTTGCGCTACGGTTGTTAATGTAAAACATTCGCTCTCAACGATTGCATTACTGCCGTTTCTCACAGTAAATTTGATTGTATTGCCATCAACTTCGCCCAACACCCACCGCTGACTATTACCGTCGCTCGGCCTCATACCGCCAAGTTGCCAATGCATGGTTCCTGCATCTTGTACGGGAGTCCCTGTTCGCGTATAATTAGATGGTGTCCACACATTGTTTTTCACCTGTACGCGACGGAATGTATGACCATGACCGCAGAATACAACCTGCACATTATGCTTATCCAGTACCGGCCCTAATGTAGCCATCGAGGTTGGTGTAAAGCCGGTATTCGGCACTTCATAATGAATTGTAATCATTTTCCATGTTTTATCAGCGTGCGCAGTAAGCACTTCATCCAACCATTTCACCTGCTCGGTTTGTCGCTGAAGGGCAGTGTAGCCGCCGCCTTTCGACTCCCAATCAAGTCCAATGACAATCATATTTCCGTACGCCGAAGCATACGTACCATCTCCTACCCTTGCAATATCGTATTTATCAGACGGCTCCAACGCAGGATGTCCATTCAGAAATTTTATAATATCCGCGTTTGGCGTACCCATGTATTCATGATTTCCATAGCCGGATACCATGTCGATATTGGCAAAGCCGGTACGCTGATCGAACAAACTTGAATAATGAGCATGATATGCCCAGTTATTGTCATTATCAACTATATCGCCCACATTCAGACTGAAGAAAGGTTTTTGTTCCATCGATTCAATCGTTTCTCCTGCTGCTATCCAAAGTGCCATGTCAGCTGAACCTGTTGCCTGCAAATCGCCATAAGCACTGAACGAGAACTTATTGGTATTAGCAGTTGTTTTAAACTCTCTTGTTGCCGACCAGTTGGTACCGTCGCCCACCTGATAAATATAGCTTGTTCCGGGCTCCAATCCTGTCACTGTAACTTTACTGCCTTTAGCAACACCACTGCTTGATATCGCATCGAATTCAAGAATTCTGGTTATTCCTGTAAATTGCTGAAAGCTTCCTTCTCCATCCGCTTTTTTAGCAATCTTGATAAGCGAAGGCTCTGCAGCAGTCGCAGGATTTGCCATCCAAACAATGGTTTTAGAAGTGGAAGGATCAAGGGTTGTACCTGATCTGATAGCCGATGGCGTACTTGTCAGTTTCGGAGTAAGTGTACGAACGATATACGTATAAGAATACTTACCATCTTTACCTGCATACATATTAACGGCCTGCTCCGAAGCAGTAAAATTAAACAAAGCAATACCATTGACACCGGTAACACCCGAAACCGCATCGGCATAAACAGTAGCTCCTGCTATGGGATTTCCATTCAAATCGGTTACCGACACTTCGCCCGGAACTCCTACAATACGTTTGAGGACTGTAAGATTGTAAGTTGCCAACACCGGTCTGGAGAAAGCACTAAAGAGAGAAAACGCACCTGTTGTATCATCACCATAAGTTGCCGTTGCTACAACGGGATTACACCTGAGCACATCATCAGGATTACTGTTTTTCGAAATATTTATCTTGATGGTTGCGAGCGTTTCCACCGCAGTAGCCGTATGATCATTTTTCAGATGAATCGTCAATTGATTATTTGCGGTATTGTAATTGTATGTTCCCTCAGTAACCGATCCGGCGAAAGCAACACCATTGGTTGCATCAACAGAAGCATACTGATTCAATTCTAACGTGATATCCAGCATCTTAATGTCCTGCGAATTATTTGTATTGATTTTCATTTCAAACAAATTACCCACCTGCGCCTGAGCATCAGGAACAAGTGTAACGGTTGTTGCCACTACATTCGGATCATTAACTGTAAAGGTAGCGGTACTTGTTTGAATATTTCCAAAATTATCTTCCACATGCGCCACAACCGTATGTGTTCCGTTACGAAGTTTCAAACCTGTAAGCGTTGCCGAGGTAGCATCAGCAGTAAAGCCTGTGCTGTCAGCTTTATAAGCAATTCCGTTTACCGTAAAACTGGCGCTCTGGATGTTGATACCGCTGAGATTATCACTATA
>JARKQF010000124.1 GCA_029973975.1 Paludibacter sp.
ACAGTTATCACTTGGCAATTTGACGGTAAAACATTCAAAACAAGGGGACTGGACGGAGACCAGACGGTTGCAGCGATTAAAGCAACAGAAAAAATGCTGAATATTATCGAGAGTGGTGATATTCCGGTGAAACAATGTTAAATTTTAACCACAAAAGGCACAAAAGAACTAACAGCGAATAGTGAATAGCTAATAACGGAAGTGATAAAAAAATCCCTCTATAATTTTTTAATTTTCACTTTTGTGTTTACTTAGTCTTTCTTTTGTGCCTTTTGTGGTTTCTAATATATATATTTAAAAAATGAGTAAAGTATTAAACATCGCGGTATTAGCGGGCGACGGAATCGGCCCGGAGATTGTTAAGCAGGCTTTGGATGTAACCAAGGCCGTTTGTAAAAAATTTGGTCACACGCTGAATTATGAAGAAGGTATCACAGGTGCCAGTGCTATTGATGCAGTTGGTGAGCCTTACCCGAAAGCGACACACGAATTGTGTATGCGTTCAGATGCCGTTCTTTTTGGTGCCATCGGTGATCCTAAATACGACAACAACCCCTCTGCTAAAGTTCGTCCGGAACAAGGACTTCTTAAAATGCGCAAGGAACTGGGATTATATGCCAATATTCGTCCGGTAAGTACTTTTCCTTCTTTGATTCACAAATCTCCCTTACGTGCCGACCTGGTTGAAGGGGCTGATTTTATGTGTATCCGCGAACTGACCGGTGGTATGTATTTCGGTCGTCCACAAGGCCGCTCCGAAGATGGCAACACTGCTTACGATACCTGCGTTTATACCCGTGAAGAAGTAGAGCGCATCATGCACCTGGCCTATAAATATGCAGGGCAGCGTCGTAAAAAAGTAACTATGGTCGACAAAGCCAATGTATTGGCATCAAGTCGTTTGTGGAGACAGGTTACCCAGGAAATCGCACCACAGTATCCTGACATTGAAACAGAATACATGTTCGTTGACAATGCCGCCATGCGCATCATCCAATGGCCAAAAAGCTTTGATGTGTTGGTGACTGAAAATCTTTTCGGAGATATTCTGACCGATGAAGCATCTGTAATCACCGGTTCACTGGGGATGTTACCTTCCGCTTCGATTGGCATTCACACTTCGGTGTTTGAACCAATTCACGGATCTTATCCACAGGCTGCCGGTAAAAACATTGCCAACCCGCTGGCTACAATTCTTTCAGCAGCATTGATGTTCGAATATGCTTTCAACATGATGGAAGAAGGTGCCTTAATACGCGAAGCCGTAGCTGCCAG
Source organism: Paludibacter sp. (assembly GCA_029973975.1). GTDB lineage: Bacteria > Bacteroidota > Bacteroidia > Bacteroidales > Paludibacteraceae > Paludibacter. The sequence goes on from JARKQF010000124.1 coordinate 1,276, forward strand.
TATGGATGCTAAAGTGGTTACCGAAGACATCGCCGGTGATGGAAAAGCCTATTCTACTTCTGAAGTTGGGGAGTGGGTGGTTAACTTCATTGAAGGGAAATAGTTAAATATTCAAGCGGAAAACTGAAAGCGGAGAGCGAAGAGCAATATAAAATCGCTTTTCGTTTTCAGTTTTCCGCTTTTAACTCATCTTCCCGCCTGCCTGATATAATTCCGCAGTTCTTCGTTGAACTCGTCTTCTTCAAGCAAATCTTCGAGATTGATATGTAAGCGGTATCTCCAGCTGAATCTGGAATTAGAGGGCACATTGATTCTTTCTTCGTGCGGGTTTTCTCTTCTGATTTTATCGGAAATACTCAATAAATCCTGCATCTGAAAAATTGCCCACATAGCAGGAGAATACAGATGCTGAACCAGCATATCGCGGCAAATCCACCATTCACAGAAATAAGGCGCTTCACCCCAATGACCTAATTGTTGGTTATAAAAACGCTGTGTCACTCCCCTATCCTCTTCCCACCAACCACGTATAGTACTCATGTCGTGTGTCGAAGGCGTTACAACTGACAAATAAGGCGCATCAGCCGGGTGGAAAAATTCTATTTTATTGGTTTTAGGTGCACGTTGCACTTCCAGACTCAGGATTCCCAGTTCCTGCATCACATCGGTAACACATTGGGTCATCATACCCAGATCTTCCCCGCAAATCAACATATTGGTCGAGCGCTTCAATGCCGGCAGCTTTTCCATACCCGATTTATACCAATGAGCATCCTGCCGTCTGAAAAAATAGTCCACATATATTTCTTCCAGCTTCTGTTTGGTATGTTCATCCAAATCACGGAATGTTTTGAGGGATTGCATGCCGAAACGCGGATAGAATTGCGTACCGTTACTACCTTCTACTTCAAAAAACAAAACATTCGATATCAGATCAAACAAACCCCATTTGATACTTTCGCTGATGGCGCCTTCTAAAAACATTTTTTCCACTTCCTGCTGCCCTGTAAACTGAGGTTTCAGCCGCAGTACCCATCCATCTTCTATCTGAAGACAATTGGCTTTGACCCACATCGCGTCATCCCCGAATATCTCCCATAGAACATTATCCGTTATGTAGGGTTTACAAAAGCGATTATAATCGAACCAAATCCCTTTTTCCTGAAATTCGTTGATGTGTACAGGTATGGAAGGATAAAGGTGCCCCATGATACCTTCCACATGATTCATCGGGATTTGCCAAATACGAAAGAATCCAAGTATGTGGTCTATCCTGAATGTATCGAAATAATTTGACATCTGGGCAAAACGTTTTTTCCACCAGTCGAAATCCGAACGCTGAATGGCATCCCAGTTATAAGTCGGGAGTTCCCAGTTCTGGCCTTTTATTGCGAACATATCGGGCGGCGCGCCGGCCTGTCTGTCCAGATTGAACAATTCCGGATTTGCCCATGTATCCACTGAGTTACGGTTTACCCCGATCGGGATATCCCCTTTCAGCACCACTCCGTTGGCATGGGCATAATCATGTGCTTCCGATAATTGTACGTGCAAATGATACTGGATAAAATAATTTGTTACGATGGCATCATAATGGGGACTCTCCGGTGAGCAAAGTATGTTCAAATGTTCAGCATCAAAAACAGCATACTCTTTCCATTGCCGGTAATCCGGGGTACCATATAAATCCCGCAACACACAAAATGCGGCATAAGGTTCCAGCCAGTATTTGTTTTCTTCAAAGAATATTTTAAACCCTTTGGTTTTCAGAAATTTACCCTGCTGATTCTTACATAATTCCTTCGCATATTCCAGTTTGACGTTCACTACCTCGAGAAATTCAACCAATTCTTTAGCATTCAGTTCAGCCTGCTTTTGTTTATATGCTTTTTGCAAAGGATGAGCAACCGGCAATTTTCCCATAGCCGGCAAATTCAGAAAAAGCGGGTTCAAAGCAAAGGCAGTAATTGCGGCATAAGGAAGCACATCTGCATCGGTGTGAGTTCCAATTGTATCATTCAACGGCAATACCTGTATAAGTTTCAATCCGACTTTGGCTGCCCAATCGATGAGCAATTTTAAATCTCCAAAATCGCCTACACCAAAACTTTTCTTCGTTCGGATACTGAAGACAGGCAGTCCGACACCCGCACCTCGAAATTTCTCACCTTCCATTCTTACAAAACCATCGTGATGCATCACCATGCTTTTTTTGTCATTCATCACATAGGTCACCCGGTCAGGTCCGCTTTCAAAATAGCAGAAATGCTTATCTTCCGCATCATAAAAGCCGTATTTATAATGTACCTCACCCTGACATTTCGACAAATCAAGCCTGACTTCCCAATAATCATCCTGCTTATTCAGCAACACCGGTTTTTGTGTCGACCAGTTTCCCAATACCCTACAATCCCCTACAACGCACAACACATGATTTTTATTCAACAAGGGAGCTTTCACACGAAGAAGATGCGTATATCTTACCGGGATTTTAACTTCAGTCACCGGATGTTCATCTTTCAGCAGCACTTCCTTAAAAGGCGCCGTAAGAAAAGTATTTTCGAGCGTATTGGGTGCATTCCAGTGATCGTAACAAAAAATATAACCAAATCCATTTACTTCAACATCCAACTTTCTGTTGGCATCCCATTCTTCGGTATATTGTCCGGTATTCTCATTCAGCAGGATATATTTATACTGAAGATTTTTCAGTTCTTCGGAAGAAACATCCACCGCTCCCGACCAGTTTTCAGGGAATGCAAAACCCAGACTAAGCGCTTTTGTATAGTCACCGTTGCCCAGAGCCGGGATATTCCCCGAGACTAACAATCGTTGTCCCCAAAAGGTATGGTATTGTATTTTAAAATGTATCTTCATTGATCACGGATTATTACACAGATTTCTCCCTTCGGTAGAAATGACAGTCAAGAACTGTCATTCTGAGCAGAGCGAAGAATCTAAATATTTTATTTCGGGCAATAGTTATTTTCAGATTCAAAAATATACTGAATAAGGGCAATAACGCAGCAGATGATAAAAAAAGTGATAAAAATACATTTCAAACGTTTGCAAGAAACCGAATAAAATAAAAAAAATTTATTTGAGATTCTTTTAGGGATTTAGGGGATAAAATTGTACTTTTGCAAAAAAAATACAAAAACATTCTTTACACACGATTCATGACCGCACCAACGTCACAATTCAAGGTATTTTCAGGCACAAACAGCCGGTATCTTGCAGAAAAAATTTGTAAAAGTCTGGGCTCTCCACTCGGGAATATGATAGTAGAACATTTCGCCGACGGAGAGTTTGCCGTTTCTTACGAGGAGTCAATCCGCGGACAATACATTTACCTGATTCAGTCGACTTTCCCTAATTCGGACAATCTGATGGAATTATTGTTAATGATCGACGCAGCAAAAAGAGCTTCTGCTTATAAGATTATTGCTGTTATCCCTTACTTTGGATGGGCGCGACAAGACAGAAAAGACAAAGCGCGGGTTTCGATCGGAGCTAAGTTGATTGCCGATTTATTGAGTGTAGCCGGAATCGACAGGGTCATCACAATGGACTTACACGCTGACCAGATTCAGGGATTTTTTAATGTGCCGGTTGACCATCTCTATGGTTCCCGTATTTTTATCCCATACATTGAATCACTGAAGCTGGAAAACCTGGTCATTGCATCGCCCGATGTTGGCGGATCGAAACGTGCAGGGACTTATTCCCGTCATTTAGGCGTGCCGATGGTACTTTGCCACAAAACCCGTGAAAAAGCCAACGTAGTAGGCGAAATGCGCATTATTGGTGAAGTTGAAGGTAAAGACGTAATTATTGTCGATGATATGGTCGACACTGCAGGTACGCTGTGTATGGCTGCCGACCTGATGAAAGCAGGAGGAGCCAATTCTGTAAGAGCAATCGTGACTCACGGAGTAATGTCGGGTGCAGCATCAGAAAGAATCATGAATTCTTCCCTCACTGAAATCGCATTTACAGATTCCATACCATTCGACTGTAAAAGATGTGAGAAAGTCCGGATTCTCTCCTGTGCCGATATGTTTGCCGATACCATTGAAAGGGTGCAGACACACCGTTCGATTTCGGAGCAATACATAATTAAATAATCATACAACATTATATAAAGAAAGCCGCTTGATTGTGAATCAGGCGGCTTTCTTTATATTTAACTTTTTTATTTTTTTGATTCCTTTACCAAATAGATATAAGTCGGGAAGTGGTCGCTGAACCCATTCTGAAAATGACCACCACTGAAAGTCCGGAAAGGATAACCTTTGTATCTGCCTGTTTTCTGAATCAGGAAGTCCCGGTTGAAGACTTCCGCTTTGTAAAACTTAAGCGAACTGTAATCGTTTCCGAGCAATGAATGACTGATGATGATCTGATCAAACAAATTCCATTT
>JARKQF010000132.1 GCA_029973975.1 Paludibacter sp.
CCCGACATTTACCCCAACCATGCAGATGTGCCGGCATTAAGTTTGTATCGCACGCCTGATGGGATAAAGGTGAAGTCTGACAGGGGCAATCTCCTCAAATAAGGTGAAGTATAGTGTTTCTTCTTCTTCAAAGCTCAACGGGCTGCAGGAAATATAATCCGAAGCCCGTTGAGTTTGCTTCTTTGTTTTGTAAGTGAGTGATTTTGATTATATTTGCATTATCCTGGCTGATCTATAAACAACCAATATATTACTATAACCCAAATGTTTCGGAAAACAGAACCTTCTATTATTCGATTAGACAAAAGAACGGCCTTTTTATCAGCGCTGTTCATCAACATATTTTTTGTCTTTGTACAGCTTGTCATTTTAATTTACAGTTACTATATGGGAGAAAATATAGGAGAAAGATTTTCTGAAAGAATTTCCGGATCAAAGTATTATATAGAACCTGTAAACCTGTTTTTTGAACCTGTAATTCTATTTTTGATAAATACGTTTTTACTCTATCTCTTTTTTCGAATTGAATTTTGGATACTTACCCGCTTCTCTAATAATCGAAGAAAGGCGTGGATGTCATTCTTCATTATGTTTATTTTTATAGGTGTTTTGAGCACTATGATTTCTCAACTGTTGGGAATTTGGTTCAAGAGTGAGCTAACAGCGCACCAATATTCTATTATTCAGTTTGTCAAAGATATGTTTCTTTTTATTGCTTCTGTTTTTTTTACTTATTTGATCTATCTGATCATTAAAAATCAAGAGAGGATGGAAGAAAACAAGAATCTTACCATTGAAAATTTTAAAAACCGGTACAACGCGTTGAAAAATCAGACCGATCCCCATTTCCTTTTCAATTCGCTCAACTCGCTCAACGGATTGATCGGTTACGATGATGAACGGGCACATGAGTACCTGATGCAGCTCTCGTCAGTATTTCGATATACTATACAGGAACGTCCGGTGGTGACACTTTCCGATGAGCTGGAATTTACTGAATCTTATATTTATCTAATGAAGATCCGTTACGGAAACGCTTTTTCTGTCAACATTCGGGTTTTGGACAACTATCAAGAGTATTATATTTTACCTTTCGCTATACAGACGTTGGTGGAAAATGCGGTTAAACATAATATAGTAAGCTTGAATAAACCATTACATCTAATTATTGAAATGATGGAAAATGATACGATTATTGTCGAAAATAATCTTCAACCAAGACAAGACGTGAGCCCTGGAAATGGTTTGGGATTGTCTAATCTTAACGAGCGTTATTGGTTGATGTTCAGGAAAAATATCAGCATACAAGCCAACGATGCTGTCTTCAGAGTGGAGATCCCGCTTATAAAAAATCTGGAGAAGTATAGCGATAAGTTTATCAATATAAAATAACTCATAATTCATATGAACGCTGTAATTGTAGAAGACGAATTTGCTGCCGCGCAGAATCTTGAAAGACTCATAAAGTCGGTAGATGAGAATATCGATATTATCGCGGTACTGCAAAATGTAGATGAGAGTATAGAGTGGTTCTCGACAAACAGGCTGCCCGATGTGGTTTTTATGGATATTCATCTTGCCGATGGAGACTCTTTCTCTATTTTTAAGAATATTGAAATCCGTTGCCCGATTATTTTTACCACTGCTTATGACCAGTATGCATTGAAAGCGTTCGAGGTGAACAGCATCGACTATTTACTCAAACCGATCAGTAAAAACAGCCTTGAAAAGGCATTGGCCAAACTGAAGAACTTCTCGCCCAACAACAATCACTCCGATGTGATTGCACAGATAATGAAAAGTATCCATCAGGTGAATAAAACACACAAAAAAAGTTTCCTTATCCCGTTCAAGGATAAACTGATACCTGTTTCATCCGACGATATTGCCTATGTTTATTCACAGAATAAAAAGGCCGTGATCACCTGTTTCAATAAGCGTGATTACATGATGGATACATCGCTTGATGATTTTTTGAAACAACTCGATCCCGATCTGTTTTTCAGAGCAAACAGGCAATTCATTATTTCGCACCAGGCCGTAACCGACCTCTCGATGTGGTTTGACGGGAAATTAGCAGTAAATCTTTCTGTTCCTACGCCCGAAAGAATAATTGTGAGTCGTGCCAGAAGTGCCGATTTTAAAAAATGGTACATGAAAACAGATGATTGAGAATGAGTAGCGTCGTTTTAATTATATCCGCAAGTTCCAAAACGCCTTAAAGAATGGGCTTATGCAGGTTTTCTGTTCAACTTTATTTTTGCGAGTATAAGCCATTTTGCAGTAGATGGAATGGGTTTTCAATCGTTTTTCCCGCTTATTTTTATCGGGATACTTGCGTTATCGTATATCAGTTACCACAAATTAAATGCATTATGAAAAGTTGAAAGCAATTGGCGGACAAATCAGAGTAAGTCCGGTATCAGCTTAAAAACAAATGATAATACTACTTATTTATAGCTCAACCCAACAGCAAAAACAGCTCAATTCTCATCAAAATTGAGCTGTTTTTAATTAATAAATGAGTGATAACCACTTATAACTACCGCCGATAGAGACTCGGCATTGTTTTTTTATATTTCAGCACTTAAAATAGCCGTTTGGGAATTACACTCTCTACAACCTGCGCGGTTGTAGTATTACTTTGCATTGTCAAAAATGTAAATATGGGTGTATAATGTTAAGAGAAAGAATAATTCAACAAGCAACAGACCTTTTCAGCCTTCATGGCATTAAAAATGTATCCATGGACGATTTGGCATCTTCCCTGGGTATCTCTAAACGAACTATCTATCAGAATTTTAAAAACAAAGAGGATATTTTGAAGAATTGTATCCTTGTTTCCCGGGAGAATAGAACCCTGAGAATTATTGAGACCATGAGCCAATCGGAGAATGTTGTCTGTGGATGTTTACAAATAATTAATGATTATAAATACACCCGATTACCGGCTGCTATATTCTGGGAGGATATTTACAAATATTATCCGGAAGTTTATCAAGGCATTTTGCAGGATGCAGAGAAAAATAATATCTATCTGAAACGACTGCTAAAAGAAGGAATAAAAGACAATTATTTCCGTAAAAAAATAAATTTGGATGAAACTGTCTTTATGTTGGATATAAGTACTTGCATAAAAATCTGCGGTATTTATTCAGTAAGAGTTTCTTTGTCTCGTATGGATCTGATTTCCAATATGATGATTAATATGCTTCGCGGAATTTCTACTCCTAAGGGTATTGAAATCATAGATCAATATATTGCCAACTTACCCCATTCAAATAATTAATAATATTTTATGAGAGCTACAAAAATTGGTATCGTCGTAATGACGATTTGTGGATTGTTAAGGTTATCTGTTACGACAGCACAGGAAGCGGATGACGGAATTTTACGTGTAGATCTGGAGACGGCTATTCAAATAGCGCTAAGTGAAAATCCTTTGGTAAAAGTCGCCGATATGGAGGTGGAGAAAAAGGATTATGCTAAAAAAAGCGCTTATGGCGCATTGCTTCCCCAGATAGATCTTATCGGACAGTATCAGTATACTTTAAAACGCCAGACGATGTATCTGGACACGGATATGAGCAGTCTTTTTGGCGGCGGATCTGTTGATCCATCGCAATTCACCCCCGAAGAATTAAAAATCGTGGAAGTTTTCGGGAAAATGATGACACCCAGTTCCGATGCCGATGCCAATGAAGGAATTCAGGTGGGAAGGAAAAATATATGGAACGGAACAGTCAATGTTAGTTTACCACTGGTCGTTCCTTCGTTATGTAAAAACATCCAGATGAGTAAGGTCGACCTGGAGATGGCCATGGAACAGTCGCGCTCTTCGAAGATCGACCTGACCCATCAGGTAAAAAAAGCCTTTTACAGTATACTGTTGGCGAAAGACAGCTATGAACTGTTCAGGGAAACCTATGCGACCGACTCTTTGAACCTGGTGAATATCAAAAATAAGTTCGAGCAGGGTATCGTTGCCGAATACGATGTCATTACCGCCGATGTCCGCCTCAAAAGCATTATTCCCAATATCCTGCAGTCAGAAAGCATGTTGAAAATCGCAGAACTTCAATTGAAAATGCTGATGGGTATTGACTCTGAGCTGCCGGTGGAGATTGTGGGATCGCTTTCTGATTATGAAAAATGGATGTTTGAAGCCATTGTACCTTCCGATAATAATTTGTCAGGTAATAGTGATTTAAGACAGTTCGACCTGCAAGCCATTCAGGCGAAGAACGCATATGAGATTCAAAAACTTCAACGTTTGCCTACGCTTACCTCTTCTTTCAGCTATTCTTATATAAGCCAGAACAACGATTTCAAGTTTAACACATATCGTTGGGATCCTTATTCCGTGGTAGGAGTGACGCTTTCCATCCCTATTTTTAGCGGCGGACAACGGTATCACAATATCAAACAATCCGAAATTCAATTATTTCAACTGCAGGAGCAGCGTCATAACCTGAAACGCAATCTGCAGCTATCTGTCAGGAACAGTGTAGAGCTTATCAATAAAAGTATTGAACAGGTTGTCGCCGCTGAATCATCTGTACAGCAGGCAAAGAAGGGATACGAAATCACGCAGAAAAGATATGAAACAGGAGCGGGAACTATCGTGGACCTGAATGCGGCTGCTCTTGCGGTAACCAATGCTGAGTTGCAATACCGAAATGCGATCTATGACTACCTGGCATCCAAAGCAGATTTGGAAAAAACACTCGGTTATGATATCTAAGTTGATGTGATGATTTGATGATCTATTGATGTGATGATACCGATAAACTGGTAAAAGTATTGATAATAAATGAATTGATTAGAATTTGAATATCGAAATATAAAATCAAAGAAGTTGAAACTAAATAAAAATCAAATGAAACGAAAAGTCTTTCTAAAATTTATGCCGTTGGCTGCTCTTCTAACACTCTCTTCGTGCGGAGGATCCGGTAAGAGTGAACAACAAACAGAGAACACTAAAAGAAACGTCATAGTGGAAGAGGTCAGATTGATGCCTGTAGACCAACTCTCATCTTTCACAGCAACAGTTGAAGCAAAAGCTGTCAATCATATCACTCCCGCGATGGGTGGTCGTATCAGGGTTATTCATGTGGATGTTGGCAGTCGGGTTTCCAAAGGACAGACTCTGGTAACAATGGATGCAGCCAATTACTCACAGCAGGAGACACAATTGGCTACTCTACGGCGTGATTATGAGAGATACAGTGAATTGTATAAAGTGGGAGGTGTTTCCAGACAACAACTGGATCAGATGAAAACACAACTTGATGTCGCCCAGACAGCACTGAATACTACCGGGGAAAATACCGGGTTAATAAGTCCCATAAATGGAATTGTAACCGCCCGTAATTATGATCCGGGTGATGTGGTTGCCGGAATGCCGATCCTGACGATTGAAAATATCAATCCGGTCAAGATAGTCATCAATGTATCGGAATCATATTATAGTAAAGTATCTCCGGGGATGCCTGCTACAATAGTCGTGGATGCGTTGGAGGGTGAAACTTTCGAAGGAAAAATATCTTTGATCCATCCGACGATTAACCCGACTTCACGTACTTTTCCTGTGGAGATTGAAGTAAACAACACCGAACAACGTCTTCGTCCGGGAATGTTTTCACGCGTGATACTTAATTTCGGAACCAATGAGCGTCCGCTCGTCACTGATTTGGCTGTCTTGAAACAAAGCGGGTCCAACGACCGGTATGTTTTTTTGGAAAAAGATGGAAAGGCCGTCTATACGAAAGTAGAGCTGGGAACCCGGATTGGCGATAAATATGAGATAGTATCGGGATTACATGTCGGTGACCGTGTGATCGTTCAGGGAAATTCCGGTTTGATTGAAGGCGCCGAAGTGGAAGTTATTGATTAAAAAATTTCAGATTTAAGATTCAAAATTCAAGAATTTAAAATTAGGGATTTGAATTAAAAACCAGTGTAGATAAATCTGGATTGCAAATCGACGTAGTCAATTAATAATCGGCGTAAGCCAAATATTGAATCTGGAATCTGAAATCTTGAATTAAAAATAAAATAATATGAAGATATATGAAACCGCGGTCAAGAATCCTGTTGGGACTTCGCTGATCTTTATTGGAATTGTGCTTATCGGGATCATGTTTTACCGGCAGCTTCCGGTTGACCTGTTGCCCGAAATGGATGTGAACATGGTATCGGTGATGACCGCTTATCCCGGTGCAGGTGCGGAAGATGTGGAGACAAATGTCACCCGTCCTTTGGAAGATGCGCTGAACTCTACGGAGAACATCAAAGAGATTACCTCCACTTCAAAGGACAATATATCGGTGATCATGCTCGAGTTCAATTGGGGGTCGGATATGATCAATATTATGAACGACGTCCGGGATAAGATAGAGTTAATATCCAGCTCCCTTCCCGACGGAGCCAGTGACCCTATGCTGTTAAAATTCAGCACCGATATGATACCGGTGATCGTGCTCTCCGCGACGGCAAACGAGAGCGCGAACGCGTTATATAAGATTCTGGATGATCAGATTGCCACCCCCCTTAACAGGGTTCCGGGCGTAGGTACTGTT
>JARKQF010000148.1 GCA_029973975.1 Paludibacter sp.
ATTCTAAAGCAGCCGTTCTGGCTTCATTGTCAACACCTTTCCATGCAGGCAGGATTAATACGCCGGGTAATTGTCGCCCTGCATTGGCAGTGACTAACCCATTCAATTCCTGTGTCCCGTCCATATAGGAGACCGTTTTCAAAGACTGGGCCGGACTTAATTGTACTATGACCATTAGTGATACTATTGCAATTAGTTTATTCATACTTTTATAAAATTTGTTTGTTCGTTATCATCCCCGTTTCATCGCTTTTATCTTTTTTACGGATGAGTCAGCTAAAAGCTGTTTATACTCTTCCGTCTCCATGCCATAGAAGGCAATTTTCCCTTCACTGTTACTATGAATCCCAAAGCCGTAATTTTTTGTCAATGGTGAAGTGCGCATGCAGGGTTGTCCTTTCGAGAAGAACTGTTCCCTTGCCCGGGGATATTCATCTTGGGGGATATTATTCCTTTCTGCATATACCAGAAACAGTACATCATCGGAACTGTAGTTGTATGGATTACCATCCAGCAGTTCGTATTGCATTTGTGCGACGGTCTTTTTATCTTTTGCAGGCGGTATTGTTCCACAGTTTACTTTTGTATCTTCCGCCACTTCAATCAATGTATTGAAATAATTTGTCGTATGAGTCTTCATATCGGTGCCCTGTTACAATCATCTTTTATTAAAACAAAAAAAGGGATTGAATGTTTCATCCCTTTTATATAAATGTCCGTTAGCCTCTGCGAGGAAGAGTTATTGATATAATCTCATTGTAATTCCAGTACAAGCATTGCTGTAGCTACGGCTATACCAAAACTGAGTAAGGTCCCGATTAAAATATATTCTGTTAATTTTCTGTCTTTTGATTCCCTTAAATCCCCAAAACGGAAAACCGATTTTGCAGCCAGTAAAAATCCGATAGCTCCCCAATTACCGGTTAATATAAATGTAAAGATAAATAATCGCTCTAATATACCGATATACTTGCCTGCACTGGCCAGGGATGCATCGTTATTGTCGTTCAACGATTTTGACCAGTTGGACATGAGAACCTGTATGATTATACTGCTTACTACCGTTAAAAAAAGTATCGCTGTGATGTAAATCCATACATTTACATTATCGAACCATTCATGAAAATTGAAACTTAATCCGCTCCAAATATACCATAATACGACGATGGTGATGATATGCAGCCCCTGGTCTATCAAAAACCACTTGGGTTTGTTGTCTTCTTTTTGGGCATATAGTTTTACTATATCAATTATCCCGTGTACAAACATCAGTACCAATGCCAAAAGCCAATAGTTCCAATCCCAAAGTATCAATAGGTATAATATGCCGTGCAGTAAAATATGCAGATAGAATTGAGGATATTTGAGTTTTTTAGTCTCTTTCTCTTTAACCCACGATTTGGGTTGCAATAAAAAATCCCCGATAAAGTGAGCCAATATGAGTTTGATGAGCAATATCATGATAGTAGAGTTTTAATCTTTTTTCGATACATCTTTTCCACATCCAATGCTTCTTCTACATTGGCCCGATTCCATCTTCCACTGACGCCGCTTTGTTTTATTCCCAACAATTTCCCAATCTCTTGCTGTGTATATGTATTGTTTTGAAGTACTGCGTGCATCAACTCTGCCGAAGATATAGTCCATTTATTCATAAAAGTGCCGGCTAATTTCAGATATAAATTGATTTCCTCATCAAAAGGCGACCAGGGGCTTTTTATCCCCATAGTGATCTTTTCCTTTCTAAGGGCATCAAATTTTTCACCGGCGTAGATGAATGCTGATCCGTTACTTTCTGATATTTTTACACCCGTATAGGTCTTTTCTCCTATCCCTATGCTTATTCTCACATCTATGGGACTGATCTTTTTTTGCTCATCCAGTGGTTCTGTTTTTTTTATCAGCGTCTTTATGATAAAGGCCTTTTGGAGTGCTTCTTCCGGGTGATCAATCTCTATCTGAAAAAAATCACCCCACACCAACTCCCATTGCTCGGGAGTCTTTCCCCATGTGGACAACAGGTTCTTTAATGGTGACAGCCATTTCTCCTGATCTGTCAGCTTCCTTGATGCGATGATATCTCCTTTTATAACTGCTATCATGTTATGGTTGTTATAATTGAATCACAAAGTTAAATATAATATTGCATATTAGCGCAATATTTTAAATTATTGCATATTTGAGCAATAATATAAAGTATCGCATAAATAAGCGATAATTTGAATTATCGCGGATTTTGTGATACAATTCTTACTCATCTTTAGTTATTTGTTGCGCTATATTTAAAAGTTCACAGGTTGTTTTCCAATTCCTTGTGGTAGGCTGTGACTTTTAGTTTTGCTTTTGTCCGCATTATGAAGGATAACCATCTATTAAAAAATCCCTCATTGGCTATTGTCGGCTGATGAGGGATCAAATCTTTAGTTAATCGTTGTTTCAGAGATTCAACGATTCCCTGTCAAATTTCTCATACCGGGGTGGGGATGGAGTATAGTCATCATCATCCCATAGATTACTGGTGATCATGAGGTCGGCGCTGTACCGGTTACAGGCTATGGGTACATTATGCACCCGGCACTGGCGAAGCAACATCATGATATCTGCTTCGTGAGGTTGCGGATTGAGGTCGTCTATCAGAAAAACGGCCAGATCTATCTCCTTACGAACCACCATAGCGGCAATCTCTGCATCGCCGCCCATCGGCCCTGAATTCATGAT
>JARKQF010000152.1 GCA_029973975.1 Paludibacter sp.
AATCCCTGGGGGCTCCAGAAAATGGGAGACAACTTGTTTGCCGAAACGATTACATCCGGCGCGGCTATTCAAAATTATGCGGGACAGGGCGGTATTGGTTCGTTGACGTCAAACTCCCTGGAAATGTCCAATACCGATATAGCTACGGAATTCATAAAAATGATAACGGCGCAAAAAGCATATCAGGCCAATGCCAAAGTTGTGACAACGGAAAGTGATATGATGCAAGTGCTGATGAATATTAAACAATAACAACCATATTAATTTCAGCTACAGGCTGAAGAATAAAGGATGTTTCCCACTCCTCCCTTCTACCTTTATCTTCAGCCTTTTTCTTTCCATCTCCAACTCTTTTTTCGTCAATTTTTAGTCGCTGATTCTTCCATGTCAATTATTTGACCTTTCGTCAATAAAAAGAGCCGGCATGTCTGATAATATTCATGAATTTTCTCTGATTAAGACAAGTATCCGTATTTACGCCGAAATAATTATAATAAAGCGTTCCCTGCCTGGTATGCTCTTTGCTATATGGGAGATTAATCAAGCAATATAATTATTTATGGAGACGGCAATGGCAGACGCAGATCGAAAAAATGATTACGACGAAGAAGAAGGCGAAGAGCAGGCGCCGGTAAAGAAGAAAAGCTCTGCTTTGAAATGGATAATAATTGTTGTGATCGGAGTACTCGTTTTAGGTGGCGGCGGCGCCGGCGTGTATTATTTTCTGTTTTATTCCAAGTCTCACACTGCGGATAAAAAAACTGCGGAGCAGGCCAAACCCCAGGTTGCCATCTTCTGGCCGATGGAGCCGTATATTGTCAATCTGCTCGATAATGATAATGAACGTTATTTAAAAGTAGTATTGCAACTGGAATTGTCTGATCAGCCGTCAGTGGAAGAGCTGAATCTGATAAAGCCCAAGGTCCGCGATAGTATTCTCGATCTGCTTTCATCCAAAACATATAAAGAAATGATGGATCCTATCGGGAAGCAGCGTTTGCGGGATGAGGTCGCCCTGCGGGTGAATGCCTACTTAACCAAAGGAAAAATATTG
>JARKQF010000167.1 GCA_029973975.1 Paludibacter sp.
TATTGCGGTAAATGGGAATACTTACTGACAACATCGGCATCAGCATATCCATACCATTCATGGATGTAACAGGTATTTCCATTGCTGTCCGTTTTTTTAGCAGCGAATATTGAAGTCCAACACCCAACATCGGATAGCTCATTTTTCTATCCATCTCTTGTTTGGCTTTATAAGCAAGCGCTTCTTCGTTAAGCATTCCCAACATCGGATTTTGAGATGCAATTCTTTCCATAGCTGATGGAATATCCAGTATGAAAGGGATTTGCTCAAAAGTATCAGGCACTTCTACTTCGCTTTCTGCCGGCCGATTGAGCAAAGTATTGAATCTGGCTTTTTCTGACTTTATTTCGGAAAGAAGACGCTCAATATTGTTTTCCAGTTCAGCTGTTTCAAGCTGAATTCTTAATACATCCGACAGGCCGGATACACCTGAACCCATATTCCCCTGAGAACTTCCCATTGAAGACATCGTGTTGCTTCCTGATAGAGGCTGATTGCCGGTCGCGCTCATTCCTTTCATTCCGCCTCTTCCACTACTTGTTGTAGCAGTAGAACCTGGTTGAGGTGTCGGAATTGAAACGGAATAACCCGAGGTTGTGCCGGTTGGTGATGCAAATTTCCGGACTGACAATGTTTCCAGTTGTTCGAGATATTGCTTGTGTTCCTTATTGTTAATCAGTTTTTGTTGCAAACTGCAAAGTATAAACCATTGGGAATAAACACTTAAATATAGATTATCTCTTGTTTCTCTGAACTTCTCAAATGCCATATTTGCCATGTGATTTGCTTCTGTTTGCGCGGATTTGCGCGTGCCGAACCACGGAAACATCTGCATAAGCGTAAAATCAGCAACCCGGCTTCCGTCGATAATATCCATAGGTTTCAGGAAAAATCCCATGTCAAGTTGTGGGTCAGGAATGGTTCCTGCCTGCGGTATTTTTTGTAATGCTGCCTGATAGGCGAGGAAATCAGCTTTTAGGCCGGGATTGTTTTGCACGGCTGTTTCAAGATAACCAGCCAAATGCTCCGGTTGAGCCGACACCCCGAAACTTATCATTGCTAATACCATAAAAATGATTGTTTTTTTAAATTTAGTCATAACAGGATGATTTTATTCGTTCAATTTTTTTTCTTTCTTTATCACATTTTCGCGCCACATACTTTGAAGCACAGGTACAACGAAGATGGTCATCGACTGAATAAGCATGCCACCAAATGTTGGGATAGCCATAGGAATCATGATGTCCGAACCTCTTCCGGTAGATGTCAAAATCGGTAATAAAGCAATCAGCGTAACAGCTGTGGTCATAGAAGCAGGTCTTACACGCCTCAATCCCGCGTAAACAACTGCTTCCCTTATCTCTGCAACAGTTTGCGGATTTCTCTCCAGGAATGTATCATGAATAAATGAACCCATTAAAACGCCGTCGCTGGTGGAGATACCAAACAGCGCGATAAATCCTACCCACACAGCGATGCTTAAATTAATGGGGTGAATCTGAAATAAATCCTGTAAGTTCAAATTACCGATAGTAATGTTCATAAACCAAGGCTCACCATATAACCACAACAGTATAAATCCACCTGCAAATGCCACAAATACGCCCGAAAAGTGGATAAACGAAGCGGTAACCGAATTGAACTGGAAATACAAAATAACTAAAATCAAAACCAGACAAAGCGGGATTAATAGTAGCAATCGAGCCGACGCTCTTTGTTGTTGTTCATAATTTCCAGCAAACTGATAGGATACGCCTTTGGGTAGTTGTATTTCTCCCGTGCTGATTTTTTCTTTCAGTATCTTACCGGCCTGCATAACCACATCCACTTCTGCCTTGTCGGC
>JARKQF010000179.1 GCA_029973975.1 Paludibacter sp.
ATCAATTCTTTGTATTGCTTGTCAAGCATCTTCTTATACGCGGAATTATTCCCTTTTGCCATATTATCTCCTTTCAATAATTTCGAGGCTGTACACCTGCGTGCAACATGCCGATATAATTAATATTAATTGATATTTTAGGGCGGTGACGATGATGTGCAACAGATTTGGCAATCATTTTATAAAACACAGGATCGAAAGATGGTTAGTTTCTTTATTGTTATTGTTGACGACCTCGTAAAAAGGCCGGATGCTGCGTTGCGCTTCATCCCTCGTCACTGCAACGTACCTTAAGTACGCTTCATTCCTCGGTATTTGCGCGCCTTGCCTGCGACCTTTTTACGAGGTCGCCTGAAAATTGTTAATTTTAAAATTTCTACAGGGGAAACATTGTTTTCTATGCTTGCCACAGCATAATGATTTATGCTTGCCGTAGCATAAAAATTTTATAATCGCAATATTTTAATCATCACAAAATAATATTTTTTATTTAACGGCCGGATTCGTCAGCAGAAAATCATAATAATCATAAAGATAATTAGATACTCATATTATTAATAATAACAGGTAATAACAGGTGTCAGATAATAACATTTAGTAATTATTCAGATAACAATAAATAATCATTTACGCTTTTTGATTAACAGTTGCGTTTATTTAATCCTGTATAAATCGCTACTTAACCAGTCTTTTTTATTGACAGACAAAAGTCTTTTTCCTATAGATGTTTTCTCGCAAATAAAGACCCTATCAATTCGATCAACTGTTACGATACGGCCAATCAGGATATTCTCGGAAGCGAAAGTCAAAAAAAATTTACCCTGTTTGTCATTTTCAGGCTGGAAAGGTTGTTTAATGAAGATAAAACATAAGATATGGTTTGAAGCACATGGTTTAACAATATTCGGCCCCGGTCGCAATTCTTTTTTCAAACAGATAGATGAATGCCGCAGCCTGAATTCGGCGGCCAAAAAGCTGAACGTTTCCTACCGCCTGGCATGGGGAAAAATTAAAGTTGCGGAGGAGAGACTGGGTATTCATCTGGTGGAGGTCAATCCGGGTGAAAATAAATTGCATCTGACCGAAGGCGCCAGAGAATTACTGGCAATATTTGACGATCTGGAAAAAGAAATCACCCCCATTTTGCATAAAGCTGAAGACAAAATATTAGCATTGAAAAAAAAATCTCAGAAAAGCAAAGCGTTAACCGAAAGTAAAATTACCGCCAAGAATACGTCCAGCGACAGTCCGGCTGCTTGCTTAACACCTGAACCTGAAAGGCAAAACCGGTTACAAAGATTGACGCTTAAAGATCGCCGCCATGAAGGAAATAAAAAAATTGTTATAAAAAGCATGGTCTATTTATATATCCTGCCCTTTGTGGAAACAGTGTGTGAACTGTTCGAAGATTATGCAGTAATTGTTTGTTTTTAATGCCCTTCGTTATTAATCATTTTCAGGGCGTGCCCCATGACGGGCAGGAGAATTCTGGTGCAAAGCGTGACAGCTTTGACGGAGCCGGGGAAATTAACAATGATGGTTTTATCTTTAATTCCGGCATATCCCCGGGAAAGCATGGCGTGGGGGGTCTCTTTGTAGGATTCACTGCGTAATATTTCGGCCATGCCGGGCAGGCTTCTGTCGCAGTACTCTTCACAAATTTCAGGGGTTATGTCCCTGGAGGACAAGCCGGTTCCTCCGGTGGTCAATATGAAATCGGATGCTGCCGCCTTTTGCAGGGCTTCTCGGATTTCCTCCTTTTCATCGGGGACGATCATTCTGGAAATTTCAACATCGGCAATGTTTTCTTTTATAATTTTCTCGATTACCGGTCCGGAGAGATCTTCATAAAGCCCCTTCGACGCCCGGTCGGATATTGTGATAACCGTTACTTTCATGATTTATTCTAACACCTTAATTACCCAAATTTTGCTTTACCGCAATTCCTACTTTATTTCTTCCTTCTTCTTTTCCACAAGATAAACATTTTCTATATGCATTTTCTTATCAACAGCTTTGCACATATCGTAAATGGTCAGCGCTGCCACGGATACGGCGGTGAGTGCTTCCATCTCGACGCCTGTTTTCCCCGAAGTGATTACCTGGCTCGTTATTTCAATGCCGTCATCCGCAAGAATAAAGTTGACATCCACATGCTCCAGATTCAGGCAATGACAGAGGGGAATGAGCTCTTCCGTTTTTTTTGCCGCCATGATGCCGGCAATTTTTGCCACCGCTAAAACATCGCCTTTTTTCATGAGGTTGGCTTTTACAATATCCATCGTTTCTTTCTGCAGCCGTATTTTTCCGTAAGCAGCCGCCGTTCTTTTCACTATCTCCTTCGCGGACACATCAACCATGAAGGCGTTCCCGGAAGAATTTACATGAGTTAATTCCAAAGCTAACCCCCTATTTCAAACATTTTCCTGGAATTGCAGGACTGCCCTCTTTCCGGCTTGGCAAGAATGGCTTTGATAAGACTTTCGCGGATATGGTTCATATCTATTTTACATTCAAATTCCGAATGCAGGCAGGGTTTTAAAACACCATCGGACAACAGCCGAATCCGGTTGCAGTTCCCGCACTTCGGAGGCCGGTCGAATATATATTGATCATTTTTGTCCTCCTTCAGATTAAACTGGTTGATCAGCTGCGACCTGATGTTTTTTTCCTGGCAAAATCTTTTTATATCATCGATTTCATTTTCGTTTATGCCTTTCAAGACCACCATGTTTATTTTGATTTTGAAGCCTTCCCTGATGGCGGCATCGATACCTTTTAAAACATCAGCCAGATTGCCGACCCGGGTTATTTGTCTGAATTTTTCCGGCTGGAGCGTGTCGAGCGATATATTGATGCTCGTCAAGCCAGCCTGCTTCAAGACCCTGGCTTTCTGCTCCAGAAAAACGCCGTTGGTTGTCAGGCAAAGCTCTTTAATTCCTTCAATCTTTGCTAATTTCCCTACCAGAAATTCGATGTCCTTTTTGACAAGGGGCTCGCCCCCGGTCAACCTGATTTTGTATATGCCCAGTTGGACTGCTTCTTTAACTATTTGCTCTATTTGCTCGTAACGCAGAATATCTTCGTGCTGCTTAAACTGCATTCCTTCTTCCGGCATACAGTAAATACAGCGAAGATTGCATCTGTCGGTGACGGAAATCCTCAAGTAAGTAATTTCTCTGTTAAACCTGTCCAGCATCGACTTTTATACCTC
>JARKQF010000181.1 GCA_029973975.1 Paludibacter sp.
ATTCAGAGAGCTTATTTACGGTAACTACCGCATCATATATCGCATTGAAAGCAAACAAATATCCATTCTTACAATTCGGCACGGCAAGCAGATGCTACCGATAGACGAAATTTGGAACCAAGGAATTTAACAAGAAAAAAAAAGCAGCGTTATTTAAGGCGGCTTTGCGTGTTCAGGATGTCAACTTCAATCTGAATCAAATTATAGTACCTGATGGCAAAGGCGCCATACATTCGGACTCTCCTTTGCAACGCATTGAAATGTGAAAGATAAATTGATAATTGATTAATATTCAACTACTAACTCGGCGTTTGCGTTTTCTGCGGAGGTGTTGGCAATATTCACGCCGATCCATATAAACAATGTTGTGAGAGAAAATGAATGATAAATCTAATCCAGAATGGGATGATTTCCTAAGGTCTATTGGATCAATCACTATTTTATGGGGATTAGCAGAGCTTTGTCTCGATGCTATCATCGCATTGTTTTTTAAAAAATACGGAACAAAGCTTAATGAAAAGCAACTACCTAAAATGCTTTCTCCAAAAATCAAGTTTGCGAACAAATGCTTTTCTCGTATTTCTGCATTAGGTGAATTTAAAACAGAGGGTGAATTACTTCTTAATAGATTCAACTGTTTAGGACAAAAAAGGCACGAAATAATACATGGCACACTCACGCAGTTACCGCAAAACGGTACGGCCATGTTTGCAAAATTAGACATCATAGACAACCTCCATCACCATCGTTCTGTGCTGTTTGATGGGGCACAAAGTCAAATGTTAATACAAGAGCTTCAGCATCTGGGAAATGATGCGGCAAATTTTGCAAACAAGATTTTAGGTAATCTTCTATGATTGAAGAAATCTCAGTTGCTGCCTCACCTGGAGATATGCCGTGTTCAGGCCAGCAATGCCATAGAAAATCAGCAATCCAGTATAAAAGTACTTCATCTTTTATATGCTTGAGAAAATCATTTGATTTTTCTGTCATAAATAAAAAACCTCACAACCCGTCGCTACAGCCGATCGCGGCCCGTTGGGCCGCTCCGGCTGAGCTTTTCGTTAGGCGCCAGAGAGGAGACGACTCAATATAGCTATGGACGAATTATTAAAAATCGAATACGAACAATGCCTCGATTTAATTAAGTATTATGATGAAAGGCATCATTCCGTAGGGTGAAATGGGGTCAAAGGTTGAAATGGGGTCAAATCTTTTTCCTGACATTTAGAGCTGATTTAGAGAGTCATTAACTTTAACTTCTGCGCAGACCGACTAAATCAACTGTTATGCTTCAGGAATCAACATCATGGAAGCTGTTCTTCGAGAAGATGAAAAATTTGTGACTGGATCACTTTGCGAGCGGTTGAACCAGACCATTCCGGGCAATATCGGTGACAAGAGAAATGTTGTTTGAAGAATTAGAAAAAATCAATAAACGCCCTGAACCGTTCGAATTCTACACGGCAAGCGATTTATGGACTGACGAACATACGTCGGCGCAGATGCTCAAGTTCCACCTGG
>JARKQF010000185.1 GCA_029973975.1 Paludibacter sp.
GTATTGGGTTTCCTGAAAGCCATTGTATGGCCTGCGTTTCTGGTTTATGAAGCGTTAAAAGCATTGGGGGCCTGATTGCAGGAAACAAGGTGCTAATAATTAAAAAAGAGGATGCTTCTGATGTTGCATCCTCTTTTTATTTCAGACCTTACCGGTCTGCGAGAGCGGAAGACGGGGCTCAAACCCGCGACCCTCAGCTTGGAAGGCTAATGCTCTATCAACTGAGCTACTTCCGCAAAAATTCACAACTAAAAAAAATGAAAACTACTTTTAATTTGTAATTCTTAATTTTAATTGTTTCGTGGGCAGTGAAGGATTCGAACCTCCGAAGTCGAAAGACAGCTGAGTTACAGTCAGCCCCAGTTGGCCACTTTGGTAACTGCCCTAAAAGCGGTGCAAAGATACAATTTTACTTTGTTTCTACCAAACAATATTAGCCATTTTTATGGCTGTAATTGCAGCTTCCACACCTTTATTTCCATGAATTCCGCCGGCTCTGTCCAGCGCTTGTTGCATCGTGTTGGTTGTCAGTACTCCAAAGATTACAGGACAAGCATTTTCAACTGTATTCAGCGCGGCCACTCCTTGTGTCACGCCCTGACAAACATAGTCGAAATGCGGCGTATCACCCTGAACAACACAACCCAACACGATAACTGCATCATATTTTTTACTTTTTACATGCTCAAACACAAACTGCTTGGCAGCATAAGTAAGCTCAAAAGTACCCGGAACATGCACTACGTTGATATTTCTTTTCAACACACCATTTCCGGTCAAACCTTCAATAGCGCCATTCAACAGTGCGTGCGTTACCTGTGGATTCCAGTCGGCCACAGCAATCGCGTAACTTTGTTTTTCTAAAATTTCTTTTGACGGGAGTAAATCCGGATCGTACTCTGAAAGATTCTGATATTGAGTAGCCATTAGCAATTACTGAAGACGGGTAATGTATTTGTCAATATCCTGACCTTCCTGACTCAATGGATATTTATCCTTGATAGTCTGATAACTTTGTAAAGCCTTGCTCTTATCTCCTGTTGACTCATACACAATGGCCGCTTTTTTCAGGAACACAGGAGCCAGCACTTCATTACCGGACTCAGCTGCTTTACCAAAGAATCGAACAGCTTTATCTGTCTCACCGAGTTCCACATAGCAATCTCCGATTAATCCGAGAACAGTGATTGAAAAATATTGATCATCACCATCGTATCCCGAAAGATATTTGATTGCATTTTCATATTCACCCAGATTGTAATAACAAATACCTGCGTATGCTTTGGCAAGATTTCCGGATTCTGTCAGACTATAATCTGAACTGATTGCTTCAAAACCGATCGATTCAAAACCATCTCCTTCCAGTGCCAGCAGAAACGAATCTTTTGCAAAATACAACTGTGACTTGTACATTTCATTGGCTGCTTCTGCACTTCTTGGTTTCACATAGAAGTTATTAATAGCCAGAAAACCCATCACCAATACTGCAACCACACCCAAACCATAGAGTATTTGCTTTTGGTACTTTTCAATAAATGCTTCTGAAGCGGTTAACGCATGTTCTACATTTTCAAATTCATCCTGTTTTTTTACGGTTTTCTTTGACATAACAATCTATGATGATAAGTTTTGTATGTATTATAAAAAAATTAAACGGCAACAAAAGTAGCTATATTTTTTGAATTTGCGAAATTATTAAGGCCTTTTTTCAATTTAAAGACACAGAGCATAAATAATTTGAAAAATAGATGAAAAAAGCGGGAAAACAGAACCTTTTTCAGCAGAATTATGTTATATTTGCATCATAAAAGAAATGGCCGCATTGTTTAGAGATTGGAAAACTCAACACTAAATTTTCAACGAGTAATGTCGGTTTTCAATGGCGGGCTGCGCCTTCGGGTAAGTCTTCGACTCAGCAGATTACAAAGAAAGCATACATCTCAAATCCTGTCATCAGGAGTTTTCTCAACAAAGACAATGCGGTTCTTTTCTTTTATATAAGGTCAATAAACTTTTAAAATCCGACATAAAGCAAAAATCCCGGAAATGACATTTAAATCATTCCGGGATTTTTATTTCGAGCCTCTTGTCGGATTCGAACCAACGACCCCGAGATTACAAATCACGTGCTCTGGCCAGCTGAGCTAAAGAGGCAGGTGGGTAAGCACCCCACATCGCACCGCTACAACCAAATACCCTTGCTGCGGTCAGGCCCTGGGGGAGTTCAATGGGAGCTGGTCGTATGGGACTTACCCGGCGCAAAAGTACTGCTTTTTTGCGAATCTGCAAATATTATCTTTCAATATATCCTGCATTTTAAGCTACCCCGCTCATTTTCAAAATCAAAAAAATAAAAAACCGGACTAATATTCAGTCCGGTTACACTGCCTGCCGGTGAAATTATGTCAGCGTTTACCGGCAAACTATTTGCAAGGTTAGTCTTTCAGACAATTACATCCCTCTTCAACTTCAACCTCCAGGTCATCGAGACAGACATATTTCGGAGTGTTTACACCAAAAAGGCCTTTATCACTTGAATCAAAAGTCAAAGTCAATTTTTCGACAGCGCCAAGGGTGCTCAATGACACTTTTGTCCATTCACGCACAATAAGCGACTTACCATCTCTGAAATCAGCCAGATAAAACTCTACCGTACCGGTAAGCGTACTACCCAGATATCCTCGGATAATGACTTTAAACCAATCGTTTTCTTCAAATTTTTTAGAGTATTCACTGCCTTCTAACATATCATAATATGCGTACGTTGAGTTGGTAAGCATTACACTTTTTACTTTCTGATAATTAGTAATGTAAGGTAGCTGAATTTCTGCAGAATCGTAAGCAAGCGCAAATTTTGCCGAACCTGCGGCACCCTGACCGGCAATAACACTATACTGATTCGCATACCCTGATGTTACGCTGTCTACATGAGATGAAACAGCAAAGCCATCCCAGTAAGACCAATCGGGCTTATAGCGGTTAATCAGTGCTACGGATCCAGCGTAAATAGGATTGTGATATCGTCCGTCAACTAATGTCCCGGTGGTATCCGAACCATTATAATAACCCGACTCATCCAATACAACATCTTCAAAAGTATTTACCAGTAAATGTCTTAAATATTCCGAATCGGGTTCACATGCTACAAGCAAAAAGGCTGCAAAGAGTAATACAAAACTTTTTTTCATTTTCTTATTCATTTAAATTATTAATAGCCAAAACACGTACATACGACTCTTTTTCTAACTGAAAATGAATAAAGAAAATAGATGAAGAGTTTGATTTCCCTCTGTTTGCTGTAACTCCCGAAAGCAAAAAAGTCGTATTGAATCAGGCAGGTCTTCTGACTTGCTCCTGTTTCGAACGCCTTCCCGGTAACCCTGTTTCAATTATATAAAAGAAATAATCCTTTTACAATATCAGGGTGGTTTCCCAGTGGCAAAGAGTTGTTCAAAACATAAATCCAGAGCTTACAGCAGCGGGTACTGTTACGGATTTTCACCGTATTCCCTTTTATCAGCATAATGACATTATACCGATGCCAGATTCGGCTACAAAGATACATATTTTTTTAAATTCCGACTTAATTTTTGTACTTTTGCACCAGTTTTTTGAACATGGGAAGAATATTAGCCATAGATTACGGTCAGAAACGGGTAGGCTTAGCGGTTACAGATCCGCTGAAAATCACTGCAAATGCATTGGACACAGTTCCGGTTCACGAGATTTTTGACTATCTGAAAAAATACATCGAAAAAGAAAATGTTGAAAAAATCGTGGTGGGTCTGCCCCGGCAAATGAGCGGTGAATTTTCAGCATCCATGCAATATATCGAACCATTTGTCAAGGGACTGCAACGGACATTTCCCGACAAGGAGATTATATATGTAGATGAACGATTTACCTCTTCTATTGCTCAAAAAACCATTTTGGAAGCCGGTTTAAAAAAGAAAGACAGGCAAAACAAAGCGTTGGTCGATAAAGTGGCCGCAACAATTATTTTACAAACTTATTTAGCATCAGCACAATGATTTTACCTATTTATACATACGGAAACGCTGTTTTAAGGAAACAGGCAGAAGAAATCGGACCTGATTATCCGGAACTGAAAAAACTGATTAACGACATGTTCGAGACCATGTACCATGCCGATGGGGTTGGACTCGCCGCTCCGCAAATCGGATTACCCATCCGGTTGCTGGTTATCGATTTAGCCCCGTTGAAAGATGAGGACCCTAAACTGGGTAGCTTTAAAACAGTTATGATTAATCCGGTGATGCTGGAAATGAGTGAAGAAGAAGTGGAAGGCAGTGAAGGTTGTTTAAGCATTCCGGGCATCAGCGAAAATGTTTATCGTGCCGAATGGATTAAAATTCAGTATTACGATGCTGACTTCAAACAACATACTGAAGAGTTCGAAGATTATATTGCCCGGGTGATTCAACATGAATACGACCACCTGGAAGGTAGCTTATTCACCGATCATGTTAATCCCCTGCGTCGTCAGATGATTAAGTCAAAACTGAATAACATTGCCAAAGGGAAAGCGAAGTGTGACTATAAAATTAAATAATAGCGAATAACTAATAGCTTATAGCTATAAATTCATAATTTAAAAAGCGGGTAACTGGTATGTTTTATACATGTTACTCGCTTTTGTTTTTATACTGGCTGAAATGCAGCATTCGCTATTCACAATCCACTATTTTATTAGCTATTAGACGTTAAACCTTTAAAATGACCACTATTCACTATTAGCTATTCACTTTTAGCTATTCGTTATTCGCTTGAACATCAAAAAAACCTCTCTAAAAACGGAATCAGCAAAGCCGTCATAACCCCCATAATTCCGATTGCCAATCCGCTGATAGCGCCTTCCAGGGCGCCCATTTCCATGGCCTTAACCGTTCCAAGTGCATGAGAAGCTGAACCCAGCGCCAATCCTTTGGCAATACTGCTCTTAACACCTACACGACGTAAGATCAGCGGCCCGACGATTCCACCGAAAAGTCCGCAAATTACGACAAAAACAGCTGCCAGCGATGGCACTCCGCCAGTATTCTCTGCCAGATTCATCGCAATGGGCGTTGTAACGGATTTGGGTGCAAGTGAAGCAGTTAACAACCTGTCGGCTCCGAATAATTTAGCAATCAACACCACACTGAGGATACCAACCAGACTTCCGACAAAAACCGAAGTAAGAATCGAAATCACATTACCACGGATGTGTTCAATTTGTTCGTATAGCACATATCCCAGGGCAACCACTGACGGACCAAGCATAAAACTCAACAAACGGGTTTTTTCATAAAATACCTGATATTCAATACCGGTTATTTTCAAAAAAGGAATGATAATAATCATACTTACAAGCAGAGGTTGCAATAGCGGTATTTTAGTTCGCTTATATAAAAAAACGCCCAGCAGGAAACTCCCCAAAGTCAGCAATAAGAAAAAAACTTCTCCGCTTAACAATATCCTGATATGTTCGGAAATACTATTCATTTTTTCTTTGCTCCTATTTTATTCTCAAGTGCCTGCTGCACAAGTCCGACCACAATGATAGTGAGAATGGTACTGATGATAATTGCAGAAAATATCGTAACCAGGGAATTGGACAACAACTCCACATAAGCCACCAGCCCAACAGCCGCCGGAACAAAAAATATGGCCATATTGCGGGTAATTACAGTTGCTGTTTTTCTCAACCACTCGGGTCGTACAATCTTAAACAGCAAACTGAGGAAGAGTAATACCATGCCAATCACACTGCCCGGTATAAATCCGTTAAGTAACAGACTGATTATCTCGCCCAGTAAATAAAAGAGTAGAATAAAAAAAGTACCTTTAATCAACTTTCAGAAATGTTTAGTTGGAATGACTTAAAAAACCGATACAAAGTTAACACTTCCCGGTCACCCTTACAAATTCAGTTTTAATATTCTGCCTGTTAACGATGGTATTGAAATCTCGATCAAATTTTCAGCATTAAAATTGAAATTACCAACATAGGCTTCATCTAAAAGATCAACATACTGATATGACACATTACTTTCCATTTGCAAATAATCCAGTGCTTCTACCGGAACATTCAATGAAATTGCTACCGCGCTCTCGTCGAAATTAACCACGATCAATATCAACTCGCCCTCGTACTTCCTGAAATAAGTAAACTGTTTATCCGGACAATAGGTCCGATGATGAAAATTCGCATACTGCAAATCATACATCACTCCTCTGGAAATGGCCTTTTCAATTAAACTCAGATTAAGTAATCGCCGATAAAATTTACGCAAATGCTGCTGATCACCGGTCAGCTGTTTTCCGTCGAAATTCCCCTTATTACTCCATTGTTGCAGCGTAGCTACTCCCCAGTAGTCGAAAATTGTCGTTCGACCATCCAATCCACTGAAACCCTCCGCATCCATCCCCCGCTCCCCAAGTTCCTGTCCCGCATAAAGCATGAACGGCGCTTTTGTCAACGTAGCGGAGACAATCAAAGCCGGAAGTATTTTCCACGGATTTTCGGCAAAAAAGTCTGAAGCAATGCGTTGCTCATCGTGATTTTCGAGAAAATGAAGCATCTTATCCTCGATTCCTGAAAGAGATTGCCAGGCATGTGTTATCTGCGTCGCAACATGTTGATGGCAAGTAATATTACGAAGCAAATCATACATGCCCACCTTGTCGTACAAATAATCAAATCCTCCATGAAAAATGTAATTGCGGTATTCCTGCGGATTATAAACCTCTGCTATAAAAATGATTTCAGGATAGCTGGATTTTACCCTTGCTATAGCCCAATGCCAGAATTCTACCGGCACCATCTCAGCCATATCGCAACGGAAACCATCAACTTTTTTCTCTGCCCAGAAAAGCAATATATGCAACATCTTATGCCAGGTATCGGGTATAGGATCAAAGTACGGTTGCCGGCTATTCATATAGTCCACCCCGTAATTCAATTTAACCGTTTCGTACCAGTCATTAATACCCGGATGGGCAGTAAACTGATCATTGCCGGTAGCTTTAGCCGGAAACTCTACATAACCATCAACATCAAACTGCGGATGAAATGACTGACCGGGTAAATAGTAAAAATTATTTTTTGAATGAAATGCGTAGTCTGTCAAATCAGTCTCACCCAGGTCAATTACTCCCTCAGGTTTGGCATCTGAACCATATTGTCTGGCTACATGATTGGGCACAAAATCAATGATAACTTTCAGTCCGGCCCCGTGGGTACGTTCCACTAACCGCTCAAACTCTCCCATCCTGTCCTGCACATTTTCCGATAAATCAGGATCAACATCATAATAATCCTTGATAGCATACGCTGAACCAGCTCTTCCTTTTACTATTGCCGGATGGTCTTTTCGTATTCCGAATGCCGTATAATCAGTTTGAGTGGCATGTTCAATTATGCCGGTATACCAAACATGTGTTACGCCGAGTGATTTTATTTCTTTTAATGCTTTGGTTGTAAAGCTATTAAATTTACCGCACCCATTCTCTTCTAGACTGCCATTGGGTTTATTGGTTGTATTGTAGTTCCCGAACAAGCGGGGCAGGACTTGATATATGATGAATTTGGGCATTACTCTTTAATGGGTTAATGGTTAATGGTAAACCCTGATTTTGTTACACTAGCTTTATTCAACCAATAACTAACCATTAACCACTGACCACTATTATATTTTTTTCTGCAAAAATAAACAAAATCCCTTCAATTGCGTTATTAAAGCAGAACATAAAAAAACAAGTAATAAATTTACGACATGGCAAAAATAACTTTCAAAGGAAATGCAGTCAACACCAACGGTCAATTACCGGCCGTAGGAAGTAAAGCGCCCGACTTTAAATTGGTGGGAGCGGGTTTAAACGAATTATCGTTGGCAGATTATAAAGGGAAACGGGTAGTACTCAATATCTTCCCAAGTTTGGACACAGGCGTTTGTGCTACTTCGGTACGTCAGTTTAACAAATGGGTATCCGATAAAGAAAATACTGTTGTAATTTGTGTATCCAAAGATTTACCTTTTGCTCAAAGTCGTTTCTGCGGAGCAGAAGGTCTGAACAACGTAATTACAGCATCCGATTTCAGATACAATAATTTTGCAACTGATTATGGCGTGTTGATGACTGACGGTCCCCTTGCCGGTTTAATGGCCCGCTCAGTTGTGGCAATTGACGAAAACGGTAAAGTTACCTATACCGAACTGGTACCTGAAATTGTACAGGAACCTGTTTATGAAGTGAAATTCTGAAATTAAAAATAATGTCCGATGTGAATCGGTTCATTTTCTAATGTGTGAAGCGGCAGAGGCGTAGTTAGTTACGTCTCTGCTTTTTTATTGCTTTCTCCCCCGAAGCAGGTTGATATCTCCTTTCAGGTTATATTCAATCCCATCCGAACCTTTTGCTTTGATGACATAAAAATAGGCTCCTTCGGGAACAGCCTTGCCTTTGTACGTACCATCCCACCCCTTTTGTGGATCTGACCAGTGGTAAATTTTAGTACCCCAGCGGTTAAATATCCAGCAATCGAACTCTATGATAGATTTGTAGGCAACCCTGAATTCGTCATTAAATCCATCCGCATTGGGAGTAAACACGTTGGGAGCATACAACGCAGACTCAGACACCTTGATAACCACAGAATCCGTATAACTACAATATGCATTTTCAGTAACCAGTTTAACCGTAAAAGTCCCCGCTTCATTAAAAATATAGCGGTGAATCTCTCCGGTTCTGACAATAAAAGGTGCAGCATTACCGGTTGAAATCTCCCACCTGAAATAATTGGCTACAGGAGTATTGGAAATAGCCGAGAAATTGATTTCCAGAGGGGCTGAACCTGAAACCGTGGTAATACTTTCCGGACGATCTGCTTCTTGTTTTTCAACCCGAACTGTAGCTTCAGTCTTTATTTTGGATATTACCCTGATTGCCTGATACAATGAACTCTGAATTGTTGAAAATGCAACATTTAAATCAGCAGCAAACTGATCTCCGGTCAACGTAAAATAAGTGTCCTTATAGGGCGGATCGTCAATTTCAATTGTATTATCATCAATAACAATCTGTTTTTCAACCTGTTTAGACACCCATCCATCATTCCATTCCAGGGTTTCATATTGTAATGTAAAGTTACGGCCTAACACCTGTTTTAAACCATTTTTTGTCTGATAATACATTTCAGGAATTACTCCATCAAGCGTTAGCGTAAGTTTGTCACAAACCGAAGTCTGAGGATCTGATGTTTTCAAGGCATTTAACGTGGGCTGATATAACTTGTAATCAATTACCCAAACACTTAACTCCTCATTGTATGGCTGTCCGTTTACTGTTCCGGTAATTCTTGCCAGATAACCGGTATGATCATCAGGACTGATACTGACCTGGTTGCTGACAAACTGAAGATCAGGATAGCGGTACCAGTTCACCGTCAAACCCGGGTCAGACAAAGAAACTGAAATTTCCGAGGCGGCTGTTATATCATACATCATGATCAAGTAATCAATGCGGTTCTCAAATTGGAGATAAACTTTTCCTTTGCCTGAGGTCACAGTTATTTGCTGGGCTAGCAATCCGGTCGAAAATACAATCGACAGCATTAAACCCCAGATTTTAAGTATAGATAACTTTTCTTTGAATTTGACAGATATCATATTAAACCTGATATTGTGCTTGATAAATTAAACTGCAAAAGTACGTTTTTCAATTAAATAACAAAAAAAAATGCTATTTATTACTGCTTCCCCCCTGAGGAAGTATTTTTTTTGTACATTTGCATACTATTCTTCAATAAAACTTTGAAATACATTCATTATGCAGACATATATTACAAAATATATTCATCCTTTGCGACATCAAAGTTTACTGATCATGCTGTTATCAGCATTCATGCTCCAGTCATGTTTACTTTTTGCTCAAACTCCTTCATATCCTGTAAAAAATGTAAACGGAATTGAGTGCATCGTATACAAAGTACAACCGGCAGAGGGTTTTTACAGAATAAGTAAAAATTTCAATACAACGGAGGCTGAGATCAGGGCTGTTAATCCGCAAATTACAGATGGATTAAAAGCGGGTATGGAAATATATATACCTGTACAACAGAAAACTAAAACAGAAAAAAACTACATCGAACACCTGGTTGAGAAAAAACAAACCATATTCAGGATACGCAAAATGTATAATATTACTGAGGAAGAACTAATTGAGATGAATCCTCACCTGAAACAAAACTCTCTGCGTACCGGTGAAATTTTAAAAATTCCGCTACCAAAAAAAGAAAAAACTACGGAAGATGCTAAAAAAGAAGAAATCAAACCATCAACCACTCAACATAACAATCAATCTGTAAAAAATGAAACTACAGAGCATAAGCAAGATAAGAAAGTAATAACAGATAACATCAGATTAAAAAAGCCTGATAATCTGAACATTGCTTTTTTACTGCCATTTATGCTGGATCAAAAACAGGATGCATCCGATAAACGTTTTATCGAGTTTTACACAGGTGCACTGATCGCTATAAAGCAAGCTAAGGAAAATGGGATTAACTTCGACATACATACTTTCGATGCTGAAAAATCCGATTTGAAAATTATGGAAATACTGCAGGACTCTAATCTGGCAAAAATGGATTTGATTGTCGGACCTGCATTCTCCAACCAAATATCCGTTATTGGTGATTTTGCACGGATGCATAAAGTAAAAACCCTGATTCCTTTTTCATCCAAAATCATCGACATTGAAACAAACCCTTATCTGTATCAGTTTAATCCCGGACAAGACACGGAATTAAAGAAACTAAAGGAAATAATTCAATATGAAGGAAATAAAACCAATTTTATCTTTGCAGAGCTTAGTCATATAAGTCCGAATGATGATAGTTTTGTACTTTCCCGTTCATTAAAGCAACTGATGCAATCAGAAAATCTTTCATTTAAAACAATTTATCTGAACCCAGACTCACTGCATCACATCAGACAAGCTTTAAATCCCCTGAAAGAAAATATTGTTTTTTTCAATACAAGTAGGATTAATAACCTGAGTATATATTTAAGCGAACTGAAACGTTTGTCGGCTTCTGTAAACCTGAAAATTTACGAACCGTTTTCATGGCGAAATTCAAAACTGGAAAAACCGAGATCTTTCTATTTGTCGGTTTTCAAGAATGAATATCCGGAGTCCGCATACGAGCAATATGCCAATGAGTTTTCTTCGTTATTTGACTGGACACCTTCAAGCGAACTACCCAGATATGATTTATTAGGCTATGATCTGATGCATTATTTCATCCGGGAGGTTTTAACGATAAAAAACTCACCCGCAGAAAGCTATCCGATTCGCGAAGGTATCCAATCCAATCTGAAATTTGAAAAAGCTGCAACAACCGGAGGATATATCAACAGACTTATCAATCATTACGAATAATGCAACAGCGTGCTCAATATAAAATAACCGGGGTTATCAGCATTTTATTTATCTTTTTATCTTTTGCTGATGCGCAAAACAACAAATTTCAAAGTGAAACCTATATAGGAATCACCGGAGGACCTAATGCCTCGATGGTCTATTTCAGACCTCAGGTTGTTCAGGATTTTTTGTTTGCCTACCAGGGAGGATTAACTGTCAGATACATCAATGAGAAAAGCCTCGGATTGCAGGCTGAAATTAATTATACGCAAAGAGGCTGGAGTGAGAAAGACAAAAGTTTTGTTAAAAGGCTGGATTATATAGAAGTTCCTTTTTTAACACATGTATATTTTGGAGATAAAGCTCGTTTTTTTTTCAATATCGGACCGAAAATAGGATATTTGCTACATGAAACTGTGATTCAGAATGTTAATCCGGCATCCACAAATGAACAACATGTACAACCCATTCAAAATAAGTTTGATTACGGACTGGCATTGGGATTAGGCTGTATGTTTAAAATAAAAAAACAATTGATACAACTTGAAGGCAGGGGAAATTTCAGCGCCAGTGACCTTTTTTCAAACGACAGAAGGGACTATTTCGACAATTCCAACCTGATACACGGGTCGGTCACTTTAGGTTGGTTGATACAAGTAAAATAAATAAAGCAAAATCACATGGATCAGAAAATTTTAGAAACAAGAGTTAATATTTTCCGTTTTACTGAGTTAGAGCCTGAAATTCAGGTGTTAATTAACAAAGCTAAAGAACAGGTTGATAATGCTTATGCCCCTTATTCAAATTTTCGTGTCGGAGCGGCAGTTTTACTGCAAAACGGGGCATTATTTGTAGGCAACAACCAGGAAAATGCAGCATATCCTTCTGGGTTATGCGCAGAGAGAGTTGCTTTATTTTATGCTAATGCGCAGTTTCCTCAAGTGCCTGTAAGAGCAATTGCCATAGCTGCACACACAGGAGATAATTATCTGGCTTATCCGGTAACTCCGTGCGGTTCATGCAGACAAGTCATGCTGGAAACAGAGACTCGCTTTGAAAAGCCGATAGATATTTACCTATACGGTACAGAATGTATCTATCACATCGAGAATGCAGCTCAGCTTTTACCTCTGAGATTCGAAAAAAAGAGCCTGGAACAGAATCATTAATAATCTGATCAGCTATTCGCTATTAGTTATTCGCTATTTTTAATTATCTTTGCACCACTTTTTTCGAATAACAAAAAATCATGTTTTCAACCTGTAAAACATGTATACAGATGATTTTCAGATTATAAAAAAATGGCAAAGGAACTTAAGGAATTGACTTCAAGAAGTGAGAATTACTCACAGTGGTATAATGATTTGGTGTTGAAAGCTGATTTGGCAGAAAATTCTGCTGTCAGGGGATGTATGGTTATCAAACCTTATGGTTATGCTATATGGGAGAAAATGCAGGCCGAACTGGATCGCATGTTCAAGGAAACCGGACACGTAAATGCTTATTTTCCGTTATTTATACCCAAATCTTTTTTAAGCAAAGAAGCCGACCATGTAGAAGGTTTTGCTAAAGAATGTGCTGTGGTTACCCACTATCGCCTGAAGAACAATGCTGAAGGTAAAGGTCTCATTGTAGATCCCGAAGCCAAACTGGAGGAGGAACTGATTGTTCGTCCGACCTCTGAAACCATCATCTGGAACACCTATAAAAATTGGATTCAATCGTACCGCGACTTGCCTATCCTGGTAAATCAATGGGCTAACGTGGTTCGCTGGGAAATGCGTACGCGCTTGTTCCTGCGTACCGCCGAATTCCTCTGGCAGGAAGGCCACACCGCCCATGCCACAGAAGCAGAAGCTATGGAAGAAGCCATCAAGATGATGCACGTGTATGCTGATTTTGCTGAAAATTTCATGGGGGTACCGGTTATCAAAGGAACCAAATCGGCTAACGAACGTTTTGCCGGCGCATTGGAAACATTCTGTATTGAAGCTCTGATGCAGGATGGCAAAGCCTTACAGGCCGGAACATCTCACTTCCTCGGTCAAAATTTTGCCAAAGCATTTGACGTAACTTTCGTGGATAAATCAAATAAACAGGATTATGTCTGGGCAAGCTCCTGGGGTGTTTCCACCCGCCTGATGGGCGCACTGATTATGACCCATTCAGACGACAACGGGTTAGTATTGCCACCCAAATTAGCGCCATTTCAGGTTGTTATCGTTCCGATATACAAAAACGAAGAGCAACTGTCGGCGATTACCGAAAAAGTGGATACAATCATTTCTACCCTCAAAGCCAAAGGCATCAGTGTAAAATATGATAATAACGACACAAAAAAACCAGGCTGGAAATTTGCTGAATATGAACTAAAAGGCGTTCCGGTTCGCTTAGCCATTGGTGCTCGGGACATTGAAAACGGGACCATTGAAGTCGCACGCAGGGATACCCTGACGAAAGAAACCGTCTCCATCGAGAACATTGAAAACTACATTGCAGGCTTGTTAAATGACATTCAGCAAAATATCTTCAAGAAAGCGCTTGATTACCGGGCATCCGTTACACGCGAAGTGAACTCCTATGATGAATTTAAAATTGAAATTGAAAAAGGAGGGTTTTTACTTTGTCACTGGGACGGCACACCGGAAACGGAAGAAAAAATCAAGGAAGACACCAAGGCGACCATCCGCTGCATTCCTATTGAGGGGGATAAAACACCCGGTGTTTGTATGGTAACCGGTAAACCGTCGACACAAAGGGTAATTTTTGCAAGGGCTTATTAAAAACCTGCAAATCATCAAAAACTTTATAGTAATGCCTTGGATGAACCTTTCCAGGAACATCCGAGGCAATATAATGTATGTAAGTCGAAACCTTCCAGCGACTCCTCCGGATGAATGGGAATCACTTCGTACTGTTCATTTACAATGACAACTACTGAATCACCTTTCTCATTTTTCACGCGGAAACGGTGAATCTTACATTGCGGGCAAAGCTTTTTCTTCATAAAAGACTACCTGTTATTCTCCATCCAGAATATCTGTACCAATATATCCGGGCTGCATAGCGTCAATCAAACGCTCATTTTCAACCTGGATAACACGTCCCGGATACATATTTACCCAGTTGTGATTATGCGTAGCCATAATCACTGTAGTACCCGACAAGCGGATTCCATACAACAGCTCAATCAGGTCACGTCCGGTTTCCGGGTCTAAGTGTCCGGTAGGCTCATCAGCTAAAATGATTTCCGGAGAATTAAGCAGTGCCCTGGCTATTGCCACACGTTGCTGTTCACCTCCAGACAATTGGTGGGGACGTTTGTAACCTTTATTCTTCAAGCCTACCTGAGCAAGCACAATCTGAATCTGCTCTTCAATGGCATCTTTCTCTTTCCATCCGGTTGCCCGCAACACAAATTCCAGATTAGCATTCACCGTACGATCGGTAAGTAACTGAAAATCCTGGAAAACTATCCCTATTTTTCTTCTGAGAAAAGGAATTTGCTTGTTTTTTATCTCATTCAGATCGAATGAAAGCACTTCTGCATTACCACCACTAACAGGTACTTCCTTATAAAGCGATTTTAGAAAAGTACTTTTACCACTACCTACTTTTCCCAGCAGATAGATGAATTCACCTGAAGAAATCTCCAGATTAACATCCCTCAGCACTGTTAATTCCTGTTGACAAATATCAACATGTTCGTATTTAATCAGCATTTTCTTTTCCATGACTTACAAAATGAATGCGATTATTTATGCCTTTTTTTCAATTCCCGGCCCAAATCATCTAAAGAATAGCCTTTGGAAGTGAGTAACACAATGAGGTGATATAATAAATCTGAGGCTTCATACAAAAACATTTCATCCGTTCCGTTGGTAGCTTCAATTACAGTTTCTACCGCTTCCTCACCTACCTTTTGTGCCATCCTGTTCACTCCTTTTCTGAACAAAGAGGTTGTATAGGAACCTTCGGGCATTTCGTTAAAACGTTGTTGTATAAAATGTTGAAGATAATTCAGGAAGAAGAAGTCGCCCTGATTGGATTCATTCCAACAGGTATCTGCGCCGGTATGACAAACGGGGCCAACGGGCTTAACCTTGATTAAAAGTGTATCATCATCACAATCAGTCAGAATAGAAACTACATGCATAAAATTTCCACTCTCCTCTCCTTTTGTCCAAAGGCGTTTTTTGGTTCTGCTGTAAAAAGTTACTTTACCGGTTTCTTTGGTTTTATTAAATGCTTCTTCATTCATAAAACCGAGCATCAGCACTTTGGATGTAAGCTCATCCTGTATAATAGCCGGAACTAAGCCATCCATTTTATTAAAATCTATATTCATTCGACAATAATTTTTGCGAATTTACGATAATTCCGTGAGAACAACAAAAAAAACCGGAAAGCGGAAAGCGGAGAACGGAAAACTTAAATTTTTAATTTTTTAAACCATTAAGCACTATTCACTATTCGTTCTCCGCTTTCCGTTAAATTAAGAAGATTCCCGCTTCATCACAGGCCTTACGCATATCATCGGGCCAGATACTTGCCTGAATTTCGCCTATGTGGGCTTTTCTCAGAAAAAACATACAAAGTCGTGACTGCCCGATACCTCCCCCGATAGAAAGTGGTAAAGAGTCCTCAATCAATCGTTTATGGAAGTAAAGTTCCAGTCTGTCGGTTTTATTTTCGAGTTCAAGTTGTCGTAACAAAGCTTCTTTATCCACCCGGATTCCCATGGAAGAAATTTCTAATGGCATTTCAAGTATCGGATTCCAAAGAAGGATATCACCGTTCAGACCGGGCAATCCTTTTTCGCCCGGGGTTGTCCAGTCATCATAATCAGGAGCACGGCCATCGTGTTTTTCACCGTCACCCAGTTTAGCTCCTATACCGATTATAAACACAGCACCATATTGTTGGGTAATTTTAAATTCTCTTTCTTTAGGAGATAAATCAGGATACAGTTGGCGCAACTCTTCAGCATGAATAAACTGAATTTCATCCGGAAGAATCGGTCTGATTTGCGGAAAACTTTCAGAAACCAGATACTCCGTACGCAGCAGCGTTGCATAAATACGTTTCACAATTATTTTCAGGAAATCAATATTGCGTTCCTCTGCAGTCATGATACGCTCCCAATCCCACTGATCAACATACAGCGAGTGAATATTACCCAGCTCCTCATCAGCCCGGATGGCATTCATATCAGTATAAATACCATAACCATTTTCTATATCATAATCCGCCAGCGTCACCCTTTTCCATTTTGCGAGCGAATGAACCACCTCAGCACGAACATCCTGCATGTCTTTTATCGGAAAATTAACCGCCCTCTCAACGCCATTCAAATCATCATTCAAACCCGTTCCACGCAATACGAACAAAGGAGCAGTTACTCTTCTGAGTCGTAATTCGGCAGACAAATTAGCCTGAAAAAAATCTTTAATCTTTGCAATACCCACTTCTGTCTGCTGGAGATTCAGTAATGGTTTATAATTGGCCGGTTTTATCAAGTAGCTCATAGAAATTATTTAACGTAATGTTTGAAATAAAGAGCAAAGATAATCAAATTGTAAGAATTATAAGCATTTCGCCACACAAAATATACAACATTTACTTTATTCCGATTTAAATGAAACAACAAAGCCTCTTTCTTTGTAGAAAAAGGCTTTAATATTTACTTAAAATCAGGGTTTTAAATGCGTTCGTATACAGAAAAACTATACGGATACTCATTCTTTTCATCAGTGGAATGGTCTTCTCTCGAAACCTCTTTCCATTTGCTCCAGTCTATTTCCGGAAAATAAGTATCGGCTTTAAAATCACCATGTACCCAGGTAAGGTACATCGAATCGACCGAATCCATACACTGTTTATACACGGCTGCGCCACCGATCACAAAAACCTGTTCAGCATTGGAACACAATTCAAGTGCATCCTCAAGTGAGTCTGCTTCAAAATAACCTTCAACAACGCCTTCCGAAAGCATGGTTGTCAGCACAATATTGGTTCGGTTTGGAAGCGGACCGTTTGGCAGACTTTCAAAAGTTCGTTTGCCCATTACGACTGTATGTCCGGTTGTGAGATTTTTAAAATGCTTCATATCAGCCGGTAAATTCCAAGGAAGCTTTTTCTTATAGCCGATCGCGTAATCATCCGCGAGTGCGGCAACAATAGAAATTTTTGGCATGTCTCTGATGTGTGAGGTAAATAATAATTGACAAAAAATGACTCAATGACAATTTTGTTTTATTGTTTTTGCAGTCGCAAATGTAATCATTTTTTGCACAAATAAAAATAAATTGTGCGATTATTTACATTTTACACAGCTACTATCCCTTTGATATGCGGATGCGGATCGTAATTTATTAATTCAAAATCTTCAAATTTAAAGCTAAAAATATCCTTAACATCCGGATTAATCTTCATATCAGGTAAAGCACGAGGTTCGCGGGTTAATTGTAATTTAACCTGCTCAAGGTGATTGGTATAGATGTGCGCATCACCCAGTGTATGAACAAAATCACCCGGTTTCAATTCCGTTATCTGGGCCATCATCAGCAACAGCAAAGCATAGGATGCAATATTAAAAGGTACACCCAAGAAGATATCTGCACTGCGTTGGTACAACTGAAGACTCAATCTGCCATCCGCCACATAAAACTGAAAAAAAGCGTGACAGGGAGGCAGATTCATATTGGGTAAATCAGCCACATTCCAGGAACTTACAATTATTCTTCTGGAGTCCGGGTTGTTTTTAATCGTATTGACAACCTCCGTAATCTGGTCAATGTGCCCTCCGTTGTAATCCGGCCAGGAGCGCCACTGATAACCGTAAACATGCCCCAGGTCTCCATTCTCATCTGCCCATTCATTCCAGATTCTAACACCGTTTTCCTGCAAATATTTTACATTTGTATCGCCATTCAAAAACCAAAGTAATTCATGAATTATGGATTTCAAATGTAATTTTTTAGTTGTCAGGCATGGAAATCCTGCGGATAAATCAAAACGCATCTGATGTCCGAAAACCGACAAGGTACCGGTACCCGTACGATCCTCTTTTCTGACTCCTTCTTCTAACACCCGGGTTAAGAGATCTAAATATTGTTTCATCTGTTTTTATTTACAATTTAACTATTTACAATTTACGATTTATCCATTTACGATTTGCATTTCACTTCATGCTCTTACTAAAATCGTAAATCATCTCAGGCTCATTCTGACAACCTTAAACTCAGTTCTCCTGTTAATCTGATTGGCGATTTCCTGTTCTTCAGGCTTTAGTGTTAATATAAATTCTTCCGTCAAAGCCTGTTCCAACGGCAAGAATGAATGTTCTGCATGTAATGACTCATCTACTACATAAGTTTTTTCTTCTCCGTGTCCAACCGAAATCAGACGTTCCGGCGCAATACCGGCGCGAATCAGGTAATCCACAACCGATTGAGCACGTTTCTGA
The DNA here is from genome assembly GCA_029973975.1 of Paludibacter sp. GTDB lineage: Bacteria > Bacteroidota > Bacteroidia > Bacteroidales > Paludibacteraceae > Paludibacter. Next base: position 18,896 of record JARKQF010000185.1, read on the forward strand.
GACAAATTCAGGTTAAATTCATTATTTCCGAAATAATCTGTATGTGCACTGATTTCAATAATGATATTCGGATTATCATTCAGCATGGCAAGTAACTCCTGCAAACCACCTTCAGATGAAGGAGTCAGGTCCCATTTTGCAAACTCGAAGAAAATATTCGGAAGTTGCACCGGTCTGAACGCAGCAGGTAGAACCAGATCAACTGTAAAAATTTTACTGGCTTTTACACCACGCGATGATACTGTCGCCTTTTTATTCAGAAATCCGCGGGCAGTACCCAACATCACGCAATCCACATCTTTATCTATTTTGATCCTGTAAGTACCATCTTTTTTGGTCATCACCCGGGTATTTTGTCCAGTATTGCTAATCAATCTGACCATCGCATCCGGAATCGGATTCAATTTATCATCCAACACTTTACCTTGCACAACCACTTCCGTTTCCGGCAGTTCAAATGACCAAATTGCATCGTAACCCCTGATTTGACCTCTATTCGAGGATAAAAAACCTTTCTCTTTATTTCCTTCGAAGGTAATGCCGAAATCATCGAAATTAGAATTTACAGGAACTCCCATATTTACGACCAACCATTCCTCTTCATTTATTTTGGTTGCCTTGAAAATATCCAAACCACCCAAGCCCGGCTGACCATCAGAAGCAAAATACAAAGAACCATCAGGTCTGACATAAGGGAACATTTCATCACCGGGTGTATTGATTTGCGGCCCCAGATTTTCGATAAATTTACATTCCGAACCCGACAAAGTACCTTTCCAAATGTCTTTTCCTCCCTGCCCGTTCGGAGCATCAGACACAAAATAAATCGTAACCCCATCCGGTGCAATTGCCGGATGCGCTACTGTAATCGTACTATCCTTGAAGAAAGTAACCACCTGAGGAGCCGTCCACTCCCCTCCCGCTCTCGAAGAAGAATAGATTTCAGCATTGGCATTTGTATCATCTTTTTGCGATGCTTTGGTAAAATACATGGTTCTGCCATCCGGAGAAAAAGCACAGCTACCCAATTCAGCAGCAGCCGTAAGTTCCTCAGAAAAAACAGTTTCCGGCTTACTCCATTTACCAGCCGCATCTTTTTTTACAAAATAAATATTACTGTTCGGCAAATTGGTTACAAAATTATTTGCAACTCCTTTTTTTACCGGCATTCTGTTGGATGTAAAATACAATTGATCCGCATCAAATCCCTGAAAAGCAGGACTGTAAGTATGCCGGTTCCGTGTGTAGAAATTATTATCTCTCCTCACAACATAACCAGACGACTCAGCCTTCCATTGCGCAACCATTTGTGCCCCGTTCAGTCCATTCAACGCAAGCACTCCGGCACTGTCATGCTGCAAATAGATTTTGTAATTCTTAATCGCTTCCCCATATTTGGCATTCCGGTGCTGAGCCTGTGCCAGCCGGAGATAAACGATGCTGTCCTGATATTTCGACCGGACAGCACGGGAATACATCATTTCGGCACGGGTATAATTTAACCTGCGCAAACATTCAGCCTGATTAAAAGCAACTCTGGCTCTCAAATCAGCTTCTTTATATGAAATCTTAGAATAAACTCTGGAATAAAGTTCGGCAGCCGAAGCATATTCTCCGGCTTCGAACTTTTTATCGGCATTAGTCAAACGAGATTTAGTTCCACAACTGATCAAAACCAGCTGTGATATCAGTATTACCCAATAAACATATTTAAATCTCATTTTAAAATATAGAAATTACACCAACTCGTGAATAACCAGTCCGGAACGCAATTTGGGTTCGAACCAGGTTGTCTTGGGCGGCATGATGTTACCGGTATCGGCAATATCAATCAACTGTTTCATGGAAACAGGATAAAGCGCCAGTGCAACCTGCATTTCACCACTGTCAACGCGACGTTTCAATTCATCCAATCCACGGATACCACCCACGAAATCAATTCTTTTATCCGTTCTCAGGTCTTTAATTCCCAAAATTTCATCCAGAATCAAATTGGAAGAAATAGTAACATCCAGCACGCCAATAGGGTCATTGTCGTTGTAAGTCCCCGGCTTAGCTGTCAGGTCATACCAGTTTCCGGACAGATATAACGAAAAATTATGTAATTTATTGGGTTTGTAGATTTCATCTCCCACTTTTCTGATTTCAAAATTGTTCGACAACGCACTCAGGAACTCTTCATCCGACAATCCGTTCAGATCTTTCACCACCCGGTTATAATCTATGATAGTCAGCTGATTATCCGGGAAGCAAACCGCCATAAAATAGTTGTACTCTTCATTGCCCGTATGGTTTGGATTCTGCTGACGTTTTTCATTGCCCACCAATGCCGCCGCCGCACTGCGATGGTGACCATCGGCAATATACAAAGCCGGAATAGCGGCAAATAATTCCGTAATACGTTGAATCGTCTTTGCATCTTCAATGACCCAGAAATGGTGGCCAAAACCATCACCAGAAGCTACAAAGTCATATACAGGTTCATTTTTAGTTGCTTCCTTAACAATTTCATCCAACTCCTGTTGATGTGGATATGCGAAAAATACCGGTTCGATATTCGCATTGTTCACCCGTACGTGTTTCATGCGATCTTCTTCTTTGTCCTTTCTGGTCAGTTCGTGTTTTTTAATGCGACCTTCCATATAGTCATCCACATTAGCACACACAACAAGTCCGTATTGCGTTTTACCGTTCATGGTTTGAGCATAGACATAATACTTTTCTGTTTCGTCCTGCACCAGCCAGCCTTCCTGTCTGAATTTCGTAAAATTTTCAACAGCTTTTGCATACACTTTCTCATCGTGTTCATCCGTACCCGGTTCAAAATCGATTTCAGGCTTGATGATGTGATAAAGCGACATCGGATTTCCGGCAGCTTCGACACGGGCTTCTTCAGAGTTCAATACATCATAGGGACGTGAAGCTACTTTTTCCACAAGGTTTTGGGGAGGGCGAATACCCTTAAACGGTTTAATTACAGCCATATAAATTAGTTTTTTAGCATTGATTGAATCAGGCACAAATTTAATTAAAAAAACCGATACCCACCAAAAAAATCTGGGGCATCGGTTTTCTGTCGATTTTGAATTGACCGAAATATGTTGTATTGTATAACTACCTGTTATTCAGCAACTACATCAAAAGCAACCTCTACTGTTACCTCTTTGTGAAGTTTGAGGGTAGCTTTGTAAGAACCGATTTCTTTCACAGGTTCTTTCAACACAATTACCTTACGATCAACTGTAAATCCGGCTTTTTCAAATGCATCAGCAATCTGAATCGGGCCAACGGCTCCGAAAATTTTACCGGTCGAGCTTGTCTTAGCTCCAACAGTCAGGGTAATATCTTTTACTTTGTCAGCCAGTTCCTGAGCTTCGTTTTTGATTCTTTCGAGCTTGTGAGCACGTTGTTTCAAATCTTCAGCCAGCATTTTCTTTGCTGATTCAGTTGCCAAAACGGCTTTTTTCTGTGGGATCAGGTAGTTACGACCGTAACCATCTTTCACTTTCACTATATCGCCTTTGTAACCCAAGTTGATTACATCTTCTTTCAAAATAATTTCCATACAATTTCCTCCTGCTTTTGATTATTTCAACATATCAGTTACATAAGGAAGTAAAGCCAGATGACGGGCTCTCTTCACAGCCTGAGCTACCTGACGCTGGAACTTCAGTGAAGTACCGGTCAAACGACGGGGTAAAATTTTACCTTGCTCATTTAAAAATTTTTTCAAAAACTCAGGATCTTTGTAGTCGATGTACTTGATACCGCTCTTTTTGAAACGGCAATACTTTTTTCTTTTCAGATCTACTGTCGGGGGGGTTAAATACCTGATATCTCCTTGATTTGCTGCCATGTTTTAGTTCTCCTTTTCTTTAGATTTTAAACCTTTTCTTTTTTCCGCATACTCGTAAGCATACTTGTCTAAACGGAAAGTCAAGAATCTTAACACACGCTCATCACGACGATAGATGGTTTCCAATGCTGCAACGACAGTCGGTTCTGCATCGAACTGCAACAGTGAATAAAAACCTGTCGATTTCTTTTGGATAGGATACGCTAACTTACGCAACCCCCAATTCTCTTCATTTGTAATAGTCGCACCGTTTTCTGTTAAAACGGCTTTGAACTTTTCTACCGCTTCCTTCATCTGAGCATCAGACAAAACGGGAGTTAAAATGAAAACGGTTTCATAATGATTTAACATACTGTTTACTAACTTTTTAAAATTAATTATGTTGTTTTTCGCTTTAAAAGCGGGTGCAAATATAGGAATAATTATTTGATAAACAATATAATCTGATAAAAAATATCCTATCAATGACCAACTTACAGGTAATCATATCCTGAAAAACAATTTATCAGAAGTATTTCATCTCTACTTCAATTTTCAGGATCTGATTTTCTTCTATCCTGAAAATAAAGTCATTAAACTGCGGTCTACGAATACCTTTATGTTGATAATTTGAAAAGCCGAATCCTTCCTGAGGTAATCCTATCATGTTATATTTCATTTTTCCATCTCCGTTTTCATCATCTAATACCGACAAGCCATAAGTTCCGGGAGACATACAAATCGTCAGCATAACCTTGCCATGTTCTACTTGCGACTTGGAATAGTGTCTTTTCCAACAAGGCTGTTCTTTTTTGAATCCTTCTTCACTGTCGAACAAAGCCACACAAAGCTGCCCCTTGTTTGTGCGTATATTGCTTATGGTAACTTCAAGGGTTTGTGCAAAACCAGTTGAGAACCACACAAACAAACAAAACAAAACCAATTTACATCTAAAACAACACATTATAATTATAAATTTTCATTCACCATATAAGACATATAAGCACATATAAGAATTATTAATTTGTACGTAAACAAGCTTATATGATCTTATATGTCTTATATGGTAAAATATTGTCATTTATCAAGCACAGCAGGCGAGAAAGTATGCTCCGAGAGTTTTGACCCTGACTGGAATTTATCCACAATCATCTCCGATTTTCTATTGTTTTGTACGTTTTGCATGGTCATCCGGTAAGCAAAGTATTTGCCGTTTGCTTGTTTTTTGTAATCTGTGATATACTGGATACGATGCAATTTATCCGACATGTCGAAATATTCAATCTTATAACACAGGAATGTTTGCTGATCAATGTAGCTGATATTGCTGCTGAAACCGTTTTGCAGTTTAAGGGCATCTGTTTTTCCTGTTGCTTTGATTTTCCAGCACTTCCTGCCTTCCAGCGTAATTTCTCCACTCAACTGATAATCAAAATCCTGTTGATTGGGACGGCTCATATCAGCATTGGTAAATTCGGAGCCCATAAAGTTTTTGCCTTTCTCAGTGCTGACGATTCTCCTGACTTTACGCAAAGCGGGCATGTAAATCCACTGACCATCATCCTGATCCTCGTAATCATACACCAGCAAGGCGGTACCTTTTACATCTGCAGGAGCAAGAAAGCGAATCAGCATCTTAGTACATTCAGCAAATTTCCGGGATGCAGTGCTGATCTGACGGGTCCTGACATTGCCTTTGGCATCGTAAATATTAATCGTGGAAATCATTTCCATGTCCCCCACTTCTGTGGCGTTCGTGGCGTTACGACTGATTTCCCGTGCATTTTGCGCAGTCAGTGAGAAGGCGCAAAAAATCAAAATTGAAGTGATTGTTGTTTTCATAATTTTTTATTTTTGTCTAATGTCTGATGTCGTTTGTCGTTAAACTTTTGACATTAGACTTTTGACTTTTAAAAACTTCGGTTTGAAAATCATACACAAAGCCGGTATAAGTGCTAAGGCACTGATCAAACAAAGGAATAAGCTGATGATAATCAGAAATGCAAATGATTGAATAAAGGGAAAAGCTGATAAAAACAACACAGAAAAGCCTATCATGACGGAAAAGGCATTAATTGTAATTCCTCTTCCGATACCACGCACAGCTTTATCAATAGCCTTTTGCCAATTATCCGTATACATCAGTTCTGTTTTTATCCTCCAGAAAACCTGGATGGTGAAATCAACTCCCAACCCGATGGAAATAGATGAAAGCAGCGCTGTAACGATATTCAGCTCAATGCCAACCCAACCCATCAGTCCGAACGTACAGAACACCGCAAATGCCAGAGGCAAACTACCCATCACTCCCGCAGTAACACTTTTGAAAATAATACTTAATAGAATCAGAATAGCAAGAAAAGCAAAAAGTAGCGAGTAATACTGTCCGGTTTCAACCGACTGACTGATTTCTTTGTCTATCAAACTGGCACCTCCTACCACATAAGGCTGGGGTTCATCTTTCAGCATTTCAGATATATCCTGTAAAAGCCCTTCAACATCAGGCAGACTTGCAGCCTGATATTGCACCGTCATCAGCGTATGCGTATAATCAAAACTAATAAATCTTTCAAAATCAGCCACATCAGCACTCATCCCATACAGCTCAAGATATTGCGAAACAGCAAAATTATCTTCGGGTATTTCATTATACCCGGGTTCTCCCGGCTCATGCAAAGCCATACTGATTTTTTTAATCATCATGGATAAAGATGCCGTGCGACCGACCAACGGATTCTGCTCCAACCGATGACCATATTCGTCAATTCTTTTCAACAAAGCCGGATCTGTTGCATCTCCTTCGAACATGATATGAATCATTTTACTACCTCCAAAATACTCATCCGCAACCCGGATAGCACGGTTAAATCCATGGTCATCCGGTAGTATTTTATTCGAATCTGGGGCAACATGAATCTTAAAAACGCCCCCTGAAAGCAACAAAAAGAATAAGATAAAAAAGATCGACATACGTTTGGGAGAATTTGTCGCGAGTTTTCCGACATGACTTAGTAAATGATGAAAAAAACCCTCATTTACTTGTTTGTATTGTTTTTTTGTACTTTTACCTATAATCGAGAAGAGAGCCGGAATATAGGTCAGACTGAGTAAAAGTGCAAACGCAATGGCTAAAGAAGTAACAACTCCCATCTGACGTGCCGGAATTAATAAATGTACAACCAGACCAAGCACCCCGGCAATCGTAGTCAATCCGCATAAAATCATTGGTTTTTTGAGGTATGATATAACTTCCTGTACAGTTTTCGCAATATTTCTTCCCGGATGATAGTAATTAATTTCCTGATATCTGGCAACAAAATAAACACCATAATTATTTGCAATAGCAATCATCATAATCGGGATTAACACGCCTATCAGACTGAGCTCCCATCCCAGAGCAGGAATTAAGCCCATTGCCAGTATGATTGAAAAAACAACTACAGAGAAGGGCAATATCATTGCTTTAAATTCACGGAATGATATCCACAGGAAAATCAACATCACACATAAACCAATTGGCAACAATACCATCAGATCAAGTGCTATTTTATCGTTTGCTTCGGCCCTGAGATAGGGTTGACCGGTCATGTATATTCTCTCATTTCCCGGATATTTCGCGATAATCTGATGAATTTGTTCCATCAATTCAACGTCCGGCACTTGCTGGTTGGTCGTAAGCATAATCATTGCATACCGGAAATCTTCGGACACGACCAATCCGTAAGCCAGATCATTCCCCTTAATTAATTTTCGCAAAGCCTCGCGTTCTGCCGGTTGCTCAGGAATGTTTTCGACTACCGGTGTGACTACCATCATCCCGTCATCCGATTGAATATTCTTTGTCTGGAACAAGGACAAAACCTGTTCGAAAGCATCATTCATCATGAAAGATTCACTGATATTCTGTATCCTTTTCAGGGTTGCCGGGCGAAGTACATCATCATTCTCAAGAACCAGCAACATGGTTTCATCGTTTCCAAAAAACTCACCGATTTTCTTGTTATTGATCTTCGACAACATGGTATCCGGCATGTAGGACTCCAGATCGGAATTGATTTTAGTATTTGTAAGCGGTATGATAGCCGCCAGCAAAACAATGCCGGTCAGCAATAACACCCACCAGCGATGACGGATAATGAAGAGGGAGGTTTTTATCTTTTTCATTTTTTCAGTAAATGTTTATAGTTAGTCGCTTCGCGACAGTCTAATGTCTAAAGTTAAGAGTTAACAGAGCAGCAGAGAGCAGAAAACAAATAACTAATAGATTTTAAGCGACTATTGACGAATATCCGACCTCTGTTGACCAGCGACATTAAAAAGATGCTTTAAGGCTGATGAAAGCTCCATTCATGATAGTTGAAGCATAACCGAACAGGGTTTTGTTGGAACCATGCATGTAGTTACCACCTAATGAAGCAGTCAGAGCATCACTTATTTTGTAAGTCACTTTGGGTTGAATCATCCACTCTTCAGAAGTAATATCATAATAACCCGTGCACATCAACTCCCAGGCATCATAACCTACTGATTTCGTTAATGAAAGCGCAACAGCATGGTTCATTCTTTCCTGCTGATGAAAAATCCGGCGATTAAACTGACGGTTTTCGTAATCGATCATGGCATTGGCATATTGCATTTGCGCCAGAGGATTCAGAGGTTCTGTGAGTTCCGGCAAAACCAACGCAGTAAAATCGGGCACATATTTGCCCACATATTGTGCGATGACAGTCAAACCGCCTACATTCGCTTCCAACGCCCCTACATAACTGAAATCGTTCATAGGAATATACATCTTTTCATCCGGATTTTCCGTGATGTTGTATGCTCCTTCCGCACGAACGATTACAGCACCCAGAGGTACAGCTAAATCAGCTCCCCAGCTTGTTTTCAGGTAACTGGCAGGCCGGTTCGTAATCACAGGCGAACCTGTTGACCAGTCAATCGCAGCCACCTCAAAACCATGATAAGGGTCGTAGCCCCTGAAATAAGACACCGACCAGCCGGCAGCAGGTAAATCAACATTAAGTCTCGCTGCTACCGCGCTGTTTTTCAAATTCTTTTCAGGCAGTCGTTGTTCTGCAAAAGACACATTAGCGCCCATGTCGAACAAATCATACTTATACACCGACGGCTGATAAAAAGGCACCCCGATCACATCTAATTCTACGGCTGATGTAAAACGGTATTTGGCACGTAACAGAAAATTGGATAATTGCTGATCATCCGGATCTGGTGTAAATAAAAAATAATTTTTCGGAGTAATATTATCCGTTGGATTGAAGCCATCGGTTCTCCCCCAACTCACAACCTGATTACCAAGCAGCAAATCGAACTTCAAACTGCTATACCCGGCATAAAGTTCCTTGAAATCAATTAACTGAACGTCTTCATTAAAAAAAACACCTTTCCGCAACCGGATATCGGCCTGCAAAAAGGCGCCGTGACTTCTCAACTGCGGTTGCAGAGCAACTTCAGCAAAAGTGGTTGCCAGTTCATACTTTTCTCCCCCGCCAAATACAACACCACGGGCAAAACCATTCAGTTTCAATGCCGGTTGCTGAGATTCGCCCGCTGTTGCTTTTTCGGCATCCTGAAAAAGACTTTGAGCGGATAAATTCAAAAAAACCAGGCAAATTGTAAATAGAAATGCAAATCGTCTCATATCAGTAGTTTTTAAATTTTACTGCAATGATACAATTTCAGCAGGTAGTGAAAGTCCGTATTTTAAAAGGCGGACAGCTTGTTGTGGTATTACTTTTAAAAAGGAAACAGTATTTAGCTGATGATTTTATTTTTGAAATCGATGGGAGTCATACCTGTAATGCGTTTAAATTCTTTGTAGAAAGAAGATTTACTTGAAAACCCACATTCGTAACCGATGGCTTCGATAGAGTAATTATTCTTCGGGTCAGCAAGCATTTTCTTGACGGCTTCTACACGGTATGAGTTCACAAACTGAAAAAAGTTCTTTCCGATAACCGTGTTGAGCACTTCCGTCAGTTGATATTTAGGAATCTTCAGGTTTTTCGACAGCACATCCATATTCAAATCCGGATTCAGATAAACCGTTTGATTTTCAAAATAATGCAGAATCTTATTTTTTATCTTTTCTTTGTTCTCATCACTTAACAGAGAGTTCTTATAAGTGGAAGTCTGAATGGAAGCAAGCGACTCTTTAGGTAACCCTTGCTGACGAAGCCCGTAAAAGCTCAACACAAACACCACGAAAAGCAAGGCTGCATAATTATAAATATGTGGAAGCAAAGGTTGCACATCTGCTAAATAAACTACGACTGAAATGATAAAAGCAATAGCGCAATACACAAAATAAAAGACTGCGACACTCAGCACCCAGCCCAGATTTTCATTTTTCCCGATATTCGATTGCTCATTGCGCAAGTGCATCCGGTGTTTGTGCACATAAACCAAACTTAACGGATTATAAATCATCCACGAAATAACATTGACAACGGCAAAGCTGATCCGGAACAGAAAATTCTCATCTCTGACAAAAAAACTATCCATAGAAAAAGGCTCCCTGATGCTGTAAGCAAGAATTTCAAAGACAACAAAAGGTACCAGATGTAACAATTGTAACCACCTGATTTTAAAGTCAGAGCGTGTCAGCGAACTAACATACAAAAACATAGAAGGATTAAACAAGAGAAAAGAACTCGACAACAAAGGCTCCCCGAAGACCTCATAATCCAGTCCACAGGTCAGAAACTCAATTGCGAGCAAAGTCAACCACCCCGATAAAATCTTATCCGGCAGCGAACTGTCCTTTTTGGTGAACATGAGCAGGGCGGCAAAGAGTCCCTGACAAAAACCTATCCAGGCAATGGTATTCATAAATATAAAAAGGTTGCATACAAAGGTAAAAAATAATTTAATAGCTATGGTAATTTCACCGGGAATCTTATCTTTGTAAATCCAAACAAAAAATTATTGCCGGACATGCACGTTTATTTAAAGATATTGATTTTGATGACAGGGTTAAGCTTGTTTTCAGTTACATACGCACAACAAGTCGATTCAACTCTCATCACAACAATTTCCACAGATACCACTTTCAACCCGCTGCATACACAGCAATCCGGCCACATCACCGACTCCCTGATTAGTTTTGCAAAGAAATACCTGAAGAAACCTTATCATTACCGACCTAATCCACAAGTCAGGTTCGATTGCTCCGGTTTCAGTTCGTATGTTTACGATCATTTCGGCTATAAACTCAAACGATCATCGGCAGAGCAGGCCGAACAATTCCGCAAAATCGACAGAACACAACTCAAAACAGGCGATTTGGTATTCTTTTCAGGCAGAAGAAACAACAGGCATGTCGGACATGTGGGCATCGTGGTTAATGCGTACGAAAACGGCAAATTTGATTTTATCCATTCATCCAACCAGAGTGGCATCGTGATTTCCCATTCAGATGAGAATTATTACGCCAAACGTTACATCAAGGCCGGAAGGGTAATTGAAGAAAACGCGGCAACAGTTGCGCAAACAGAAACTACGGCTAACACACCGGACCAGTTATCCATAAACAATACAGGAAAGACTGAAATTCAAAACGTACAACCGGAACCCAGGCCTGCTGTCTATCACCATGTCAAAAAAGGAGATACACTCTATTCAATCGCAAGAAAGTATGGCATAACCGTGAATACCCTGAAAAGACAAAACAAACTCACCGGAGATAAAATCCTTCCCAAACAAAAACTAATCATCACGGAACAGGCTGGTTAAGCTGCAATTT
>JARKQF010000205.1 GCA_029973975.1 Paludibacter sp.
TCCGGAACGGCGATCTTACCGACATCATGGAGAATACCGGCGATTTTAAGACTTTCCATATCGCTGGCCGAACATTTCATTTGAAGCGCAATTTTTAAGGATATTTCCGTAACGCGCTGAGAGTGCGCTTCCGTATAATTATCCCGCGCCTGAACCGAGGAGATCAATGACTTCAGGGTATCCATGATATTGAAATAGATACTTTCATAGAGAATCTTATTTTCTAAATTCAGCGAAGCTCTCTTCGTCAGACTTAAAATATGGTGCAGGTCTCTTTTATTGAATATCTCCCTGTTTTTCCTTTTTTTTATGCTCAAAATTCCTAATATGGAATTGCGGATCATCAGCGGTGCGCAAATCAATGAAGGCGATAAATCGGCATGTACATTCGAATTTATTACAACTGCTTCTTTTCGTTCAATAACTTCATTAAATACCATTTTAAGTGCCGAGCTGTCTGAGTAATCTTTGCCGATTGCTTGTGCATCGCCCTTCACAACCTTAGGGTGAAATGCATTATCCTTCTCGTCGAAAAGCAAAATCGAACAGATCTCGCCATCAACCAATTTTAAAGCCAATGCTGCAATTTTCTCAAAAATAATATCATTATCCAGTGGAGAATCTTCTATTGAATCAAATATATATCCCTGTTTAGAAAGTTCGTCGGTTTTATCTTTGAGCCTGACCTGTTCCCGAAATGCTTCGACGCTCTCTTCCGACAACAGCGATTTACCTCTTAAATGGATGTCCACCCTGTAGAGCAAATCATCTATGTCAAATGGTTTTGGCAGGAAATCGACAGCCCCTTTTTTTATGGCGCTGACAGTAAGTTCAACGGTGGGATTTCCCGTAATCATGATGACGGCAGCGGAAAGATTCTTCTCCCGGATGCGGTTTAACAAATCCATACCGCTCATTCCGGGCATCATAATATCGCTTATCACGAGATCGTAATTATGCTGTTTAAAAAGCCTCAAGGCTTCTTCGCCGTTTTCCGCTTCGTCAACTTCGTACTGGGAAGATTGGTCTAAGGCGTCAACAATAAGTCTTCGAGTGGGCAGGTAGTCGTCAACAACTAATATTGTTTTCTTATCTTTATATTTTAGTTCGACGGGTACTCTTATTGCCATAAAAAATTACGCCTTTTGGGAAAAAAGATCTGAAAGACCGATGCAACTTCTGTTGATCCAGGAAAGTAAAATATTTCTGTAAAGATTAGTTTTAATTATTTTTTTAAGATGATATCACGAAGATTATAGCTTATTTTATCAAACTCTTCCGCCTTGTTCTCTTCTTTAACTGACAATGAAACCACGTCCGTATACTTTCCTTCCGGTGCATTTCCCCTGGCGGCATTCGGCGATACTCTTAATTTACTTTGCCTGGTATAGGCATTAAGCACACTATCTATCTGGTAATGTGTTATTGTCATTTCCCGCTCCCC
>JARKQF010000225.1 GCA_029973975.1 Paludibacter sp.
CGTTAGCAGTCTGCAACAAAACGGCAGTTGAAACATAAAAAAATGGCACAAACAATTAAAGAATTCATTTTTTGCATTTTGATCATATTAGTAAGTTTACAATCTTTTGCAATAAAACCCAATAGAGCGTATCGGTTCTATCCCGAAAAACTTTGTTTGGTTTATAAGGATTTAGATGTAACAACCGTTGACAATATAAAGATTAAAACGTGGTTTTTTCCTGCACAATCCATACCGTCAGAAAAAGAAATGAACGATATGTGGGAAAATCCCATGAAAAAGCCATACAAAGCCATTGACAACAAACCACGACCCACGATAATCATTGCGAATGGCGATGCGGGAAATATGTCGTACCAGCAATTGCACCACGCCCAATTTTTCACAAGCATAGGATACAATGTGGTAACTTTCGATTGGCGAGGTTTTGGAGAAAGCAGCGAGTGGGAAATAGACACTGATTATTTAGTTTATTCCGAATTATTGATTGATTATGATGCTGTTATAAATGAAGTGTTAAAGCAAGATGAAGTTGATACAAACAGATTGGCAGTTTACGGTTGGTCGACAGGTGCGTATCTTTCTATGGCGGCAGCAAGCAAACATGAAAATATCAAGGCTTTTGTAGCCATTGGACTTATGACTTCGTTTGACGAAACTGTTCCTGTGCTAATGAAATCTCAAAACAAAGACGAGAGCAAGTTAAAAGTGCCAGCTGATTATCCCAAAGAACTGCAACCAATCCATTTGGCACCCAGTTGGAATAAGGCCACATTTCTGATAGTTGGCGAAAAAGACGACAGGACACCGGTTTGGATGAGCCAAAAAATCTATTCATTGCTTTCAGCAAAAAAAGAAATGTGGATAGTAGAAGGAGCGGAACACGGTGGAATGAAAGGACCATTAAGAGATTTCGACTTATTCCATAAAAGAGTATTAGAGTTCTTAAAAACAAATTTAAAGTAAAAATGCCTGCTTGCAAAACTTCGAACCATTGGCAACAAAAATTACTAAGAATAATTTATATTTGACGAATAGAGTTATTTATACTTTCAAACGAAAATTGTAATATTTAAAAATATAATATCAACAACAAAAATGCAAACAATTATGAGTGTAAGAAATTTTTGGACAATTTTTTTGAAAGTATTAGGAATTTGGCTTGTAATAAATGGACTAACAACAATAACTCAATTCATTGCAGCATTATCCTCATTTGTTTTCGGTAATAACAATGAATCATGGACAATCATTTATTCGCTTTTACTTTTAACAGGAACAATTGGAATATATTTCTTAGTATTGTGGCTTTTTGTTTTTAAGACTTCATGGATTATCAATAAACTGCAATTGGAAAAAGGATTCAAAGATGATAGAATTGAAGGTGATTTTGATTACTCAAAAGTTCTGACAATTGCGACAATTATAATTGGAGGTTTTATCTTTATAGACAGTTTACCTTTATTTTGTAAAGAAACTTTCAACTATTTTCAACAAAAACGAATGTTTGAAGAAGAATTTTCTTCTGGTTGGTTGTTCTTTTACTTGACGAAAAGTATAATCGGTTATTTGTTAATGACAAATAGCAAGTACGTTGTAAAATATATAGAACAACAATTTAAATAAAGTATTGAGTCAAAGGGACGACACCATACCGTTAGGTGTCACTCTAAAAAAGAATTTCATGAGAAAAATACTATTATTAAATCAGCTTGTCTTACTCACACTTTTTTCTTGTATAAGTCAGGAAAATGAAGTGAGGTTTGAGAAAGACGGGAGTTTTTACATCTACGCAATAATAAATGACTCAATTGAAGGACGATTTATTCTTGATACCGGTGCAAGCGGTTTGTATCTTGATAGTACATTTGTAGAACGACATGGTTCAATAATTAAATCAAACCCGGATACTGCTAGCATGCGTGGTGCAGGAGCAACAGATTATAGACAGGTTTTACTTGTTAAAGACACTGTTAAAATAACTGTCGGCAGTTATAATCATAATTTTACGGTTTCTCCCATTTTGAAGCTTACAGATATGAACGGAGAGAATATTGCGGGAATTATTGGAAACAAATTCATAAAAAATAAAATCCTGATTATTGACAATGAACGATCAATTTTGAAGATAGATTCCGTGATAAACCCCGGGAAATATAATACGATAATTCCATTTAAGTACATTGACGAAAGAATCTATTTCCCCGTGGAATTGAACATTAGAGGTAATCAAACTATTACTGCCAATTTATTAATGGATTTGGGTTGTGCCGATGCAGTTATTTTAAATTCCCCTTATTTCGATGCTTTAAAATTAAAGAATATCTTACCTCAAAATATTATTGATTATACAATTTTATTTGGAGGTGCATTAGGAGGAAATTCCAACGGAGGAGATTTTCGCATTGCATCACTTAAATTAGGTAATAGTCAGATTAACAGTCCAATAATAAGTTTCTCAAAGGACACATTAGGTGCTTTTTCAAAAACCGATTATGATGGATTAATCGGAAATGAAATTTTAGATAGATATAACTATGCAATAGACTATCACAATCAAAAACTTTATTTAACTGAAAACTCGAAATCAAGTAAGGTGTTCAAATCGGGTTTAACAGGTTTTTATGCAATGAAAATGAACGATATTGCCATCGTAATGTCTATTTATTATCAATCTGACGCATATAAAAGCGGTATTCAATTAGGCGATACGATTGTTTCAGTCAACAATAAAAAAGTAAAAGACTTATCCGAACAAGAACTTAAGAATGAAATGAAAGAGGAAGGAAAACAAGTAAAATTGACTATATTGAGAAATAAGAAACCAATAGAGATTTCGTTTTATCTGAAGTATTTGCTATAAAACAAAAACACTACAAGGCAGTTGTTCGGGACTTCTGGATTTTTACAACAATATCAGCATTCATTCTCCAATAACGAACTATTCGCAAAAAACACATTTGCATGGACAGTACGTATTTCAACCTCAATGTGCTCAAGAACTGTTTAAAAAACTGTTCAATAATTTTATTCTACTCTAATTTTCCTATACGAGGTGCGGGTTGTAGCAAAGATATAATCGGTCTTTTCCCAAGTATACCGGTGAATTAATTCCGGTTCCTCTTCTTTCTGCCTTATGAAGAAGATTATCTTTCAAAATATGTGCAGACAGGCATTAAAATAATATAAAAATATTACCTTTATGTCCGTTTGCGAAGCGTGGTTTGGAAAAATAACTGAGATTAAAGATGTATTATTATGAACAAAAGAAAGTATTCTACAATTAAGGGTGCATCAGCAAGTAAAATAAGTACCGGAAATTTTAGAAGGCCTGTACAGGAGTAAATAGAAAAACACAATCAGAAAAATTAATAACAACACAACAGGAGGAAAACAAATGACAAATTATTTCAGAATCACGCTAACATTACTTTGTATATTAATGCTAACCAATGTATCGGCTCAGAAAAAAGTAACTTATGGTAAAAGCACCTTTACGGTATATCAGCCACTTCCGGATCTGGCGCCGACACCGGTTTGCGGGTTTGCTCCGGAAGTCCCGGGATATGCGCTCAAAAGCAAACTTTACGGACCGGGAACCTATTATTGTTATGCTCCGGGTAATGTTGTCAAAACGAATTATAAATGTATTCTTACTGAGATACGCGACTGGGTAGCTTACCGGCCGGAGACAGTTAAAGAACTTGCGGCTAAAAAAGGCCTGAAACAACTTAGTGAAAAAGAAATCAAGAAGATGTGCAATAAAACACGATTACCCAATGGCGGCCTGATGTATCAGTTAACGGAAAATTCCTGGATATGGTTTTATATTATCGGAATGAAGAATTGCGGTCCCAAGGCCTGGGCATCGAACGAAGAGCATGTCCTCGGTGTATCATACATTGAAAAAGTGCCACAGGAAACTAGTTTTGTGCTCGACAGACTCTATCGTTTCTGGAACGATGGCGTAAAATTTGCAGATTATGCCACCGTAACCCAGTCCAACTTTAAAACGCAACCCTCAGCTCCGGCGGATAAGAATCCCAATTACTTTACCATTGGCGATGTGCTGAATCCGAAAAAGGGTTTCTATACGCTCTCATTCGATGGAGGAGTGGCTCCTACTTATCTTTGGCACCCCTATGAGAAGGTAGTGGAGGAAAATCTGAAAAAGGCGGATTTTGACGCCTCGGGAACCGTTGGTTTTGACGATTTACTTACGGCTTTTGAATATCAACTTGATGTGGTTAAGGCAGGCAAGGAACTGTATTTCAGCTACAGTGTAAATTCACGATTTCTGCTTGATCTTGTTCCTGGTGTGACCTGGCAGAGAGAAATGGCGCAACGCAGGGAGAGTGAAGCCAGCCGGAAAGTGGAGATGCAAAAGCTTTACAAAGCCAATGGTGCTGCGTTAGAAAAGTTCTATAAGGAAATTTTTAAATAATCAGGTGTAATTTGTTCAGGAACTATTCAGTTGTTATTTAACTTACCTGTTTCTGCATAAAAAAAGATGAATTTTCAGCGTAAATTCATCTTTTTTTATGCCTGTATCTGAAAGAAATTTTTTACTTTTGGAAAAATCTAATAAATACAGGAGGGACTATGGGGGTAAAGAAGAATTTTGTGCTGGATACCAATGTTATTTTACACGACTACCGTTGTATTTACAATTTCGAAGAAAATGATATTTATATTCCCATCGTGGTGCTGGAGGAACTGGATCACTTTAAAAAAGGGAATGAACAGATTAACTTTAACGCAAGGGAATTCTCACGTGAACTGGATTTGCTTGCCAATGAGAAGTTGTTCAAGAAAGGGGTTGAAATAGGAGAGGGGAAAGGAAAAATTTTTATCCTGACCAATATCGAGTATCCCCAGGTGATTTCAAGAGCTTTTCTGGAAAAAACACCGGATCATAGCATTTTAGCAGCTACTTTTCAGCTCAAAACGGAAAAGAAAAATGTAAAGACTATTTTGGTTTCCAAGGATATCAACCTGCGGATGAAAGCTTTGTCGCTCGGACTGGATGCGGAGGATTATATCAACGATAAGGTAACAAACCATAATATCTTTGAAAAAAATCACGAGATTTTTGAACATGTTAATCCGGAACTGATTGAATTATTGTATGGACCGGAAGGTGAAATTCCGCTTGAATCGCTTGATTTTTCCTCGGATATCGAGCCGCAGGATTGTTTTGTGTTGAGAAGCGCCCGTTCGAGCGTGCTGGCCAGATATATCCCTCAAACGGGGAAAGTGAGGCGTATCGTAAAAGAAAGATGTTTTGGGATTGAACCCCGGAACGCGGAACAGACTTTCGCGATGAATGTGTTACTGGATGATGATGTAAAGCTGGTAGCGCTCACAGGCAAATCAGGCACCGGGAAAACACTGCTGGCACTCGCGGCAGCTTTGCAAAAGCACGATGTGTACAAGCAAATACTGCTGGCGAGACCCATTGTGGCACTGGCAAATAAGGATCTTGGATTTTTACCCGGAGACGAACAGCATAAGATTGCGCCCTATATGCAACCTTTGTTCGACAACCTGAATGTAATCAAACATCATTTTTCCTATCAGGGAAAGGAAATCCGTTTGATTGAGGAAATGCAAAAGAATAACCAGTTGGTAATTGAAGCTTTGGCTTATATCAGGGGACGCAGTCTGAGTGAAACATTCTTCATCGTGGATGAAGCTCAGAATCTGACTCCACACGAGATCAAAACCATCATCACCCGTGCCGGGGAAGGAACCAAGATTGTTTTTACCGGAGATATTCAGCAAATTGATTCACCCTATCTCGATATGTTCTCAAACGGACTTGTATACATGATTGACAGGATGCACGGGCAGGATATTTTCGCGCACATCAATCTGATAAAAGGGGAAAGAAGTTTCTTGTCAGAACTGGCAAGCAACATATTATAGTGATTCGCATTATTACCAAAAACATAATCCCTTTCAAAAAATACATCCTGTTTGAACCTGAAAGGCAAGTTTATGGATTTTTTGAAAGGGATTATGTTTTCTGTGAAAGCCAGCTTATTTTTTCGCTTTCATCTTACCCAACCCGACAGTCAATCCTACCTGAAGGTGAGTTGTAGCTTTTGATAATGGAATGTACTGAGGTGTGTACATGGTAGGTACGTAATCACAAGCCACGAAGATATTAGCAATACCCAGGTTCAGTCCCATACCTACCCCAAATGTTTCGGCAACGCCATTCAGCAATGAATAACTGGCTGACAAATTGAAACCTGAGAAAGGTTTCAGGTTTACCATGCCGGTAATCTCTGAAATGCTGTTATTCGGAATCATCCTGTTGGTATAGAGCAAACCTACACTGATTCTATTATTCAGCACACCGGCTTCCACACCTGCATTAATTGTTGGAACCAAACTTTCAGCAAAATTATTACTTTCATCCACTACTTTGAATTGAGTCATCTTCAGTAGGTTATCCTGCATCTCGGCAAAAGGATCTTCACTTTCTCCGCCTTCTTCAGTTTCACCCAGGCTGATTCCATCCATGCCGGAGAATTCAACAGTTCCCTGAGAACGGGCAACGCTATTAAAGGTTTTGTTCCAGCTGATTTTACCCAGATCGATGATGCCGGCAGAAACTGTTACATTTTTGATAGGCGTCCAGCTGGCACCCAAGTCAAGCGCAAAGCCCATTCCGGCCATGTTCGGGGTCGTGAAATCAAATCCATCAACCGCATCATTTTCATCTGTGGTAAAGTTGAAACCTGCCCCATAGAGGTTAACAAGTCCGTTGGTAGTTACAGTCCATTTGTCTGGTTTCATGTCAATGGTCATCTGGTCGATGCCGGCAACCACTCTGGCGCCGCCAACGAGTAATTTACCCTTTACACCTACGCGGATGTTGTCGGTTATCAGAAACGATGCGCCCAGTGCTGTCTCTGCCAGTAAGCCGGCAGAAACAGAAAGGTCGTTGATTTCATAATAATTACCAGCTTCGTTAGACATCCCCTGCTTCATGAAAGCAAAGAAATCATACGGTATATTCAGACCTGCGTTGATACGGCTTGCTATTTCAAAGGTCCAGAATGAAGTCCCGGAGTAGAAACCAAATGAAAACAGGCTCATACGTTGATTCAGTTTGAAGTAGTTTTCCGGACTCAGTTGAGAAAGGAACTGTTCGGCAGTAACATCTTCATGCATGAAAGTCAGCAACGGATCACCTGCATTTGCAGCCGGGAATAAAAAGGTTTTTAACCCCAGATTAGATTGCAGATCAAAATCCATAGATCCCAAAGCAGGATAACTGAAATATCCCCTTACCGGGACAAGCGCCGGATTCAGTAAATGTTTGTATGGTGCGTTATCCATGAAGTAACCAATTTTAGCAACAGGCTGAGCATTCGTTGCTTGTAAGGCCAAAGCTATCATTATTGACCCGATAATCGTTTTTAAATTTATCTGTTTCATAACTTGATACATTTTAATGGGTTAAGGGTTATAATGTAACTTTAATACCGCCAAGCACACGGGCTTTCAGTTCGGCTTTGATAAAGTTGTCCGGTTTAATAGGTGTTCCTGCTACCGTTTCATCTGACGTAGCCCTGAATACCATCACAACCTTGTTAAGTGATTTCAGCGATTCCAGATTGTCTGCCAGTCTGATTTTGAGATTGGATTCAACAGCTGTGCCATTTGGCGCTCCGGCAAGAATTGTTTGAGCTTCCGGTGCAGCCAGGATATTGAAGTTGGAATCTACCAATAATAATTCCAGATTGAGATTCAACGGTATTGAATTGAAGATTTTTGCACTTAATTCAAGTCCTCCGGTTTTCAAATTGATATCTCCAAGATTCAGATTCACATCGTTGATGGTATCTTTTAACATGATACTCAAATCTTTACCGAAGGTAAACGGAATCGTTATGTCGTACTTCACTTTGAGTTTGTAATTGGCTGCCAGGTCAATAAAGTGCTGGTAACCAGCATCTATTGTTGGGCTGAGGTCAATTTTAACAGAATCAGGTATTGGCTTGAACAAGTTCTGAATGTTGGTTTCCTTAAATTGATATCCAGAAGGCATTCCGGCATTGGTCGGAGCATACCAATTGAATGTTTTTACTGTTTCAGCAGGAGAGTTTGCTTTCGGCAGACTGAAACTGATGTCTATCTTATCATCTGTCTGAGCAGTTCCGTTTTTGAACTTGGTCAGGGAAAGTAATGTATTGACCGGTATACCGATATTACTTTCTGTTCTGAGTGCAAGCACCGGATTCGAAATGTCGAGTACCACATCATCACCCCGCATGAAATCAGGCAGATCGTCCAATGCCAGGTTCGGAATGTTCATCTGGTCGCCAAAGTCAACATTGAACCGGCCGTATACAGACTTGAATTCCAGTCCCTTGAGAGTAACCTTTACATTAACTGTTATATCTTCGCCATTCAGATCAGCACTGTTGACAGTTGGATCAACAACTGATACGTTAACATCGAAATTAACTTGGTCATCAATAGAGAGTTTACCGTTCAGATCTGAACCGTCGAATTTAAGCCCCTTCAAACCGACCTTCTTAGTGAGTTTACCATCAACAAATGGCTGATTAATTACTAATTCGTTGTTCGTGTTAACTGCTCCTGTAATAAAATTAAGCAATTCAGGGAATTTGATTTTTATATCTGCATTCAGCGGGTTAGTTCCCAGATCCGGCATGTTGTTAATAGCAATTTCCAGGTCAATTTCAGCGCCGTCTTTCAGAAGGATACTATCCAAAGCAGCAATCTCGGTTGGAATATCATTGATCTCCATGTTGAGTACGGTAGAATCTTTGAA
The DNA here is from genome assembly GCA_029973975.1 of Paludibacter sp. Lineage (GTDB taxonomy): Bacteria > Bacteroidota > Bacteroidia > Bacteroidales > Paludibacteraceae > Paludibacter. The sequence goes on from JARKQF010000225.1 coordinate 8,816, forward strand.
GGCAGCTTCCAATGTTTTCATTTGGATAGAAGTTGATTCAATTGCCATATCAGACACAGAGGCAACAAAAGCAAGTTTTTCACTACCCAGCGATTCGATAGCGGTCGAGCTAACCGTACCTGATTGCAGGATGATACCACCACTGATGGCGAATGTATCTTTAAGTTCGAGTGTACCGTTAACCAAATCCTGATTTATTTTCAGAGATTTTAATTCCAGTTGAATGAAATCAGGTATATCTCCATTTATAATGTAAGCATTACTGCTGGTCAGATTTGGATTTGGTTGGAATTCATACAGGTCACTAAATTGCAGAATTATATTATCTCCTTTTAATGCAAGCGGGAGATTTGGTTTTGTAATGTCAATGCGTACAAAACAACCCGGTTTCACATTGATTACACCTAATCTTGCAACCTGATCAGCAATGTCAATTTCAAATGGGAATTCAATTTCAGTGGATTGTATCGATTCATTAATATTATTTGTTGTCACCAATGCCGAATTTAACTTGATAGCAGATTCAGACTTCAGATTAACAACAGGATTACTTGACGTATTGATGTTTTTACTATCCATACGACCATTGATGCTGATTTGTCCGTTGTATGAAATATTACCAGACCAAGTAAGCACCTTATTGGTAATAGTTACTTGTGACAAATCAATTTCCGTGAGATTAATCTCAGCAAAATAACCATTCACAGGATCCAATGTTACATTTGTAGCACTATAGGTTTGTCCGGCCATGGATGAGAATGTGAAGTTCGATGGGAATGTAATATCCAGATTATCAATTTTATAACTGGATGTTTTCATTACCGGCAAATTCGATGGTTTTATATTAATTACTAAGTTTGTAGGAAGAGAAGAACCATTCGTCTTTCCAAAGTAAACGGTATTAATCGTATTAATTTGCTCTGGTATATCGTTGTTATTGATGTCGAAAGCAGAAGAGCCACTGAGGGTTGTTGTAAAAGTAGGAATATCAAAATCCATACTTTTGATTTTTACATTCTTAACCTTTACATTGATAATCAAATCAATTTGTTTTGCTTCCTGAATTTTGTTTTGTTTTACTTCTCCGGACGCATCGATACTACCAGTAACATTTACAATCTTACTTATGTCAATAAGTTTATTTACAGCGTCAGGGAGATTATGAAAAGCATCGATGTCCAGGGTTTTTATTGTGCTATGAGAATTGAAATCATTCAAAGCATCAGCATTGCTGAATACAATATTACCATTTGTCAGAGGTGCTAACGGGCTGAATTTGAATAGATTCGTAGGGTCTATTGTGATGTTCGGTGTAAAAGTACCTGTGTTCATGGCGTCACTTACACCACCTAATGCCAGTTCTATTTCCAATTGTCCGCCGGCATCCAGGTCAATTTGATGAATAGTAGTAATTCCCTCCGGAACATCAATCTGATAATTAATCGTAACCGAAAGATTTCCGATGTCAATAGGTTGAGGAAGCGAGAATGGAAGTACCGGATTTATGTTTGTCGTGTAGTCTACAAAAGGAGAAACATCAGCTAGCAGATTAGGCTTTCCCGTGTTCAGAGGCTGATCCTGTAAGACAAGTTTGCTTTCATCCAGTGCATAGTTTGAAAAGTTAACGGTGAAGTTCTGATCCATATTTACTGCAGGTACAATATCACCAAGTTGCATGGTCGGAATGTTCATATCAAGGTTTTCCGTTTTGTTGAAACCGGGGATGACAAAATCACTCACGTCAATATCACCGAAGCTAACAGAGGTTGTTTGATTAAAAACCTGATCATCAAACTTTAATTTGTTGGTATCAAGGTCTTTCAGGATGTCTTCAATAGAAAGAGAATCCGAAATTGTCATACCATATCCGCCATCTTCCATGGTTTTCAGAAATTCCATGTCGTCGGAACTTAAGAAATCGCCTAATGTGATGGTATCGGTACTGCCGATTGGCAGCGCTAAAGAATCACCTCCAATGCTTATCTCCGTGTTTACTCCTTTGGCCATATCATACATGGGGTCGACACAAGAATTAATCAGGAGTGTGGCAGTAGAGAGCAACATAATGCCCAATGCCTTTTGCATGCTAATTTTCATAATGTTATTATTTGTGGTTGATATAAACAGTGATAAATTTAATTTTCAAACAGAATCGTTTGCAAATTTATACATTTATTCTAAGGTTAAACAACAAATTGTAAATTTTGTTCAAAAAAAATATCAAAGTATAAAAAAAACTTACACGAGTTTGTGTAAGTTTTTAAGAATATAATATTAATGTAGTATTATTGAAGTCGGGATGACTGGATTCGAACCAGCGACCACTCGCCCCCCAGACGAGTACTCTAAACCGGACTGAGCTACATCCCGTGCTTAAATTTGCGTCGGCAAAAGTACAATAAATTTTTTAATGTGCCAATATGCAAATGCGATAATGTGCCTTTTTTTTACAGTCTACAGTCTACAGTCTACAGTCACTACTAACCACTAATTAAAGTCCCTTCTCCGATAAATACCTTTCTACCTCAATCGCAGCCTGGCATCCGGTTCCGGCTGCGGTAATGGCCTGACGATAGTGTGGGTCGGCCACGTCGCCGGCAGCAAATACCCCGGGTACATTGGTTTTGGGTGTTCCGGGAATCGTTTTGATATATCCTACCTCATCGGTTTCCACCCAGGGTTTGAAAATATCTGAGTTAGGTTTGTGACCGATGGCTAAGAAGAACCCATCGATTTCAATGTGTACCTGTTCTTCGTCGGACTGACCACGACGCTTAATCAGGTTAGCTCCTTGTACCACTTTGTCACCGGTTAATCCGAGTGTTTCATGCTCAAACAATACTTCAATTTTGGAATTTTTGAATACCCTGTCCTGCATGATTTTCGATGCACGTAAGAACGGCTTGCGAACAATCAGGTATACTTTTTCTGCCAATCCGGCTAAATAAATAGCTTCCTCGCAAGCAGTATCGCCACCTCCTACAACGGCAACTTTCATCTTACGATAGAAAAATCCGTCACAGGTTGCACAAGCTGATACTCCTGAGCCGGCATATTTGGTTTCATCAGGTAACCCCAGATATTTGGCCGTTGCACCGGTTGAAATAATAATAGTTTCGGTTTCAATCACTTTTTCTCCGTCAACAGTTACTTTATACGGGGCTTGTGACAAGTCGGTCGCGGTAACATGACCGTAACGGATGTCGGCTCCAAAACGCTCTGCTTGCCTGCGCAAGTCAGCCATCAATTCCGTACCCGTTGTTCCTTCCGGGTATCCGGGAAAGTTTTCCACTTCAGTTGTGGTCGTAAGCTGACCACCCGGCTGCATACCTTCATATAATACCGGCGCTAAATTCGCCCGCGAAGCATAAATAGCGGCAGTGTATCCTGCCGGACCTGATCCGATGATCAGGCATCGTACTTTTTCTGTCATATCTTTTTGTTTTATTTTATTATTGTCTACGGTCTACGGTCTACGGTCTATAGACGTTGGTCACCAGATACCGTCAATTTGCTATTCGCTATTCGCTATTTGCTTTTAGTTTTCCACTTTCCGCTTTCCGCTTTCCGCTTTCCGCTTACCTCAAGTCATTCATAACCGCCCCCTTGTATTTTGCTTTATCAAAAATAAACATACGTGGGTTTACGGCTACATTTTTTTGATAGTTTCTGAAAGTCAAATCATTTTTTAATCCGTTTTTGTATTCTATCTTGATAGCATGCAAATTCCCGGATGTTTTGTTTAGCTGAATCTCTACTTTCGAAAAATCGGCTTTTTTGTTTGTTGGGATGAGTTCGATGATGTGGTTAGTCTGGCTTTTCAGTTTGCTGAACTGAATCCTACTGACCGATTTAAATGCTGAAATAATCGTAACCGGGTTGATCGCCGCAAGCTCTTCAGCAGTAGGCTCTGTTATATTTACCTCATCGCTGTTTTCTAAATACGCCCATTGGGTTTTACCATCAAACCACACAGTCAACTCATCTGTTTTCAGGAAAAACCGGTTTGCGTTCAAAACAATCGTTCCTGAAATCTGCTGCGAATTTACACCATTTTTCTCTGAAATCTTCAGTATAAATTCCGAACGGACAGCCTGAGCACGGAATGATTCGGTAAGATTTTTTATAATTCGCTCTGCATCAGTGTTATGCTGAGCATTTATAACGAAAATCGAATTTATGAATAGAATTATAGAGTATATGAATTTCTGCATTTATTTTCTTTTTTATAACAATATCATCACTAACCTGTAATAAACAAATGGAACTTTTATTTACCAAAATTTATGTTGATTCCTGTGATTGATGTGGTAAGTATTTAAATCAGTGCAACTGTTTCAAAATCTGTTCCAAATGGTATTCATCCATTACGAGCACCTGCCGGGCTTTGCTGCCTTCATTCGGACCGATGATTCCGGCTACCTCCAACTGATCAACGATTCGTCCCGCCCGGTTATATCCGATAGAAAATTTACGCTGGATATTGGAAGTAGAACCTTGTTGTGAGCTGACAATCAGGCGGGCAGCCTCTTCGAACAGTGGGTCACGTTTGCTTAGGTCAACACTGCTCATGTCGAGTCCTTCGCCTTCAGCGCCAACATATTCCGGTAGGTAGAATGCAGAAGGATAGCTCTGCTGTCCACCAATATGGTGTACGATATTCTCAACTTCAGGAGTGTCTACGAAAGCACACTGCACCCGGATAAGTTCGTTTCCGGAAGTAAAGAGCATGTCTCCGCGTCCTACCAGCTGATTGGCACCGGGACCATCGATAATGGTGCGGGAGTCGATCATGGAGGAAACACGGAAAGCGACCCTGGCAGGGAAGTTTGCCTTGATAACCCCGGTGATGATATTCACAGACGGACGCTGGGTGGCTATGATCATGTGAATGCCAATGGCACGGGCCAGCTGGGCAATACGAGCAATCGGGAGTTCTACTTCTTTGCCGGCTGTCATAATCAAATCTCCAAACTCATCGACAATAACCACGATGTACGGAAGGAATTTGTGTCCTTTCTCTGGATTTAATTGTCGATTGATGAATTTTTCGTTGTATTCCTTGATGTTACGCACATGTGCTTTCTTGAGCAGGTCGTAGCGGTCGTCCATCTCACGGCACAGAGAACTCAGGGTTTCCACTACTTTGGTGGTGTCGGTAATGATGGCATCTTCACCATCGGGTAACTTAGCCAGGTAATGTTTTTCTATGTCGCCGTAAATGTTGAATTCAACCTTTTTGGGGTCGATCAAGACAAATTTCAATACCGAAGGATGCTTTTTATATAACAACGATGTGATGATGGCATTCAGTCCGACCGATTTACCCTGACCTGTTGCACCAGCCACCAGTAAGTGAGGCATTTTGGTAAGATCGACCATGAAAATTTCATTGGTAATGGTTCTTCCGAATGCAATTGGCAATTCAAATTTGGACTCCTGAAATTTCTTGGAGGCAATAACGGAATGCATCGAAACGACCTGTGGGTCTGCATTTGGTACTTCAATACCAATGGTGCCTTTGCCAGGTATAGGCGCGATAATGCGGATACCTGTGGCAGCCAGACTCAACATGATGTCGTATTCCAGGTTGCGGATTTTTGAAATGCGGACGCCATCCTTCGGTACAATTTCGTACAGGGTGATGGTTGGACCAACAGTTGCTTTGATAGTTTTGATTTCGATTCCGTAGTTTTGAAGGGTAGTTGTGATGCGCTCTTTATTTGCATTCTGTTCCTTCATGTCGATTTGCGTTTCATTATCTGTGCCATACACCTTCAGCAAATCGAGGGTAGGAAATTTATATCTCGACAAATCAAGTGTAGGATCGTATTTTCCTAATTTCTCCAGATTATAAAACGGATCGTCATTTTCTTCGTTGTTATGAATTTCTCCGGTGTCGACCGGTTTGTTTTCTTCCTCATTCTGCGGTTTCTCAATCTCAAAAGCCACATCGTCGGCAGCTGTTCTTACGGGTGTTTCTTCTTCATTATCATCCACATGAACTGCATCCTCTTCTTTTATTTTGTTCTGAATCCAGTCTTCCGGTACTATTTCTGTTCCGACTGCAACGCTCGGTTCATCATCTTCTTCATCATTCAGATCCACAGTTTCTTCTTCGATTGCATCATTTTTCTTTCCGGAAAAAAGATTCTGCAGGAAAGTGATGGTTTTGGCAGTAGTAATGATGCTATATATAAGTAAAGTGCCGATAATCGCCATCAGTAATCCCAGTTCGCCGATATAAGAAATAAGCCATTCGCTTACATAAACCCCATGTTCACCACCAAGCAGAAAGAATATCTGTGGCTTGAAATAGATATCAATAAAACCCAGTGTTACCGATAGCCATACCAACCAGAAGGCACTGTGAAAAAAAGCTTTCCAGAGTGAACAGAACCGCTTGTTCATGAGCCGGAACGATAAAATGCCTGCAAAAAGAAGAATGGCAAAAGCGCCGATACCAAAACTTTTATGAATGATTTGATGTGCAAAAAGTGCTCCGCCGAATGATGTGATATTCTGAATGTCTTTTCTTGCTCCGTGTAATTCGCTGAACGTAAGTTCCATCTTGCTTTGATCTTCTGCGCCGGTGAAGAAATAGGAGATCATTCCGATGGAAAAATAAATCAGTATGAAGAAAAGGCTTAACCCGATTATAAAACGCAACCGGTCGCTCGACAGGAAGCTGCCAACTTGACTCCAGGTTCCCGGACCATCGGCTTTATTTGCTGATTTACCCTTTTTACTTCTCTTTGGAGATACATTCAAAGGAATGGTTTTGGTTTCTTCTTTTGGTTGTATGGTGGCTCTGACAGGTTTCCTCGGTGGCATAATTCAAAATTTACAATAGCTGTGTGTTTATAATTTGCAAAAATAACAAAAAAATGATGCGGAAATTGTTTTATTTGACATAATTTTACAGAAAATTGTTTGATATATTATTTTCAACCCGGTATGTTATGACTATTCTTAAAACTTATTCGCTGACAATTGGTTATACCCATAGAAAAATTAATTCAGTTATTCAGTCGGATTTAAATCTGGTTGTAAAATCAGGTGAAATGGTCTGTCTTATCGGTCCCAACGGAAGCGGTAAGAGTACGTTATTGCGGACTTTGGCCGGGTTACAGCAACCTTTGTCAGGAAAGTCTGTCATCAATGGTGTTGATATTCAGAAAATTTCAAACAAAGAGAGGGCTTTGCTGATATCCCTGGTGTTGACTGACCGGATCGACATCGAAAATGCGACTGTGAAGTCGATTGTTGCCATGGGCAGACATCCTCATACCAATTGGTGGGGAAGTGTGAATAAGGAAACTGAAACACAAGTGCAAAAGGCCATTCTCATGGTACATCTTGAAAATAAGGCAGACAAACTGATTTCAGAATTATCAGACGGAGAAAAACAGCGGGTAATGATTGCCAAGGCCTTCGTACAGGATACACCTATTATCATACTGGACGAACCGACAGCTCATCTTGATCTGCCTAACCGGGTGGAAATCATGTTGTTGTTGCACAAGCTGGCACACGAAACCGGAAAAACAGTCATTATTTCGACACATGAACTGGACATGGCTCTTCAGGCTGCTGACAGGGTTTGGCTGCTGACAGCCGAAAAAGGCGTCGAAGTCGGAGTGCCGGAGGATTTGGTATTGAATGGTCGTTTTAATGAAGCTTTCAGGAGTGATAACTATGTTTTTAATCCGACCAATGGAAATTTTTCCATGAATTATAAATTGGATAAACAGGTGTCGCTACAGGGCGATAAAACGAGGATGTACTGGACTTTACGCGCTTTGGCAAGAGCCGGTTATGCGGCGGTGGAAAAAGCAAATCCAGCAATTGTCATTGAAAACAATTGCTGGATGATGGGGGATAATGAGTATGACTCAATTGAAAAACTGTTATCTGCTTTATCTCACTCCGTGCATCATGCGTAAGAGTTTTTTGTTGAGGGTAATCAGTATGATACCACAAAAAATGACGAATAACGCAACGTAAAGGAATATCTTACCTGCACCCATCGATTCCACTGAAGATGCCAGGAATCCACCCACGATATTTGCCACAAATGATGAAAGTAACCATACGCCCATCAATACAGAAGCTAATTTAGGAGGTGACAGTTTGGTAACAACCGATAGACCTACGGGCGACAAGCACAGTTCTCCCAGTGTGTGAACCAGATAGGTAAGAACCAACCAAATCAGACTGGCTTTAATACTGATATCTTCCGTATCTCCACCTCTTTCGGCAACAGCGCCCAGCATGAAGAAGAATCCTACACCAAGGATAACCATACCAAGACCCATTTTAATGGGAGTTGTCAGTTTTTTACCGGTTTTAGAAACCCAGAACATACCAAAGAGCGGAGCAAGTAACACAATAAACAGGGGATTAACAGACTGGAACCAGGCAGTCGGGATTTCATAGCCAAATACCACGCGGTCTACATATTTATCAGTATAAAGACTCAATGAAGAACCTGCTTGTTCGAATCCTGCCCAGAAGAAAATAGCAAACACAAAGAGTACGAAAATAACTGTAATACGTTGTTTTTCTTCTTTTGTAAGCGGTTTCTTCGTGTCAACAGGCGCTTCGAGGTTGATGGCAGATGCCTGTAGTGAACCCGGACGTTTTCCTATATTTCCTAAGTATTTTTGTGCGAGTGCATTGAAAAATATCTGTCCCAGGAACATGCCGACAGCAGCGGCAAGGAAACCATAACGGTAACCATAGCTCATGACAACTTCACCTGCCTCGTTAGTAACTGTTCCGGCAAATAAATTGTCGGTCAGAAATCCTACTACCAGCGGCGCCATGAAAGCACCCAGATTGATACCCATGTAGAAAATGGAGAAAGCAGAGTCTCTTCTTTCGTCACCTTCTTCATATAATCCACCGACCAATGTTGAGATATTGGGTTTGAAAAATCCGTTTCCGATAATTAATAGTCCCAAACCGGCAAATAATCCTGTATGTGTATTGAAAGCAAACAAAGTCAATTGTCCGAGCATCATGGTAAGTCCGCCGATAGTGATGGCGTGTCGCTGACCAAGCCATTTGTCGGCAATCCATCCACCGATCAGCGGTGTAAAATATACAAATCCTGTAAAGAAGCCATAAATTAAACTCGCATTTTGAGCGCTGATGTTAAGTCCACCTTCCAGGTAGGTTTTTGTCAGATAAAGAATCAGGATACCCCGCATCCCGTAATAACTGAAACGTTCCCACATTTCAGTAAGGAACAATAAATACAGGCCTTTGGGATGACCCGTTCTTTTTTTACCTTTTGTCATTATTTTTAGATTTTATTTAACGCTTTTTCGAAAAGCAGGTGCAAAAATAATAAACTTGTTTGAATATACAATATTTATTCAACCAAGTTTAACGTGTCAGCCGGTTTCATAACCACGCCAATATTTTTTCGTCCGTCGGACTTGATGATGATGGGATTGTTGAACCGAACAAGTCTCACGTACTCACTTTCATAAATAGCCTCTTGTGCATTTAGAAAATCAATGTCGAAGGAACCTTCTTTGTTAAAAGGGTTGATGGTGAAATAAGAAACCCCGAAAGAAGTCAGGTTTTGGAAGAAGTGAGTTCCCTGACTCGGTTCTATTCTGTAGTTCGATAATCCCGATTCAACAATTAGCATGGCGTTGCTGATGTGTGGCCATTTCACCGGTATGCCCAACCAGGGATCACTGGAACCCCACCTGCCGGGACCGACCAACACATAATGCCTGTTTTCGGCGATCATTTTTTTATTCAGTTTCTCGATGTCATACATGATCAACTGATTCTTAGAGGCGTTAAAAGCTTCCGGCTTTACATAAATGATATCATACACATCGTTGGTGATACCATGTCCCAATACACTGTTGCTACTGATGATGGTGTCTTCCTCCTGTATCTTACCGATGTCTTCGTTAATGTTTTCATTGGAATCAACAATGGGTCTGATTTGCAGGAAATAAAATGTATGTTGCTTATTTTCAGAATAATCTATATTTACAGCAAACTCGATTTCGATAGGTCTACCCATTTCATTGTGGGCAATTTTCAGTACATCCGTTAAAATATCCGCTAATGGAAAAACATTGTGTTGCAGGATGTTGGCGAAAGTGATGATCTTCCGGCCTCCTTCGTAAATGCCGTCATAAATCATTTGCTCCTGCACATCATAAGTCGAAGCAATGTATTTCAATGTGCCGTCTTTTAATGCTTCCTGTACATTGATTTTAAGCAGATTGAAACCATCATCGACTTGAGGAGTAAAGTGAATATTGTTCAGATCGAGCGCATTGAAATAAGTTTGTGTTTCCCGCAGGGCATATTCCAGACTGCTGGTCTGCAGGATATTATGTGGATATGCAGGAGAAAAACGCAAAGTAACACCTCCGTCGACAATATATTTACCCAAACCGAGGGCGACATTTGCAATACCATCTTCGGGTTTTTCGGATCCAATCGGATAATAATTCAGTGATTTTGCAACTCCTGAGAAAGAAGGATAAAAGCGATTTTCGTATTGATTACCACAGGTTTCCTGCAGGACAATAGCCATTTTCTCTTCGTCAATCACATTTTTGGTCGCTGTCATGTAAAGTTTACTCTGCTGAAAATAAACTGAGGCATACACTGCTTTGATAGCTTCGGTGAGCAGTGAAAGCGTCTGAGTACGACTCACCTTGTTGTACGGGACCATATAAGTTGAATAGATGCCGGCAAATGGCTGGTAGTGAGAATCTTCAAGCAGGCTGGAAGACCTTACTGCTACCGGAGTGCTGATGACACCCAGAAAAGCATAGAGATCGGCAATCAGTTTTTTAGGTAATCGGGCATGCAAAAAACGTTTCAGGATTTCTTCATCCGGTAAATCCGATAAAGCAATCGGATATAAATCGTTCATTTCCATAAATTCGGAGAAGATGTCGGTACAAATGACCACCGTCTTCGGAATCACAATCTGTACATTGTCATGCTGTTGTAACTTCTCATTCCGTTTAATCATGGAGTCGATGAAAGCCAGTCCGCGCCCTTTACCACCCATTGAGCCATCGCCGATACGGGCAAAATTGGAGTACTGGTCGAATCTTTCCCGCTGGAAAACGGCCACCACACCACGGTTTTTGATTTTGCGGTATTTCACAATGCCCCCAAAAAGCACCTGACGCAGTTTATTCAAATCTTCAATGCCGGGATCGTAAATGTTCGTATTCTTGAAAAATTCAGCCAACGGAAACATAGCTCTTGAATACAACCAGCGGGAGACATTGTTGCGTGTAACGTGATACATCAGGCATTCATCGCTCAGGTTGAAAAAAACATCCTGTAAATCCCGCAGGTTTCTTACCCGCGCTTCCACTTCCCCGGTATTGGGATTTTTAAAGATAAAATCCGAGAATCCGAAGTTCAGGTTGATTCTGTCGCGAAGTTCGGTCAGCAAGGTTGGAGAATGTTTGCTGATAAAGGCTGCTTTCACCCTGTCGGCTTCTTCTTTGTTTTTTTCGTCGGACGACTGGATGATCAACGGAATAAATTTATCCTGTCTTCTGATTTCTTCACATAAAATAACTCCTGCCTGTTTGTCTTTAATACCGTTTTTCTGAAAGCTAACATCGGCAATTACCCCAAGCATATTATCCTTGTATTTATTGTATATGGAAATAGCTTCTTCGTAGGTTCGGGCAAACAAAATTTTCGGTCGTCCCCGCATCCTTAACATCTGTTCGTGCTCATTCAAAGCTTCCGTCATGAATGAAAGTGATTGCTTAAACACGCATTTGTACAGATGGGGCAGGATGGAAGAGTAGAAGTGGATAGAATCTTCTACAAACAGAATTACCTGAACACCCACAGATGCCACATCTTCCTCCACATTCATCTTATCTTCCAGCATTTTGGTAATTGCCAGCAGGATATCGGGATTTCCAAGCCAACTGAAAACATAATCAATCGCGCTTAAATCTTCGTTGGATATTCTCTTGGAAACAGACTTGGAGAAAGGAGTGAGCACTACGATGGGGATATTCGGGTAATGCATTTTAACTTCTTTTGCCCATTCAAAAGGATTAATGCTGTCGCCACTCGGCATCGAAATAATCACATCAAAGTCTCTTTCTGTCAATATTTTATTGGCATCTTTCTCATTTGAAACCAGCGTGAACCGGGGAGGATAACGCAAATTAAGCGATGTGTATTCATTGAAAATCTGTTCGTCAATCCGGCCGTCTTCTTCCAGGATAAAGGAATCATATTTACTAGCATAGAGCAGGATGTTGTAAATACGATGCTTCATCAAATCAGCAAAAGAAGTATCTTTAAAATATAATTGTTTGATATTTCTATACATGACTATATTTAAATTTATATGCAGAAAAAATAAATTTCAGAAACGATTTGATTATAGGAAAAAACATTTAACTTTGGTGGTATAATTGAAGCACAAAGCTAATAATCTAAAATCAAATCACAATAACAATTTAAAACTAATTGTTTATGGATATAGAAAAAATCATGTATTCGCTCGAAGCGAAACATCCGGGGGAACAGGAGTATTTACAGGCTGTTCGGGAAGTATTGATCAGCATCGAACCGGTGTATAATGAACATCCGGAGTTTGAAAAAGCCAAAATAGCCGAAAGAATAGTAGAACCAGACCGGATTTTTACGTTCAAGGTGCCCTGGGTTGATGACCGGGGAGATGTGCAGGTAAATCTGGGTTACCGGGTTCAGTATAATAATGCCATTGGTCCGTATAAAGGCGGACTGCGATTCCACTCTTCAGTTACACTTTCCATTCTGAAGTTCCTGGGTTTTGAACAAACCTTTAAAAACGCGTTGACAACCCTGCCGATGGGAGGAGGAAAGGGTGGTTCCGATTTCAACCCGAGAGGTAAATCGTCTGCTGAGGTGATGCGTTTCTGTCAGGCTTATATGTTGGAACTCTGGCGGCATATCGGCCCCGAAACAGATATTCCTGCGGGTGATATCGGGGTGGGAGCACGCGAAATCGGTTATTTATATGGTATGTATCGAAAACTGGCGCGTGAAAATACCGGTGTGTTTACAGGAAAAGGACTTGAGTACGGTGGTTCTCTGATTCGTCCGGAAGCAACGGGTTTCGGAGGCTTGTACTTTGTCGGTCAGATGCTCGAAACAGCGGGAGAGAGTATGAAAGATAAAACCATCGCCATTTCCGGCTTTGGAAATGTAGCTTGGGGTGCAGCGTTAAAAGCGACTGAAATGGGAGCTAAGGTGATAACTATTTCTGGTCCGGATGGCTATGTTTTGGATGAAAATGGAATTTCGGGAGAAAAGATTGAGTATATGCTTGAGTTGCGGGCTACCTGTAACGATGTGGTGGCTCCTTATGCTGAAAAATACGGCGTACCGTTTTTTCCGGATAAAAGACCGTGGGAAGTGAAGGTTGATATCGCATTACCTTGTGCTACACAGAATGAATTAAATGCAGATGATGCCCGTATGCTGATAGGCAATGGTGTAAAGTGTGTGGGAGAAATATCGAATATGGGTTGTACTCCGGAGGCCATAGACTTATTTATAGATCACAAAGTACTCTATGGTCCGGGCAAAGCTGTGAATGCGGGTGGTGTAGCCACGTCAGGGCTGGAAATGACGCAAAATGCCATGCACATCAACTGGACAGCGGCCGAAGTAGATGCTAAGCTGAAACAGATTATGTCAGAAATTCACGCGCAATGTGTCAGATATGGCAGAGAAGCCGATGGATATATCAATTATATGAAAGGTGCCAATGTGGCAGGATTTTTAAAAGTTGCAAAAGCGATGCTGGCACAGGGGGTGGTTTGAAAGCGGAGAGCGGAAAGCGGAAAGCGGAAAGCGAATTGCTAATAGTGAATAATGATTTTCTATCTAACCACTTACTGCTTTCCGTTTTCCGTTTTCCGCTTTCCGCTCTCCGCTTTCCGCACTCCGTTTTTCGCTTTATGGATGATTATTAAAATTAACTTAATGTCTGTTCTTCGTTAATCGGGTTTAAATGTTAAAATCGAAATGTTAAAATACACCAAATCAAGCTGACAAATGATTTCAGCGGAACAACTTTTGTATAATTTAGTGCCGGAAATTAAAAATCCGGCATTATTTATTTAATTTAAAACTATGCGTATGAGAAGAAATAAAATTTTTCAGGTTATTGGTTTGGTGTTATTGGTTGTGATGGTCACTATGGCTACCAATTACGTGATGAATAGAAACAACGCCAGACAAAATCAAAGTGACTTTTCGTTTGATCAGATTCCTGCCAGTTATGCCAATTTTAAAAATGTTTCCAGAGCTGGTGATACTGATTTTACAGTAGCTGCCGAATTGACAGTGAATGCGGTAGTGCACGTGAAAGTTAAATCAGAGGTGATGCAGTCAAGAGGATTCAGCGGAGACCCGTTTTTTGAATACTTTTTCGGACCTCAATTTCGTCAACAGCAACCACAGATCCGGGAAGGAGCGGGTTCCGGGGTTATTATTTCAAATGATGGATATATTGTTACCAATAACCACGTAATCGATAATTCGAAAGAAATTGAAGTTGTGTTAAATGATAAAAGATCATTTACAGCTAAGGTTGTCGGTTCAGATCCTAATACTGATATTGCCTTGTTGAAAATCGAAGAAAAAGATTTGCCATTTGTTATATTCGGTAATTCGGATTCTTTGAAGGTAGGAGAATGGGTATTGGCAGTGGGTAATCCTTTCAACCTGACATCAACCGTAACGGCGGGCATCGTAAGCGCTAAAGCCAGAAATATCAATATTCTGAATGCAGCTATGAAAATAGAGTCGTTTATTCAGACAGATGCTGCCGTAAATCCAGGTAATAGTGGGGGAGCGCTTGTTAATACCCGTGGAGAACTGGTGGGAATCAACACTGCTATAGCATCTCAGACAGGTTCGTTTACAGGTTATTCTTTTGCGGTACCTTCCAGCATCGTGCAGAAAGTGGTTTCAGATATCCGTCAGTATGGAGTAGTGCAGCGTGCTGTTTTGGGTGTTGAAATCAGAGATATTAACGGAGAACTTGCCAAGGAAAAGAATATCAAGACTTTTGATGGAGCTTATGTTGCTAATGTAGTAGAAAGCAGTGCAGCTGATAAAGCTGGTGTAAAAGCGGGAGATATCATTACGAATGTAAATGGTGTTGCGGTTAAATCTGTGGCACAATTACAGGAGCAGGTAGGACGTTATCGTCCCGGTGATAAGATCTTCATTGAAATATTACGCGACAATAAAAAACAAAAGTTGAATGTAGAGCTTAAAAACCGTCAGGGTAATACCGAATTGGTTTCTTCAGATGTAAACATTGACTTGTTGGGAGCAACTTTCAAAGAGGCCGATAATAAAATCAAAGAAAAATTCGGTGTGGATTACGGAGTTGAAGTGAAATCGGTTGGCAAGGGTAAATTCAGTAATGCCGGTATCAAAAACGGATACATCATTTTGAAAATCAATAACATCAAGATGAGCAATGAAAAAGATATTGAAACAGCCATGAAGGCGGTAATGGATAATGCCGATCAGAATAAGGTGCTTTGGATTACCGGATTTTATCCGAATGGCAAGACTGCTTATTACGCGATTGACCTGAATAATTAATTCGTTATAGACAGTCAGCTTTTTAAAGAATAGAACAAACAGTCCTTTGCTAAAATTAAAGGGCTGTTTGTTTAATATTTAATAAACTTATCAACAAGATAAAACATTTTACAAACTGAAACGTTTAAAGCATTAAAAGTAAAAGATTTCTATTTTTTTATATTGAATAATTTTACTAACTTTGCACGCTAATTTTCAAAAGAGGAATGAGACAACTAAAAATTACTAAATCGATCACTAACAGGGAGAGTGCATCTCTGGATAAGTATCTGCAAGAGATTGGTCGTGAAGATCTTATCACTGTTGAGGAAGAAGTTGAACTTGCTCAGCGAATCCGGAACGGTGATAGAATTGCCTTAGAAAAATTGACTCGTGCTAACCTTCGCTTCGTTGTTTCTGTTGCTAAACAATATCAAAACCAGGGTCTTAGTTTGCCTGACTTGATTAATGAGGGTAATCTTGGGTTGATTAAGGCTGCGGAAAAATTTGATGAAACACGTGGTTTTAAATTTATTTCTTATGCTGTGTGGTGGATTCGTCAATCCATTTTGCAGGCCTTGGCAGAGCAATCGCGTATTGTTCGTCTCCCGCTCAATCAGGTTGGTTCTCTGAATAAAATCAACAAAGCATTCTCTAAATTTGAACAGGAAAACGAGCGCAGGCCGTCTGCTGAGGAGCTGGCTGAGCAATTGGATGTTCCTGTTGAGAAAATTGCCGACACCATGAAAGTGTCCGGACGTCACATTTCTGTTGATGCTCCTTTTGTTGAAGGAGAGGATAACAGCCTGCTCGATGTAATGATCAACGATGATTCTCCGAACGCCGACCGTGTTTTGATTAATGAATCATTGTCGAAGGAAATTGAACGTGTATTGGCGCATGCTTTATCGGATCGAGAAAGAGATATTGTGAAGAAATTCTTCGGTTTGGGGGTTCCTGAAATGACACTGGAAGAAATTGGTGATGAATTCGGTCTGACCCGTGAAAGGGTACGTCAGATAAAGGAAAAAGCCATCCGTAAACTAAAACCGCATTCCAGAAGTAAACTGCTGAAAAGTTTCTTAGGTTAAACAAATAATTAAACGCATTAAAAAAGTGAAGTCATATCGGCTTCACTTTTTTTCTTTCAACGTTTAGCGTCAACGGTCAATAGGCTATGATAAGATTGAGTGTCGACTATGATAAAAAAGCAAGCGTCCTTTTATACAAAAGGACGCTTGCTTTTTTTAATCGTACGTTTGCTTTTTAAACTATTCGTTTTTAGCTCTCCGCTTTTACTTGTTCTTAATCGCCTCAACAATCTTCGCTTCCAATTCAGCAGCCAGTTCCGGATTGTCTTTGATTACATTTTTAGACGCATCGCGACCTTGTGCAATTTTGGTTTCGCCATAGCTGAACCATGAACCACTTTTTTTGATGATGCCATATTCAACTCCAAGGTCAAGTATTTCACCGGTTTTGGAAATACCTTCACCAAACATGATGTCGAATTCAGCTTTGCGGAAAGGAGGAGCAACTTTATTTTTCACCACTTTCACACGAGTTTGGTTACCAATGGCTTCGTCACCATCTTTCAATTGGGAAACCCTGCGGATGTCCAACCGAACTGAAGCATAGAATTTCAGCGCGTTACCACCCGTGGTTGTTTCAGGATTGCCGAACATCACACCGATCTTATCACGTAACTGGTTGATGAAGATACAGGTTGTATTGGTCTTATTAATATTGGCTGTCAGCTTGCGGAGCGCCTGTGACATCAAACGGGCTTGTAACCCCATTTTAGAATCACCCATGTCTCCTTCAAGTTCAGCTTTAGGAGTAAGGGCTGCAACCGAGTCGATCACCACGATATCGACGGCAGAAGAACGAATCAACTGATCCGCGATTTCGAGCGCCTGTTCCCCATTATCCGGTTGTGAGATTAGTAATTCATCTGTATTTACCCCCAGTTTATCGGCATAAGAGCGGTCGAACGCATGTTCCGCGTCGATGATGGCAGCAATACCACCGGCTTTTTGTGCTTCGGCAATGGCATGGATGGCAAGTGTTGTCTTACCCGACGATTCCGGACCGTAGATTTCAATTACCCTGCCGCGTGGATAACCACCAACTCCCAAAGCTATGTCCAATCCCAGCGAGCCGGTCGGAATAACAGCTACTTCTTCTACTTTATTGTCACCCATTTTCATGATGGTACCACGGCCATGATCTTTCTCAATTTTATCCATGGCCAATTGCAGTGCCTTTAACTTTTCCAATGAGGGTTTTTTAACTTCTTCCATTTTTTTATCTGACATGATGTGTAATTTTTTTTAATGATTTGTAAACTTATTTTTCTTAGTTATACGGTTCTACGGTAAAATAGGTCACCATTGAAGTTGTTTTAATTCAACGGCTCACAAAGATAAAAACTTTTTCTTTTAAAAAATGAGCAAAAGATAAAAAGGTTTCAACAGGTGGGATGTTTTTACAAATTGAGTTGAAAACGGAAAGCGGAAAACGGAAAAAGTTTAAATTGACACACATTTTTGGAAAGTCCCAAGTCCCAAGTTATTGACACATTATTAGTTATTCGCTCTCCGTTTTCCGTTTTCCGCTCTCCGCTTTTAACGTATTTCAATTCGTTCCCCTTTTCCCATGCCAACAAA
>JARKQF010000227.1 GCA_029973975.1 Paludibacter sp.
AAAAAATATGAAACACAAAGGATTAGTTGCTGCTGTTGCTTCAAAGCTGAATCAGCCGGAGAGTGAAGTTGACAGGATGTTAGAAGCAACGGTAGAAATTCTTAAATCACAGTTGGTTGCAGGAAATGTGATTAGTTTTCAGGGCTTTGGTTCTTTCGAATTCAAAAGGAAAGAAGAGCGGCTTTCTGTACATCCGGCCACGCAGGTACGCACCCTGATACCACCCAAACAAGTGGTCAATTTTCGTCAGAGTACAACATTGAAAGTGAAACTTAAAGACATCCTGCGCCATGAGTAAAGAAAAAATGAATGCAGCCGAAATTGTTGAATTGTTGTCGCAGCAGGCTGCTGTGAGTAAAAAGTTGTCGGATGATTTTCTGAAAACCCTGCTAGCGACAATTGAGGAAGTGCTGGTGTCGCAGGACAGTGTGAAAATCAATGGTTTGGGAACTTTCAAACTGCAGTGGAATGAACCCCGTAAGAGTGTGGATGTCAATACCGGCACAGAAATCGTTATCGATGGATATCATAAGGTTGTATTCACTCCGGATGCTGAGTTAAAAGAACTTGCCAATGAACCGTATGCCCATTTGCAACCGGTATTGTTGGACGATGGTGCAGAAGCTACTGAAAAATCTTCTGAGGAAACAGTTGATGCGGATCAAATGCCGTTGAAGTTGTTTAATGAACAGGCCAATGAAATCAAGGATATTTTGTCGGAAATCAATGCTTTGAATGATAAACAGGAAGACAAAACGAAGGGTGCTGAGATAGAAGGTGAGGCTACAATGTCATCAGAATCAGTAGCTCCTGAAGTTCCGGTTGAAATAGAAACCCCACTTGAAATGATTGTTTCTGAAGAAACGGAGGAAAAGCCGGAAGAGAAGCCTGATATTATTGAAAAAGAGATAGTTGAGCCGGTTGAAGTTGAGGCGACTGAAGCGCCGGAAGAAATTGTTACTGTTATTCATAAAGAAGCATCTCCTGTAGTTGAAAAAGCAGAAACCATGGTGATGTCTGAAGTCTCCGTTGAAGAACCACAGGAAATTACAAAAGAGAAGCAAAAAGCAGAAGAGACAGAAAGCAGAAAAAGAAGAATAAAGGAAGCAGACGAATTTCACCCTGAGAGATTAGGGAAAAGCTCACCCACCAGAACACCGGGACGGAAACTGGATTTTCTGTTTGTAGGAATCATGTTAGGCGGTTTGTTGGTGTATGTATTGATCGATTTTGATGTGTTTTCATTGGTGAAAAAATATATTGATTCAAATCGATTCAAAAAAGAAATTGTTCAGATGCCTGGAAATCAGTATATAATTCAGGAAGAAATACCTGTGGATACTCTGTTGACTGATACGACAGTGTTACAGCAGGACACAGTTACACAGGCTGCTGTTGTGAAACCGGCAGAACCTGTTGATGAGTTGCAGATCTTGTTCGATCAACCGCGTGTTTACAAAGAATTTATGGCAACCGAAAAAGTTATACAGGGAAGCCGGCTTACCCGTATCTCGGAACGTCATTATGGAGTAAAAGAGTTTTGGGTGTATATATTCGAAGCCAATCGTGATCTGCTGGATTCTCCTGATGACATTGCCATCGGCATGGAGTTGAAAATTCCGAAGCTTAACCCGAAGCTGGCAGATGCGGATAATCCCCGTTGTATGGAGTATGCCCTGAAGTTGCATGATGAATATGTAAAGATCAAATAAATTAATTGTAGTAAGTTATTTGTGTTTAGAACTTTCAGTATTTAATGTGCACGGATAAGTTTTCAGGTAGATGATTGTTTGTGCCTTGTTAAAACCTTATTTTCTGACTAAACAACCTTAGTAGCAGAGAGATAATTACATTCTTCCTCTGACCTTATTACCTTATTTTATTCAAAGATGATTAGAAATAAGGTAATAAGGCTAGGTTTGATGACAGATCCATTTGCTACTAAGGTTGTTTAGTCAGAAAATAAGGTCAATAAATAAGGTCTGATTGGTGGGACTCAACACCTGTGACTAAAGTCGTTTATGTGTGAATTTTACTTACGAATATTGAAATAGTTATTTTAATACCTGATTTTCATATCACGCAAAATATTGGTACTTTTGCACCGCTTTTTAATTGCAAGCATAATACATGGCAGAAACATCATTAATAGAAAAATTAGACGCATTACAGCATAAATTTGACGAGATATCGACTTTGATTACCGATCCGTCAGTCATTTCAGATCAGAAGCGCTTTGTGAAACTGAACAAAGAGTATCGTGATTTGGAAGAAATTCTTTCTGCCCGTGATGAATATAAATTGGCTTTGTCGCATCTGGCAGAAGCAAAAGAGATATTAGAGACCGAATCGGATTCTGAAATGCGGGAAATGGCAAAGTCGGAAATTGATGAGATAGAACCGAAGATTCCACAAATGGAAGAGGCGATAAAGTTGCTGCTGATTCCGGCCGATCCTGAGGATGATAAAAATGCCATTGTCGAAATCAGGGGTGGCACTGGTGGTGATGAGGCTGCGATTTTTGCCGGCGATTTATTTAAAATGTACGCCCGCTATTGTGATTCAAAGGGCTGGAAGGTCGAAGTGACAAGCGTTTCAGAAGGGACAATAGGAGGATATAAGGAAATCATCTTTACGGTGTCCGGTCAACAGGTGTACGGCACACTGAAGTATGAATCGGGCGTGCATAGGGTACAACGGGTTCCACAAACAGAAACGCAGGGACGTGTACATACCTCTGCTGCTACGGTGGCGGTGTTGCCCGAAGCTGAAGAGTTCGATATCGAACTGAAGGAGTCGGATGTGCGGGTGGATACTTTCTGTTCGTCGGGTGCCGGTGGACAGTCGGTAAATACAACCTATTCAGCCATCAGGCTGGTGCATATCCCGACCGGTATCACAGTGCAGTGCCAGGACGAGAAATCGCAACATAAAAACAAGGCCAAGGCGATGGTCGAACTGCGGTCGCGTATTTATGCCATTGAGCATCAGAAATACCTGGATGAAATTGGTTCGAAACGTAAAACCATGGTTTCTACAGGTGACCGCTCCGCCAAAATCAGGACCTACAATTATCCGCAGGGACGAATCACCGATCACCGCATTAATTTTACTATCTACAACCTGTCGGCTTTCATGAACGGTGATATCCAGTCGGTAATCGATCAGTTGATCGTAGCCGAAAATGCAGAAAGGTTGAAGGAAAGCGAGTTGTAAGCTAATAACTAATAACTAATAGCTAATAACTAATCATCGCTATTCACTATTCACTAATTACCAACTACTAAAGATACAAATATGAACAGAGCGCAATTATTTGATAACATTCAACGTAAGAAATCTTTTCTCTGTGTAGGGTTGGACACGGATATCAAGAAAATCCCGGAGTTTTTATTTGAAGAAGAAAACGACAGCATTTTTACCTTCAATAAAGCGATTATTGATGCTACGGCTGATTTATGTGTCGCGTATAAACCTAATCTGGCATTTTACGAAAGCTTGGGTTTGCAGGGCTGGGAGGCATTGGAACGTACCGTCGACTATATCCGCGAAAATTATCCCGATCAGTTTATTATTGCGGATGCCAAAAGAGGGGATATCGGCAATACATCTGCCATGTACGCCAGTACTTTTCTGGGGAATATGGATTTTGATGCCGTAACCGTCGCACCTTATATGGGCGAAGACTCGGTAACGCCTTTTCTCACTTACACAGATAAATGGGTTATTCTGCTGGCGCTGACTTCCAATAAGGGGGCTTTCGACTTTCAGTTTATGCAGGATGCCGAAAGTGGAGAAAAGTTATTCGAGAAAGTACTCAAAACATCGCAACAGTGGGGTACAAGCGACAACCTTATGTATGTGGTAGGCGCTACCAAAGCGGATATGCTGTCGGAAATAAGGCAAATCATTCCCGACCATTTCTTGTTGGTTCCCGGAGTCGGGGCACAGGGTGGCAGTCTGCAGGAAGTCGCCAAATACGGATTGAACTCAACTTGCGGCTTACTGGTCAATTCTTCTCGTCAGATTATCTATGCGTCCTCCGGAAAAGACTTCGCGGAAGCGGCAAGAGCAGAAGCGAAAAAGGTACAGTTGGAGATGGAGGAGATTCTGAAAGCTGCAGGTTTGATGTAAGATTGTATGGTAGATTTAATTCTCGTAAGTAAATTTGTTATTAGTTCACGTCTGAACCTGATTTGTAAAAGTTGAACTCAAGATAAGGAAGCACTGCGTTGTTTTAACTCAGTGCTTTTTCTTTTTTTCAATCAGCCTCTTATACCGCTCCAATACCTCCTCTGCAATCTGCTCCCATGATTTGGTCAGTGTTCGTGCTGCTTGCAGGCCGGTTCTTCTCAAAAGTTCAGGTTGAAGTGCTAATTCCTTCAGTTTAAGTGCCAGCGAAACGGGGTTGTCGTTGACCAAAAATCCGTTGTGATTGTCAGTAATCTGACTGGCTGCAGTCGCACCCCGTATCATGAGCGATGGCGTGTATAATGCAGCGGCTTCCCTGGCCACCAATGCCCATGTGTCGTACAAAGAAGGAAATAGAAATAAATCGGCTGCCGCGTAATAATCCCTCAATACATTCCGGTCGGTAATCATTCCGGTAAAAAACACCTTATCGCTAATATTCAGCGTGGATGCAAGGGTTTTCATATCCTCAGCGGCATAACCGGTACCCACGAAATACATCCTGAACGGTTGGTTGTATTGTGCCAGTCCTTCGAGGATAAACCGGAGGTTTTTCTCCCATACCAGCTGGCCGACATACAGAAATACCAGTTCATCCTCCGGGATGTGTAATTTCAGCCGGGCGATTTTTTGGAGCAGTTCAGGTTCGGTTTCTGTACTGAAATCATTCCCGTTGTTCATCACTACGACCTTGCCCTTGTAGCCGTATTCCCGCAATGTTTCTTCCACTGCTTCCTGCGGAATCCACACCTCGTCGGCCTGGTTGTAAAAATAGACCAGTTCCATCATCATCAGCTTGATGATGGCTTTGGAACGAAGCGATTGCTCAAAATTATCTTTGTATTTAGAATGGAAAGAGGTCACAAAAGGAATTTTCCTTTCCCGGGCGATTTTGAGCGCTAACAAACCGGATGTAAACGGACAATGAGCATGGACCAATGAGAACGGGATGTTTTCAAGTTTGGCCTGAAATGCCAGATCAATATCCGGAATGCCGAGGCGGTAAGGCTCTCTTTTAATCAGCGGAACGGATGGATAACGATACACCGGAAACGGATCCTGATCGATGTAATCAGGCGCTTTGGGGGTTACCACGCATACTTTTTCCCCCTTGTTGTGCAGACAGCGGGCGTATTGCTGCACTGTAATCGCTACACCGTCGATGATAGGAGGGTAGCTGTCGTTGAATTGTCCGATCGTTTGCATCATAAATTCAGGTTTGATGACGCAAAGCTATCAAAAAATTTTGTAACTCCCACCGATCCATCTTCAGTCATTTGCAATTCTAATACGTGATCAGGCGATAAACCCGGTTCTTTTCTGTGCGATACATACAGGATGGCTGTGTTGGTTTCCTTAGCAATTTTATTGATCAGCCGGGAAAGTAATGCTGCGTTTTTGTCGTTCAGACCAGTTGAAGGTTCATCGAGAATGAGTACAGGAGGGTGTTTGATCATAGCCCGGGCGATTAAAACCATGCGCTGTTTAACCAGTGATATCTGCTGAAAGGATGCATCTTTTTCGTCTGATAATCCGATTACCAGCAACCATTCTTCTGCCGTTTTCTTTTCAAGATAAGAGGGCTTCTGATACAGTCCTACCGTGTCGTACAAACCCGATACCACCATCTGCAACACCGTGTTTCTTCGGCTGAAAAAATCTGTCAGGGCAGGCGAGAAGTAGCCGATTTTCTCTTTGATATCCCATACACTTTCTCCCGAACCTTTCTTCCTGCCGAAAAGATAAATGTTCTGTCCGTAAGCTTTGGTGTTGTTGCCATATATCATCGACAGCAGGGTTGTCTTGCCCGAACCATTGGGACCGACCAATTGCCAGAACTCACCCCTTTGAATTTTCCAGTTGATATTGTGTAATACTTTTTTTTCGTAGTACGATACATTTACATCCTTCATTTCTATGAGGACTTCAGGGATGGCGTCGTATGCATGCGGACTGGCAGGTATTTGATAAACATTGATTGTCGCGGTTTCAGTTTGCTTTGCATGGTATTCAGCAAGTGACTGAATGGAGGAAAACCGATTGTCCTCCACCTCGATTACATGTGTAATAAAAGATAAGATGTCGGCTTTTCGGTTGAAAAACTGGATAAACTGCCTATTTGCCGACAGACTTAGCAGTTTCTCTTTCATCGTTTTCACAGAGGCAACGTCCAGACAATCGAACGGATTATCCAGTATCATGAAATCCGGATTAAGTGACAAAAGGTAAGTAAAAAGCACTTTCAGTTGCTCACCGCTCGACTTTGTCCGGATATCTTTTCCGGCAATTGCCGACAGTGTTATATGCTCATGCTGATATTCTTCCTGTATTAAGTTCTGAAGCGTGATCGTTGAAAACAGCACGCCTCTTTTGTCTGTCAGTTCCGGGAATAAGTCAGCATAAGCACCTTTCAGGATGGCCCGGATGCATGCGTCCTTGTCGGAATGGTCGGTGATTTGTATGGCGTAGTGGTTGGACATGGTTGGTCGTAGTTTTATGCAAAGATAAAACTTTGTATCCGCCTGCAAAAAGAAAGAAAAGGGTAAGAGTAATTGGTGTTGATTATCAATTAGGTAGAGGTTTTATGTTTTAAAAACAAACATCATATTGTTTCGTGTTGAAACATTCTGTATCTTTGTCGTGTTATTATAGTAAAACAAATACGCTATTATGAACACGAAGCTATCACAAAAGGAGATTGGTCAGAGAATCACCGAACTACGTAAATTAAAAGGACTTTCACAAGCTGAGTTAGCTGACAGGCTGAAAATTTCCCGGCCTTCACTTGCGCAAATTGAACTGGGAAACAGAGGCGTTGGCGTTCTTGAACTTCATGAGCTTTCCATTATTTTAGGATTCTCTTTGGATGATTTTATGTCTGAAAACTTTCCTGCTTCAGCTTCTCTTGAAATTAAAACTCAAGTCAAAGAGCCAACTGCAGGGGAGCGTATCTCTGTACCTAAACTTCAGGTAGATAAATTCAAAAATGTACTGCTTTATATACTCGAAAAATGCGCCGGAAAACCCAACGTGGGTGAAACGGTTCTATATAAATTGCTTTATTTCGCAGATTTTAACTACTACGAACTTTATGAGGAACACCTGACTGGTGCTAAGTACCGTAAATTACCGTATGGCCCGGTGCCTCAAAAGTTAGATGCCATACTTAATCTAATGATTGATGCCGGACAACTACAACGCTTTAAGACGGATTATTTCGGTTTACAGCAAACACGGTATTTACCATTAACCAAAGCCGATCTTACCGAGCTTAAAGCAAGTGAAAAGGAAGTTATTGACAGGGTTATCGAGCAAATGAGCGATTGGTCCGCCTCTGCTATAAGTAATTATTCTCATAAAGATATGCCCTGGATGGCCTCAAAAGAGGGAGCTGAAATAAATTACGAACTGGCTTTTTACAGGGAAGCTCCTTTCTCTGTAAGAAACTATGGAGAAGAAATTGAAGCGCGATGAAATTTGATGAGCTGGAAGCATATAAAAAGGATCTTAAAAATCTGCTAAAGAAGTACAGAACCCTTAACGACGATATGAAAGTGGTTAAGCAGGTACTGCAAGTTATGCCAGATGAACGCCCTCCATTTAGCTATATAATTGACAACTTAGGCATCGAAACCTGTGTTATTAAGGTAAAAAAGATTGCCTGTAAATCACTCAAAGGACGTGGGGTAAATTCCGGATTGCGATTGATTTATGCTCATTTCCCCGATGAGCAGCGAATCGTTTTTGTTGAGCTGTATCATAAGAACGATAAAGCGTGCGAGGATAGAGAAAGGATTTTGAAGTACTTTAAATAACTGCGTGCGTACTTTGAAGGGGTTGCTTTGCTCGCAATGACGGGACAATA
>JARKQF010000229.1 GCA_029973975.1 Paludibacter sp.
ATCATTCTGTTGCAAATAGAAGTAGGGGGAGTTAACCAAGTTCTTATCCCGGATATCAATACGCACTGTTTCGCGATTTCCGTTATTTTCCCGTACCAACAACACACTTTCCCTGCGACCGTAAATGGTCATATCGCCTGCAATGGCCAGAGCTTCCAGAATAGAAATTTTTTCATTGTCAATTACGAATGACCCGGGACGCATTACTTCTCCTAACACAGATATTTTAAAGTTTCCATAACGTATCAAAACAATTGGCTCCTCTGTTATGTATTGAGGGTAAATTGATTTTTTTATTGTTTCTGACAATTGTTTCTTAGTCATTCCTGCAACTTTTAGTTTTCCTATTACAGGGTAAGTAATTTCACCATCCGTATCAACTAAGAAATTTTGCATACTCAACCCATACGAAATATTCGCACCACCTCCTAAATTGTATCTTTTTGAAGCATCACCACCCGAAGGAATTAATGGTATATTGAATGGGACCGATGCTTCAGGATTGTTTGTATTCACAGTAATCATCAACACATCTCCAACTTTAATGACCGGATCCGGAACCGGAGTCTGAACAGAATCAGACAAGATTGCTTGTGTTCCTGCCTGTTGAAGATAAGCTACTTTCTGGTAGGCATTACAACCTGTCAACAGCGCTATAAACAAAAGAAAAACTGTTTTTCTCATTACTCGAATCATATATTACAATTAAATATTTTTATCCAAATTATCAACGAATTTTATTTGTCTTTATTGCCCCGTCATTGCGAGCGAAGCGAAGCAACCCCCTGCACCAAACAGTTACTATCTCGCATTCATAAACGCCTTTAAATCAAATATCGTTTTCCACACAATAACGATATCCCAATCCAATGACCAGTTATTAATATACTCCTTGTCCATTTCCACCCGTTTTTCCATCTTCCACAACTGGTCTGTTTCACCACGAAAACCATTGATTTGCGCCCAACCGGTTATTCCCGGTTTCACATAATGCCGCACCAGATAATCATTAACCAGCGCCGAATATTTTTCGGTATGTGCCAGCATGTGTGGTCGCGGTCCCACTACCGACATATCTCCTTTAAATACATTAAAGAATTGTGGCAGTTCATCCAGGTTCGTGCGACGAATAAACTTACCGATTTTGGTTATACGCGGATCATCCTCGGTAGCCTGTTTGAGATCGGCCTCGGCATTCATTCGCATACTGCGGAATTTGTAACAGTTAAAGGTAACCTTATTGATGCCTGTACGTTGCTGAGTGAACAAGACCGGCCCCTTCGAACTCAACTTGATTAGCATTGCCAGAATCGGGTACAACCACGATAGCAAAAAGAGTATTACCATACCCGAGAAAATCAAATCAAAAATCCTCTTCTTGATTTGATTTTCAATATGATCCATCGGTATCTTTTGCGGATTAATAACAGTAATACCATTCAGCTGGTCGGTATCATAATGCTTGGTTTCTATTTTTTCATTCACAGGTACAAAAAACAAACGCACACCCAACTGGTTACAGGTATGCAGCAAATCTTTGTTGATATCGCAATATGGTATGAGTTCCTGCTGACTCGTGATGGCAACAAATACCACATGAATCTGATGTTCTTCCACTATTTTCCTGAGCTCATCGCGGGTTCCCAGCACGTGTTTACCCGGAGTATCGTCGAGATACCCGACAAACATATATTTCAGTATGGGGTTAACCTTAATGATACGTTTCACTTTGTGCATGGTCTCGTTTTTACCCACGAGCAACACCCTTTTTACCCGACTGCTTTTCAGGTGATAATACTTAACAAGCCTGTAATATAAGTAATTGGCCAACAACTTACCGAACACAAAGAAGATACTGGTAACAAGAATATACAGCCATAAGTATTCAATTATAGAAATAAAAGGCAGAAAAAAAAGGCCTTCTAACAACAAGAAAACAATCGATCGCCTGGTCATCCTGAAAAAACGAGTTCGGAATCCCTTTTTAACATACAACATGCGCTTCCTGACAAAGATGAAAGCCATCACCCAGGAAAAATTAGCCAGCAACAGACATAAATATATGTCCATGCTATG
>JARKQF010000245.1 GCA_029973975.1 Paludibacter sp.
CAGATATGGTTTTTGGGGTAAGGTATTCTTTATATTCTTGCATAGGATTCGGTGGAGCAGGCGGCGGCACTTTTCGACGGGCGCAAACACCATTTCCGGCCCGACGCCGGCCCAGGCACTACCCGAACCGACCACCGAACCATGCTTATAATCATCATTTTAACACAAACTCCTCAATTCCATACATTACAATTTGATGAAAATTTGCGGTTGCCGCAAAGTGAATATTTCGCCTATAATCAGTCATACATTGAGGAGGTATTCTTTCGTTATGGAAAATCTTGATTCTGCACTTCAATATGCAGCCGAAAATCATCAAAATTTCATTAATAGCCTAAATGAATTGCTGGCTATCCCATCAATTTCAGCAGATTCGAATGGCAAATCAGCTATGGAAAAAGCCGCACGGTGGATCGAAAAATCATTTCAAAACAACAAATTTGATGTCGTAAACATATATCAAACAGCCGGCAATCCTGTGGTCTATGGTGAAAAGAAAACCAGCAAGAAAAATGCACAGACTATCTTAATTTATGGACATTATGATGTTCAGCCGGTGGAGCCGCTTGGCGAATGGGAATCTGAACCCTTTACAGGTGTCATCCGGGGTGATTATCTTTTCGCGCGGGGTGCTTCTGACATGAAAGGGCAATTTATAGCAAGTCTTAAAGCCATCGAGTCAATTCTTTCAACTGGCGAATTGCCTGTTAATGTGAAATTCATCCTGGAAGGTGAAGAAGAAATTGGTTCTCCCAACCTTGAAAATTTCCTCAGGCAACACACCGATTTATTAAAATGTGATGTAGTGGTGAATCCTGATACAGGTATGCTCGCACCCGATGTTCCAACCATTACCTATGGATTGCGCGGACTTGCATATTTTGAACTGCGTGTATATGGGCCTTCAAACGATCTTCATTCCGGCGTTTTCGGTGGTGTTGTGCATAACCCGGGCCAGGCACTTTGCGAGTTAATCGCAAGAATGCATTCTCCGGATGGGAAAGTAACCTTACCGGGTTTTTATGATGATGTACGACCTTTGTCTGCTTCAGAACGAGCTGAATTAAACAGGTTGCCCGTGACCGATCAGGATTATCTGAATCAGACCGGTGTGCCTGAGCTTTGGGGTGAAGATGGATACACCCCCACCGAAAGACTGGGGGCACGCCCTACATTGGAAGTGAATGGTTTGTATTCAGGATATATCGAAGTCGGCGCCAAAACTGTGCTGCCCTCTTATGCAATGGCGAAAATTTCCATGCGTTTGGTACCTGATCAGGACCCACAAAAAATATACGATTCTTTGAATGTGTATCTTAAGCAACATGCACCGACAACCATTCGTTGGGAGTTGATCAATATGTCAGGCGCACCTGCTAGCATTACCAATCGAAATTTGCCTGCTGTGCAGGCCTTATCGAGGGCGTTGGAAAGTGTTTGGGGTAAGACCCCGGTATTTCGCCGCGACGGTGGTAGTGTTCCAGTTGTGGGGCATATGCAGGAAATCTTAGGTGTTGATTCCATACTTACCGGATTTAGCATGCCAGATGATCATATTCATGCCCCCAATGAAAGACTACACTTGCCGACCTGGAAAAAAGGTATTCAGGCATTGATCCGTTTTCTTTATAATCTTGCCGAATGATAAAAATAAAACTGAAAGACTGATTCGATGACAAAAATCAAGCACTTGCCACTTTATGGCGGACAGGCATTAATCGAAGGTGTTTTAATGCGTGGTAGCAGCACCCTGGCTGCTGCATTCAGAAAACCCAGCGGGGAAATTGCCATCCAAAAAGAACAATTGGATGGGATTTACAAATCGAAAATTAAGTCCGTCCCTTTCTTGCGCGGCTTGATTATCTTATGGGATTCTTTGGTTCTAGGCACCCGTTATTTAACGATTTCGGCAAATTATCAGGGTGAAGATGAAGAGAAAATTGAAGGAATTCATTTAATTCTAACGCTTTTATTCTCACTGACAATTGCGGTTGCTTTTTTCTTTGTGCTGCCAGCGCTAATCAGTGAATGGTTGGAAACGGCGTTGAATCTACACAACTTTTGGAGCAATTTATTAGAAGGTGTCATTCGCCTGATTTTTGTTGTGGTATATATCTGGGCGGTGGGTAGGATACCAGAGATTAAAAGGGTTTTTTCTTACCACGGCGCTGAGCATAAAACTATCAATGCATTTGAGAGTGGAACCGAATTAACAGTTGAGAATATTCAAAAATTTTCTGTGGAAAATCCACGTTGTGGAACAGCCTTTCTATTAACATTGATAATTCTATCAATTTTGGTTTTTGTCCTACTTGGGCCGCTTCCTGTTCTGTGGAGATTAATCAGCCGGATTGCCCTGCTGCCTATCTTGGCCGGATTTGCTTATGAGTTTATTCGTTGGACAGGTAAAAACCAGAAACTCGCAATTGTGCAATGGCTTATGAAACCCAACCTGGCTTTACAGCATCTCACAACCGCTGAACCGGATGACATGATGGTTGAAGTTGCGTTGGCAGCATTCAATGCCATGCTGGAACAGGAAGAAAAGATACAAGATGAGGGTACTTTGAAAATTGTCGGCGAAGCTCGGGTTTTAGAAGGAAAAGTAAATTAACAAGAGTGCATGATGAAGACCTGGCAACATATCCTTTTGGGTTTTTTACTGGGAATCATATCTGTTGGTCTAATTGCATTGGCAGTGGTTCCTCCGCGTGGATTGCCGATCCAATTGATGCCCGCACCTACACAACAGCCCATCACGGTTTATGTAACGGGTTGCGTTAATTCTCCCGGTCTTTTTCAACTTGCCAACGGCAGTCGGGTAGTTGATGCGATGAAAATGGCTGACGGTAATTGTCCGACTGCCAACCTTGCAGGAATAAATCTGGCTGCCAGGCTAGTGGATGGTATGCAGGTAGATATTCCATTTGAGGGAAATCAATCAACCACACACCCCGTTGTGAATCAAAACAACCCTTCTGAACAAGGTAACCAAATTCAAGAAGCCAGTATCAATATCAATACAGCATCCTGGGAAGTTCTTGAGACATTACCGGGTATTGGTCCTGACAGGGCAAAGCAGATTGTGCAGTACCG
The DNA here is from genome assembly GCA_029973975.1 of Paludibacter sp. Classification (GTDB taxonomy): domain Bacteria; phylum Bacteroidota; class Bacteroidia; order Bacteroidales; family Paludibacteraceae; genus Paludibacter. Next base: position 3,097 of record JARKQF010000245.1, read on the forward strand.
TCAGAAGATTGGACGCTTTCTTACCCTTGAAGATTTGTTAAATGTTCCAGGAATCGGAACCACCATATTCAATCAAATTAAGCCATTTCTAACGCTTGAATAGGATGATTATCAAAAAAGTGATTATCCTGAATTAATGAAAGGATATAATTACAACATGAACCTGAAAGAACAACTTGAAAAAGATTTACTGGAATCAATGCGCCAGAAGGATGAATTAAAAAAACGTGCTATTCGCCTGACTCTGTCATCAATTAAGTTAATTGAAATTGAAAAAGGGCCTTTAGATAATCTTGGGTTAATTGCCGTACTGCAAAAAGAAATTGCTAACCGGCAAGAAACCATAAAAGATGCTGAAAAAGCCAACAGACAAGATTTAATTAAACTAAACCAGGAAGAAATTGAATTTCTCAAAGCATACCTTCCTGAAGAACTATCTGATGAAAAACTGAAAGAATTGGTTACTTCCGCAATTCAAGAAACCGGGGCGGCTGGAGCCCAGGATATGGGCAAAGTCATGAAAATTGTTCTACCCAATGTCGCGGGACGCGCCCCGAACTCCCGCGTAAGCCAAATGGTGCGAGAGATGCTGAGCAACTGAGGAACGGTGAAAAAAGTCAGTTCCTGGTGGTCTGATCGCCACTCCAAATACCCGTTTTTAATACTCCTATTCACCAGCGTTCTTTCACTGGCAGCGATGGTATTTCCGATAGCCATTCGTCCGGCTACATATACTTTAAACGAGGGAGAAGTTGTTTTTCAAGATATTCAGGCTCCGCGAACGTTGACCTATGAGAGTGAATTTTACACAGAGCAGGCTCGAATCGAAGCCGAAGGCAAAGTCTCGGCGGTCTATCTTCCTGCCGATCCACTCATCACTCGCTCTCAAATTGATCGCCTTCAAAGAACTTTGGATTACATTGGTATTATTCGTAACGATTCTTATGCAGATCGTAGTCAAAAAATGGATGATCTATCCAAAATTGAGGGCCTGGGGCTTGATGTAATCCAAAGCCAGCTCATTTTGGATATGAGCGATGCGAAATGGGAAACCACGAAACAGGAATGTTTACGCGTTCTTGAACTTTCTATGCGAAATTCCATTCGTCCCAACAATGTTTTTGATATTCAACGAAATGTACCCACACTGGTTAGTTATTCTTTACCTGCTGACCAATCTGCGATAGTCACCAAAATGGTGCCTCCTTTTATCACTGCAAACAGCCTTTATAGCGATGAAGATACCCGGGCGGCTAAAAACATTGCTCGAAATGCTGTTGCGCCTGTCATGGTTAAATATGTCACCGGGCAAGCCATTGTTTCACGAGGCCAGGTGATTACACCGGCGATTTTGGAAGCGCTTGAACAGTACAAATTGATTCGTGGTAAGAATGATACGCAGTCAATTATTGCATCAGTTGCATTGGTTTTCGCCCTTGCACTTTTTGTAAGTCTTTATTACAAGAAGATACGTCCCCCCAGCCTGACCAGCAACCGCACAATAATGGTCATCGCTGGAAGCTTCCTTGTTTTTTTGATCGCTGCAAGATTTCTAACTCCAAATCGAACGATTTTCCCCTATTTATTTCCCATTGCTGCATTTGGTTTTACACTTTCAAGCCTTTTCTCGCTTGAACTGGGTATTTTATTTACCTTCATTTTGAGTGTTCTTTCAGCCTATGGGTTAACATTTGGCCTGGAAATCACTCTTTATTACATCCTGTCCAGTTTTATTGGAATGTTGGTACTTGGAAGAGGACGTCATATCGGAAGTTTTTTCTGGGCAGGCGTAGCATCTAGTGGTGTTGGAATGGCAGTTATCCTGGCGTTTCGTTTACCCAATACCATAACCGATATGGTTGGTATTGTTACACTCCTTGGCGCCTCCATTTTCAATGGGATGGCATCTGCCAGCACAACACTCTTGCTGCAATTCTTATTCGCCCAAATATTAGGCTTAACAACCGGGTTGCAGTTATTGGATATCTCTCGTCCTGATCATCCGCTGCTTCAGTTAATCCTGCAAAAAGCTCCCGGCACCTATCAACACAGTTTGCAGGTATCAAATTTGGCTGAACAGGCGGCGCGTGTAGTAGGCGCAGATGCATTGTTAGTACGTGTTGGCGCCTTTCACCACGATGCTGGCAAGGTCACCAATCCATCTTTCTTCATTGAAAACCAGGTAGTCGGTAGTCTCAATCCACACAATGATTTGGATCCGCGTGAATGTTCAAGGACAATCATCCAACATGTAGCGGATGGTGTCATGCTGGCGCAAAAATACGGCTTACCATCTCGTATACAAGATTTCATTCGTGAGCATCACGGCACACTGGTCACTCGCTATCAATTTACCCATGCTTTACAACTTGCCGCTGAAAATCAAGAGCAGGTAAATATTGATGATTTCCGTTATCCTGGGCCTAAGCCACGCTCCCGCGAAACAGCCATATTAATGCTGGCTGATGGGTGTGAGGCAAGGGCGAGAGCCGAATTACCTTCCAATGAGAAAGCTATTGAAGAATTAGTACGCTCGAATATTGACCAGGTATTTAGAGATGGACAGTTGGAGAATACAGATCTCACGATGCGCGATCTTAATCTCATTGCTGAATCGTTTATCACCACGCTCAAAAATACCTATCATCCACGTATCCTATACCCGCGCTATGATCCTCATGAAACAGATGCTTCACAAAAAACTGAACCACTGGCCAGCCGAAAGACAAATAGGGACAATGACTTGAATAAAATTCCTCAACAGCAAGAACGGAAAAGGAAATGATTAACGTAATCATTGCTGAACAATTTCAGGATTTATTAACAGAAAATTTTATCAAAAATGTTGTTCAACTCACTTTATCAGATCAAAAAGTTGATTTGGCAAAATATGATTTGTCAGTTGTAATTGAAACTGATGAAGTTCTTAGAGATTTAAACCAGCAATATCGTGGTCTGGATCAACCAACCGACGTTTTGTCATTTTCAGCCAATGACCTTGACCTGGAGACGGGGCACACAATTCTCGGGGATATTGTGATTTCTTACCCACGAGCTGAAAAGCAGGCGTTTGATGCCAATCATCCCATAAAAAAAGAGGTTCAATTACTAGTCATTCATGGGGTGCTGCACTTGTTAGGATTTGACCACAGCAGCGAAACAGAAAAAGCAATTATGTGGGGTATTCAAAACAGGCTGATGTTACAAGATATGAAAGAATAGTCAAATGCAGCAGATCGCTGAATTTTTTCGCACAAGGATCGTATCTTTTCGCAATGCATTTGCCGGGTTTTGGTATGTTGTTCGAACACAAAAAAATGCCTGGATCCATCTTATGGCAACGATTCTGGTGATCCTGATATCATTTTGGCTATGGATAGAACCTGTTCAGTGGGCTTTAATTTTCATCTGTATTGGATTAGTCTGGTTTGCTGAGTTTATTAATACGGCTCTTGAAGCGGTGGTAGATCTGGCCAGTCCACAAAAACATCCGTTGGCAAAAGTGGGGAAAGATGTGGGTGCTGCCGCTGTTTTAATTGCTGCAATCGCATCGACCATTATTGGTGTGTTAGTATTAGGACCTCCATTGATAGAAAAAATTGGGAAATTGTTACATTAAGGACAACCAATGACAAATTCATTTCTTTTTGGAACTGTGGGTTCTCCCCTATCAACGCCATCAAAACCAGGCGGCACAATTGGAGCAATCAATCAAATTCATCAACTGGGATTGCATGCTTTAGAGTTGGGTTGGGTACGCGCTGTGAGAATATCTGAAGAAGCCTGTGCGCAAATCAAATCAACAGCACAAGAACTGGACATTTCCCTCAGTATCCATGCACCATATTTTATTAATTTGAATGCAACAGATGAAGAGTGGATTAATTCTCGAAAACGATTAATGGACGCTGCCTATTTTGGTTATTTGGCAGGCGCAACCGATATTGTTTTTCACCCCGGCAGTTCTTTTGGAGTACCCGTTAATGAGTGGAAAAAAATTGTGATTGAAAGACTAGCTGGTTGTGCCAATCAATTAAAAGAACGGGAAATAATTGTCACTTTACGCCCAGAGACCATGGGGAAACAGGCATTAATTGGTTCGCTTCAGGACACACTGATGTTCAGTCAGGAAGTTCCGGGAGTGGAACCTTGCTTGGATTTTGCCCACTTGCACGCACGCACTGGTAACGGTATGATGAATTCCGAAGAGGAATGGGAAAAATGCATTGTTGAGTATCAACAGGCATTGGGTGATGAAGCATTAAAGAGATTGCATATTCATCTTTCAGGCATTGAATATACTGAAAAAGGTGAGAAAAAACATTTGCCCCTGGAAGAATCAGATCTAAATTACAAGGCTTTGTTGAGGGTATTGTCAGTCCATAAATGCGCCGGGAGAATTTTATGCGAAAGTCCAATCATGGAAGACGATGCATTATTAATGCAAAAAGCCATGCAAGAATTGTAATAACTTGATTGTATCTACTATAAATAATCTTTTAAATTATGTTCAACGGCAAAGGCAGCAGCTTCAGCCCGGTTGCTAACCCCTAGTTTAGAGAGGATACTGCTGACATAATTGCGCACAGTACCTTCACCAAGATAAAGTGATTTTGCAATTTCCCGATTGGTTTTTCCTTCAGATACCAATAACAGAACATGTTTTTCTTGTTGGCTGAGATTTGCGAATGCCGATGCTTCTTCTTCTTTAACTGCACGCCGGACTTCTTGGAATACCCTTTGTGTCACTGCTGGATCAAGTAAAGCTTCACCTTTGCTAACCGATTCAAGTGCACGGATTAAATCGTCACCGCCAATTTGTTTTAAAACATATCCTGACGCGCCCGCTCGAATCGCAGAAAACAGCATTTCATCTTCCGCATACGAAGTCAACATGACAACCCGGATATCGGGGAATTTTTCTGTGATCACTTCACAAGCTTCAATCCCAGATGCGCCTGGCAATCGAATATCCATCAAAACAATATCTGGTAAAATTTTTTCAGCTTGTTCAATGGCTTCTTTGGCTGTTACAGCTTCGCCAACAACCTCAAATTGAGGGTGATGTTCAACCAGCGCTTTTAAACCCAGGCGAACCACTTCGTGATCGTCTACAAGTAGAATTCTTGTTTTTGTCATTGATTTATTCTCCGCTGTTTCGCCGTAATTGTAACCCAGAAATCATTCTATAATAAGCTTGTCGAGAGTTGACAGTAAATATGATTAAATCACCTTTCATTAATGATTTAATTCATTCCCATCAATATCAAGGAAAGACCAATGATTGTGGACCTTTTTCTGCTTCAATCATTGTGTCGGCATTGAAAAAACAGATACTTCTTGGTAAATCTTTGTCGAAATACTTTGATGATTACCCTGTTCAACTACGCTTCCCTTTTATTTATCGCATTCCCGGATGGGCAACTTTTCCATGGGGAATCGCAGCAGCGTTAAAGCAATACGGCATCAAATCAAAATGGAATGTTTTGATGAGTACCAAGAATTTAAAATCATCGTTATTATCTTACAACATTACCATTGTTTTAACAGGTTCATGGACCCCACTATCGGGTCATTATCGCATTTTAGCAGCTTATGATGCAGACAAGGGATGGGGATTTGTAGATCCAGCTGTTCAAGAGAATGTTATTACCTGGCAAAATGACACAGATTTTCAAAAGGCATGGAAGGCAATGGGTAGATCAGTTATAACCATAAAAACGGGTAAAAAAGAAACTTGATCATACACCTGTGCACAATCGGTGTGGTAAACTAATACCATACATGAGGTGAACAATGGATGGAAAACTAATTCGACGAATTTTATACATTGAAGATGATGCCTCTATGATTGATCTGGTGTCGCTGATATTGAACAGAAAAGGGTTTCAGGTTTTGGGAGCCAACGGTGGCATTGAAGGTCTTGAATATGTTAAAAAAGAAAAACCAGATTTGATATTGTTGGATTTGATGATGCCAGATCTCGATGGGTGGGATCTTTACCAACAACTCAAAGCTGACTCCACTACCAAATCAATCCCTGTCATCGTGATCACAGCAAAATCCCAGTCAATTGACCGTACTCTTGGATTATATGTCGCGAAAGTTGACGACTATTTAACAAAACCCTTTCATCCAGATGAACTGATTGCCAGTATTGAAAAAGTTTTTTCAAAATGAACTTGCAATAACACAATGAAATTTGCCACCATAACAATTCCATCCAACGAACAACCTGAGCAAATACATGTAAAAATTTGTGATAGCTTTTTCAGCCGGTTTAAAGGTTTAATGTTTGACAAATCTATTGCTCAAGATGAAGGCATTTTATTAATCCAAGAATCAGAAAATAGAATGAATGCTGCAATACACATGTATTTTATGAATTTCGACATCGCAGTGTTCTGGCTGGATAATGAGTTAAAAGTCATTGATAAAAAAATCGCCCGTAAATGGAAATCAATCCTGATACCATCAAAACCGGCAAAATATATTTTTGAAACCCATCCTGATAACATAAAAAAAATCCAAATGGGTGAAACGATCCAAATTTCAAAATTCATATGAAACGTGTAATAATCATTGCTGCCACAATTGCAATATCAATACTTTTCTCCTTGAATAATCTCGCATTCGCAGATGATTCTAATGACCTTCCGCGCTATATTGTACAAAGTGGCGACTCTCTTGGGGTGATTGCCTTACAATTTGGTGTCTCCGTTGATGATTTAATCAAAGCAAATTCATTGGCTGATGCAAATGCCATTAAGGCGGGAGATGAACTAATCATTCCCGGGTTGGAAGGAATTTCGGGGATTTTAATTGAAAAGGTTGCCGGGGTTGGACAAAACCTGCGAAATCTGGTTATTCAAAACAATCTGTCTGCCCAAAATCTCATAAAACTCAATCATCTGTCCAGCCCATCGGGCTTCTATGTGGGAGCAGCCGTCATTGTTCCACAAAGTGAAGAAAACAGCTTTATTCCCATCGGCAGATTAAAACAGAATCAAACACTTCTGTCTATCGCTATAAGAAACAATCAAAATCCATATTTATTAAAACTCACAAATGAATCAGTAGATGACTGGGGAATCATTCCAGGCGATGAATTGTTCATTCGTTCAGGCCCAAATCATGAAGAAAATTCAGATGAAGCCACCCAGCAGGAAAATAGTATTAGCATTTCTCCTTTGCCTCTCGTTCAGGGACAAACCGGGGTAATAAAAATAACTACTTCCGATGCATCAAAAATTTCAGGAAATATTGCAGGTAATGAGTTGATTTTCATGCAGACGGATGAGCACACAGCATCAGCCATTTTTGGAATCAGCGCTATGCAAGACCCAGGCCTGGTTGAATTTTCTCTGGATGTTGATGAGACCACAGGAAATCCACTTCATTTGTCGCAAATGTTGATCGTGTCATCAGGAAATTATGGTAAAGACGCCCCATTTGTAGTTGATCCGTTGAAGATTGATCCCGAAATCATTGGTCCAGAAGAAGAAAAATTAAAGGAAATCACTTCTGTTATTACGCCAACACGATATTGGAGTGAAAAATTTAAATACCCGATTGATGAACCATGTATCAATTCGCTTTTTGGAAATCGCAGATCATACAACGGGAGTGCTTATACATATTTTCATACCGGTGTAGATTTTGGCGTCTGTGCGAACAATTTGAATATCTATGCCGATGCACCTGGAGTGGTTGTTCTAACCGAATATCAGGAAGTATGTGGCAACACATTGGTAATCGATCATGGGTGGGGAATTTTCACAAGATTTTGTCATTTGGAAAGTTACGCAGTTGCCCAGGGCGATAATGTCCAAACTGGTCAAATGATTGGGCAAATCGGGAACACAGGGCGTTCAACAGGCCCACATTTACACTGGGAAATATTGGTTCATTCAATCCAGGTCAATCCATTCACCTGGATTGAAAATGACTACTTACAATAAAAATGGTTGGTTTTTTTCTGTTAGTTTTATAGTGCTAAGGTATAATTTAATATCTTATAACAAATTGGCGGTTTCATAACGCTAAAGGAAAGTTTTTTCAACAAATGGCAGAAAATCATCTCACAATTTCTGAAGAGTATTGGAATAGTTTTTCACTTCAAGAATCTGATTTTGAATATATTTTTAACTACCTCATTGAAGCAGAAATTCCAAAATCTTCCATTGAATTATTAAAAACATTAATCGAACATCGCATTGATACTGAAATTTCCTCACTGGAAAAACGACATAGTGAAAGTGGAACAATTTACACTCCACAGCAAAAATATCAAATCGGTGAGAAAATCATTCTCCCTCAATTCAGTTGGGCAGAAGCAAAGGTAATTAATATTCGCCCCGGAATAAACCCAGACATCTCTCCATTTGAAGTCATAGAAATTGAAAGTGATGATGCCGGGACTATCTCTCTAGCCTCTGGAATAGATGATCATTTATTAAATCGGGCGCCGTTATATGACAGCAAAGATACTAACTTTCAGCCTGATTTTGTATTGAATACTTACAAAAAACAGCTTCTCGAAAAATTTGAATTATCGCTTCATGATCGTGATGACCTGGTGCAAATTGCAGGAAGATGGTTCCCCAGAGCCTTGTTAATAGAAATAAATTCGGGGTACTTAAATCTTGCCGAAGCAATTTTGGATATGGAAGCTGGCGGGCCATTAAAAACAAAAGCGATTTTAGATCAACTTGATTTACCTTCAAACGAAAATCCTCGTTTAATTGAATTTTCATTAAATTTTGCTTTGCAAGAAGATGAACGCTTTGATGAAGTTGGACCTACGGGAGAAATCCTTTGGTTTCTGAAACGTTTGGAACCTGAAGCAGTGAAAAATTTACCTGCCTTATTACGAGATCAATCGGACAATTACAATCACGATTCGGTTATTCCACTATTGGAACAAGTAAGTAATCAAGTGTATGATGAGTTGGAGGAATACGAACCCGAATTTCACGGTGAAACCAGTTTTTCGATCAGTCTTATCTATCCGCATTGGAAAGTTGGTACTCTTCCGCTCACAAAGCGCATTGCGAACCTTTTCCCGACTGCACATGAAGCTCCCAGGGTTCGTTTCACCTTTGTTGATGTGCAACAAAATAAAAAATTCCCCGGTTGGGTAGTCAGGCCGCATAAAATAGTCTATGGATTAAAAGAATGGTATGAATCACGCGAATTAATCCCAGGGTGTATTGTGAATGTGAAGCGCGGCGACAATGCGGGCGAAGTAGAAGTGTGGGTTGAGAAACGAAAGTCCAGCCATGATTGGATACGAACTGCCATAATTGGTGCGGATGGAGGTATTGTGTTTGCAACGACCAAACAGCTTGCGCCTTATGAATACCACGATCAAATGGTGATCGCGGTTTCAGGCGTTGATGTCTTGGAAAATATTTGGACTGAAGAAAAAAAATTCCGTCAGTCACTTGAAACAACCATAACCTCCATGATGAAAGAATTGGGCAAGCTGAATCCTCAGGGTCATGTGCACGCGCAGGAACTTTACGCAGCGGTAAATTTAGTCAAGCGTTGTCCGCCTGGTGCGGTTTTTACAATTCTTGAATCGAGCAAACACATAACCCATATTGGCGATCAGTACTATCGCCTAAAAGACTCCTCCCAGGAAGAATAAGTCCATGGTAGAGATAAAAAAGTTTAGCCTGATTAAGCCGAATACCGAGACGCCATTTCATATTGATTTTGATTGGTGGAAACAACACGACAGCAACTGGCGTATCTATCTTCAAGGATGCCTGTGTCAGGAGCATAGCGATTTATTTGCTTCATTGGATTCCGATGTGTTGATTGACCAAATTGATCCAGTTACTGCCGAGGTACGGCAGATTGATGGCCTTCAGCATGTTGTGATGAACCATTGTGCCCTTCAACCAGATTTTATTTCAGATAAAACATCCCTGGTTGACGCAGTGTTTCGTACATTCCTGGCAAACGGAAATAAACCGCTTTCACCCTTGCAACTGGAAGAGAAAACCCAGCGATCAAGCGTTACAATATTACGAACTATTGGTGGCCAACAAGTCTACAAAGGAATTCGTCCCTTACAAAAATCATAAGGGAATTCTTCAGTGATGGTGGTAGAATATCCATCGTAAACTTGCCCCTGTAGCTCAATGGACAGAGCACCAGCCTTCTAAGCTGTTGGTTGAGGGGATACCCCCGTATATGGTGATCAGATGCCAAAAATGAGGCCGGGAGGCTATATATGGCGGTAAAAAAAGGGGTATCCGGTCAGTACGAGCAAAAGTCGTTAATATACGACGAAGAGCGCGAAGCTCAAAAGAACATCGCAGAGTGGATTGATGGACTGGGGGAAACCGATGTTGGGGAACCAGAACGAGAAATAGTCCACCATACCTATATTGAAAATCCCAAAAACGAATTAGAAACAGCAGCACTTGATTTTTACCTCAGTCGTGAAGCCATGTTATGCACGGTTCAGACCATGCGGTACTATCATAATCTGTTAGGGCGTATTGTAGCCTGGTGCGAGGAACGAGGTATTACCAAACCCGATCAGATTACCACGTCCGTTGTGCGGCAACTGATGGCTGAACTGGCATCGAGAAATTTGAAAGCCTGGTATATTCACGGTTTTGCCCGTGTGATGCGTACTTTTCTGTTGTTTTGTTACAATGAGGGGCATACCAAAGAGCGAGTAGTATTTCCCATGCCGCGAGTTGGAAAACAACGTTTGCCGGTGCTTAATCAGGAACAAGTCAAAAAACTTATCAAAGCATGTAAAACTCCGCGGGAAAAAGCCTTGATCCTGTTTATGGTTGATACAGGGCTGCGTCTGCGAGAGGTCATCAATCTGAATTGGGGCGATGTGAATTTGCAGACCGGGACAATTGTGGTGCGTATCGGCAAGGGCAATAAGTCTCGTCTGGTGGCGGCTGGCGCACAGACCTGCCGATCACTTCTTGTACTTAAGAAAGTGGAGAATTGTAACAGTAGCAGACCCGTGTTTCAAACCAGGAGCGAAACGCGATTGACACCCATGGGACTGCGCTCGATCCTCACCCGATTAAGTAAGACGGTAGGATTTTCTGTGAGTGCCCACATGCTGCGTAGGACGTGCGCGACGCTTGCGTTGAAAGCCGGACAGGATTTAGTGACGGTGCAAGCCACGCTTGGACATACGTCTGTTGAAACAACGCGCAATTACATTCAACTGCTGGACGAGGAAGTGCTGGCGTCTCAGCGCCGGCTCAGTCCGGTGGATCACCTGAAATAAACAAAACAGGCCCCTTATTCGGGGGCCTATTTTTGCATGTATGCTCTTTGCATTGAGCTAAAGTCAGTGCCTAGGATTTTCTTCATCACAGGGAAATTGTAGTACATCCAGCGGATAAGGTCTTCTGTTGCACTCCTTGATCCTGGATAATCGAACACATAGAGAATACCTGCATCATTGATAGTCATTTTCCCGTTGTCGTAAGACATCTTGCCCTGAATAGCATATAATCCTTTTTGGTTATAGGTGTAGGTTACGGTGAAAAAGTCAAATGGGCCGTGACCATGCAAAATGGTTTCTTCGATGTGATAGATTGGCAAGTTCAAACCCAGGCCAAAGTTATCGAGAAAATATTTACGAGTGGTATCAATATTGGTATTGTTAAAAAGGTAGGTTCTCATCTTGTATTAGCCATTGTGAAGTTAGGATAATCATTCCGTTTCTCTCCCGGTGAAAGTTTTTGTTTGTCTATTTCAACCTTCTTCTGATTGTTCCCACTCTTCGCCATTCACGCAGCGAATGCATGGATATGCTTTATTTCGCTAATGCTTATTAACCCTCGCGGAGTTATGCTGCTGTTTGTGAGTTCTTCCACGTCAAGCCTCTTTTCTAGGTAAAGACATCCATCTGCAATCATCAACAGTGGCAAAGGTTTTCGCTTCTTCTTCGGTAAAAACCGTGGCTGTTTCCAGTGCGCCCCATCCATCTTCGTTTGACCAAAAAGATGGCTCTCCAGAAAGATCAGTCTCGGACTGGCTGAAAATTACAAATCCTGGTTCTTCTAACTTAAGGATTTGTTTTCTCAGGTCGCAGTTTTCGCCAATGGCATAATTGCCTTTCTCAACAAGGGCTTCCAACTCGGCGATGCGAAGGTCTTTCGCTGTGCTTTCGTTTGGTGTCCAGTTTGGTTTATTGACATTATTCAAACATTCAACACATAATGATTGTTGAGTAGGCAATATAAAACGATGTTCACAATTACAACAACTTTTTGGCTCGCTCATTCTTTTTCCTTTTGTTTGACCGTCAAGAAGGCTTCGGCGCGTTGACGTGGGGTAGCATGGATAAGCGCCCAAAGCGTGTCGTCTGATCCCCAATCAAATGGGTTTACATTTTGCGGAATTTCTTCATCGACAATGTGCGTCAAGGTGTAAACATAATGATCACGTTCTTCTTCTGTTTCCAGTTCAGCTTCCAGGTTATAGGCATCTTCAATTTCTGTTGGCCAGTGTGGAACCAGACAGGGGGTAAAGCGTCTAGGAACACGGAAAAAGAGACTGTACTTTCCATCAACTTGTTCCCATTCTAACGCTCTTGCAATTTCAATGCGCAGTTCATCATTGGTCAGTTCGTGTGAGTTCATACATCCTTCACTTTCTTTATGCCATCAAGTAATTTGACAGCATCATCAAATGAGTAAATTTCGGATGAGATAAAACGACTATATTTGTCGTTGATATCGATAGTGTATACTCCTGCTTCGTAGTCAACGCAATATAAAATACCGTCTTTCGCTTTGTACCAACCTTCCAGGAGAATGTTGGGGCATTGTTCTATGCAACCTTCGGCAGTTTGGGCGATCAGCATATCCAGTGTGATCTTTTCAGTCTGGATGGCGATGGGCTGGTCTGGGAGATTGCCCTGCAGGAATAGGCCATCACTGTCAATGACTACAACTTTGTTGTCTGTGAAGAAATTATCCTCTTCGGATAATGCCACATCGTCAAAGTCACTGGCTAAAATAACAATGCCGTATTTTTCCAACTGGTCTTTAATTTCTTCGGTCAGGTTATTTCCACCGACAAAGAAACCTTCGCCGATTTCAAAGCCAATGAATTTGCGGTTTTTGCCGAAATATTTAATTTCGGCGGCGAGCTTTTCCAGGCCGCTTTGTTCGACTTTCCAGAAGAAAGCGGCGGGCATGTCGAACAAGGTGCAGTAGGTATTTTTTACGCGGATAAGGGCTTTCATCGGTTCACTCCTGTTTGTTTCCGGCGTCAGAATGATCTTATTCGTGGAAAACAATAACCAACTTACCGATTTGTGGATCGACAATATTATTGATCTGTTTTGCTATTTCGTCGAAGTATTTTTCAACTGTCTCCCTGAGTTCGGTTGCTGAGACTTTGACTTCAATTTCAAATGTTATAGTTTCCATGTTCTGCTCCTACTCGCGCCCATTTTTTATAGGCGGCGAAAATGGCGGTTTGTTTTTCTATGCTTGCTGCGCAGGCGATATTGGATTGGTTACGTTTGATGGATACTTCCCAATAAGGTGCACGTTGTTGCGGGATTACCCGTTCAATGATGATCTGGTCGTTGGACATTTCAATTTCATCCAGATATGGTTGAATGTCTCCCAGGGTGCGCGGCATATTTTCCGGTTCGGTTTCAAAGAATAATCCCAGGGCGCCGTCGGTGGTTAAGATGGGGCGCTTATCCAATTTGGAGCGGTATTGGATTTCGCGGACTTCGTTGTAATCTTTGACCAGGATGCCGGCTTTGTTCACCAGTTCTTCGATACAGGACATGCACAGATATCCTTCTCGATAATTTTTCTTTTCTCTGGATTTGTAGCCGGCGTTGATGGGAATTTTTGCATTACATTTCATGCAGTATGACGCCCTGGTATTTTCCTGCTGTCGGATTAGATAATTAACGAGCTTGATATTCATAAATGGCTTCTTCTAGCTCCTGGAGCGAGATTTCTTTGGTGTAGAGGAATTCAGTTGGGTCGTCATCCCAATAGCCGCGGAATTGAAATATTTCTGGGCTATCTTTGAATAATAACAATTTACATTCGCCAGTTTTCTCGCTTTCCCAATATGTGTCGTTATCATCGATGGCGGCAACGTCTTCTACTCTGTCGAGTTCTTCTGGCCCCTGGTCACAATCGCTATTGTAGATAAATTTGCATTGACCGGGAAAGTTGAAAATAGCGTATTCCAGAGTAGGCATATCTTTTGCCAGCCTCTTGAAGTCTGCCATTATTTGTTTGAGCACTTCAATATTTGGTCTGCAGACGAAAAAGATAGGATCGTCTACCCATGCCGTTGTAAATGTCTTTATCAGAATATCCATTTTTCACCTTTCGTTGTCTAAGCGCATGGGCATCAACAGGGACCAGCAGTTAATGTGGCCGCAAGTTTGGCTGATGGCGATGGGCTCTTCTTCGCCGCTGAATTCAAACCGGGCGATATGCCCTTTGGGGATCATGGCCGCTTTGAGAAGTTCCGGGTTGATGCCGATCAGGTCGACTGGATTGTGTATGCGAGGTTTTACAGCCTCAATATCCGGTCCGTTTGGTTCTCTGCCTTCAAATGAAACCACCTTGCGCAAATAGTTTTTATCCGGGAGGTAAACGCCGTTGTGGATTGGCCTGGGGTCTTTGGGACTTTCGTAATACAAATACATCCAGGCTTTGTTGACCAACCAGCCATTCGTGGCATACACAAAACCATCTCTGGCAAACAGGCAATGCAGCAAAGGACGGGTAATATCTTTGGAACAGGCCTGCTGCAGCCACTTGTAGACTGTTTCATCTTCTTCGGAAATGAAATGCAGTTTGTAGATTTCACCAAATGTCATGCGTTCGTAAGGATCGGGTTTATACATTAATTCACCTCAACAATTTTTATAATGTTAGAAATATGCGTTGAACCATTGCGAATGTGATCTTTGCTAAAGGCTTTAACTAGACGATCATCATTCATCTCTGCTGATATAGTGCATGGTAGTCAAGAATTCAGGAAGTTCTGGTATTGGAAAGGCGAATTCTCTGACATTTTTGCTGAGGATGATCTGGTTCTTGAGCACTCGATACGTTCCATGCTCATAATCAGCAATGATGACAATTTGCACGGTATCAATCAAGGCGTCCAGGGGATGACCGCCCACAAAAACGTGGGCGCCGTCTACAACAACCTTTTTACTGTCCAGAATTAAGGCCATTGTAGTAAGCCTCCACTTCTTTCAGAATATTGGACATGAATTTGCGCCGCGAATAACATTCGGTAAACAGCACTGCTTTGATAATCATTTCCAATGAAGGAGAACGGTCATATTCAATTACGTAAGTATTAGAAGCAGTGTCCAGCGCCACGCCTGTTGCTCTCCAGGTGGGATCAACCACGCAAATCAGTTGATCGAAAGTCATGGATAAAGTATCAGTAACTTTGATTTTGGTAGGCCCTAATTGTTTCCAGCAATAAAATGCCCATGGCTGCTTTGTAGGGTTTTCCCGGGTTGTTGTATAAAGCCAGCGAATAAGTTCCAGGAAATAGTCTTTTTTCTTTTTGGGCAGTTGCGAGAGTAATTTTTCTCCAAAGTTCTGCGGTAAATTCATGTCGTCTCCTTTAAAGCAAAATCCCCATCGATGGCGATGAGGATTTTGAGATTTGATAAGAGGAAAAGATTATTTCTTTTTGGAATAATGTTTTTCAAAAAAACTCTGTTGCGTTGTTAAAATTGATAAATCTGGCAATCTATCCAGCCAGTCATTGAACGCTTTCTCTTTTTCTTTGCGTTTATTCTGTTGATTAATGGCATCCCATTCCAGTTGACGGTAATACTGTTTTACTCTTTCGGCGAATTCGGGATCGACCTGAGCTCGTAATTGCATCTCAGCGATCATTTGAGCGTTTGCTGCTCTGTTTGCCAAATTCCACAACATCAAATCATCGAAAAAATCATCCATTGTTCGCCTCTTTATATACAAACCATCTTGAATAGATTTTGTCAAAAGCGGCTACGACTTTGTAGCCGTTAAGTTCTATTTCATGCAATTCCAGGAAGCGGTCGTCCAGCTTGACGCTTTTAAAAAGGTCTTCGGCAAGGCCGCCGCCTGTCATAACGACCTGCGGTTCAAAGTAGATTTCAGGCACGGTAACAAAGACTGGTTGCTGAATTTTATCTTTGATCTTTTCAATCCAGGTTTTGAGGATTAAAAACTTGTGGCCGGTTTCATCCCCCAGGATGACCCGATCTTCAAATTCTTTGAGCATGGTGTAGGTTTGCAGTTCCCCGTCCATACGTGACACCCCTTCCAATAATGCATATTTTACAACGAAAATGTTATTTACAAAAGGG
The DNA here is from genome assembly GCA_029973975.1 of Paludibacter sp. GTDB lineage: Bacteria > Bacteroidota > Bacteroidia > Bacteroidales > Paludibacteraceae > Paludibacter. Next base: position 19,460 of record JARKQF010000245.1, read on the forward strand.
GATTGGTGAACTTAATTTCTATAATATTATCCACACCAAATGATTTATTAATCGCACCAAAATCGCTGAAAATCGGCTAGTTTATTTGAAAAAAGCCGGGACGTGGATGTTACTTTTCTATTTTCTCCCGGAAATATTTTTTGTTTTGTCTTCGAAACCTCGCTCAAAAAATTTGATTAATAATGATTTCAACGAACTAATCTTAGGAAGAAAATTATTAAGATTTTTTAGCTGATGTGAATGTGTGAATAAATTCGGAGGACAGACTTTTATAATATCGTATGTAGCAGTTTATTCTGAGGGAATAAACTATGCCCGTAAGAAATTAGATGATATTTTTGAGAGAAAAAGAATAAATGTGAAGTGGTGCTATCATAAGTTATTTGATAACTTAAGAATTAATAATTCAAAAATTGAATTTCTTTGGCCTCGCAATAATAAATTATGTCATGAGGCAATAGATTGGTGTGATAATTTAATCAAAGTCTGTAGATCAAAAAGCCTTGGCACAAGTAATATTTTTCGTCAAGATAACTGCCTTCCTACGAATGACTTTTTCTCCACACCACAGATAAGAGATCTGGTTGAAAGTAAATTTTTAGAAGAAGGAATAAAAATCATTAATGCAAATGAATGCCCTGAATTCGTTCGACCTCTAGGATTTGATAAATTACACACTTTGGGGCATGGTTCATTATTCACCAGTTATCGAAATGTTCCGACAAATAGTCCTATAGTCTTTTGGTTCGACGGTGAAAAACATTCATACCCCTGGAAACCTTTATTAAAAAGAAAATCAGATAATCCAAATATATGGTGGTTTTAGTTATGACTAAATCAGAAAACCGTGTTTATCATATTTCCGATGCAGTTACATTCCAAAAAAACAATGAACCCTTTGGTGAGCTTTCAAATATGGCTACTGATTTTCCAATCGTTGTCAACGATATTTATATACCTACAAATGAAGGGCTTTATCAAGCTTGTAAATATCCTGATTTTCCTGAACATCAAAAAGCAATTATTGATCAAAAAAGTCCAATGGGAGCGAAATTTGCTGCCAGGAAATTTTCAAATAAAGTCAGGGCTGATTGGAGCAATGTAAAAGTAGATGTCATGCGGTGGTGTCTGAGAGTAAAAATGGTCCAGCATTGGGATAAATTTAGCAAAGTTTTACTATCGACAGAGCAAAAAACAATTGTCGAGGTATCAAAAATCGATATGTTCTGGGCTGCGAAGCTGCAAGAAAATGGCAGTCTTTATGGGAAGAATGTGTTGGGAAGGCTTTTAATGGAACTACGGGAGATGATCACAAGAGAAGGAAAGGAAATGTTTTTAAGCATTGACCCTCTACCTATTGAAAAATTCTTCTTATACAACGAACAAATAAGGACAGTGTTCCCTATTGTGAACAATCTTGAGGATGTAAACATAATAAATGGCAATCTCCCTTTGACACCACCGGATCAATTGACCCTTCCATTCTAAAAATGATACAAAAAGGAGTGGCAAAAACGCCACTCCATTTTGTCCTAATTGTTTCCAAATACTTCTTTAATTACATTTTCCATAATGCTACGAATTGGTGTAATCAAATCAAGGGGATTGTTCTTAGGGAAGAATTCAAAACGTATGAAAGTATCGTATTCATCAATGTATTCTACTACCGGGAGCCTTTTGGCAACTCTTCGAGCCACTTCATCCACCAGAAGTCCGGCTAATTCCATTGGCTTTTCAACCTCTATGGCATCCGCATAGACACGAGTTTTCCACTCGCGTTTTGGGGTGTGTGCCTTCTTCAATGGTTTTCCTTCACTATCGGTACGTAATGCAAGAGCTTCTTCATCAAATTGCTCATCCAGGGTTGTGTCATCATAGGGAAATTGAGCAGTCTCATTGCTCATCCTAGTACTTTCGTTTGTAATTTCTTGATTGGTTCGAAATTCGTCTGGTTGAAACTCGCGAATAACCTCCTGATTTACGAAGCTGCGAACAGCAAACATGAATTGCCTTCCTAGCTTAATCATTTTGTAATTCGTATTCGCCAGGGCGATGCCGGCTTTTTTCTGCGCAGCCTTGTCTGATTGGCACTCATCACACAGAATAACCGGATCAATATAATCAATGGCTCTTTCGTCTGGGATTTCTTTGGTGGGTATAAAATTCCCAAGCGCAACGGCGCGATGGCAGTTGTGACAACAGATGTAGCGAAGATGTTCTGAAATGAATGGCATATTGTCCCTTTCCTATGAGAGAATGGGAGCTTTTTTTGCCCCCATTCTTTTGTCAAAAAAGAAATTATAAAACATTATTAACCGTTTGAATTGAATTTTGCCGTGATCTGGCAAAATCGATTATGGCTTGTTTCATCTCTTCAACCCTAAATTCATCAAACATCATCTTTCTGGCGTTGAGTGCCTCACCAATTTCAACGGGTTCCATACTTAATTGTTTAGCAAATTCTGCCAGTTGTGATTTGGTGATACGTTCGCGGGGTTTTTCGCCGCTGGTCAACCACTGGGAGAAAATATCGATTACATCATCTGCTGGTTTCAAGATATGTTGTCCGGTCAATGTAGGACAGCGTGTTTTGGAAATATGCAGGATATTATCCGTATCCATATCTGCCACTACATCGAATTCATACTCCAATCCCTCTCGCTGGATCGGCGCCAGCCCCACTTTACGTGGCACAGCTTTCCCACGATCGTCTTTTTCCACCACATACTCAACTTTTGACCGCATCGTGACAAATAAGTCGGCATTAACACGCAGCATACTTTCAACCAGATCATTATGTTGAGGGGTGACCGTTCGCCAGGCTGAAAATTTATTTCCGCTTCCGGCTATTCGGTCAACCATTTCCAGGGCGCCATCTTTACCGTTCCAGGCATGAGAAAGACTGTCAATCACTATGACGCGATAACCGGTGTTCTCTGCTGCATTAATCGCCTGCACATAAATGATTGGTGAAAAACTATCGAGGTTAATGACATCAAAATCAAAAATGTCAGCATACTTGGATGCTGATCCATGCTCACTATCGATATATGCGACACGCGAATTCCGCAACTTTGCCAGACAGGTTGCGAATATCAATGATGTATAGGTCTTTCCGCTCCCGGGAGGTCCGAAAGTAGCCCATCGTCCGAAAGATTGTTCTTTGGTTGCTTTCTTGAATTTAAATTCCATAGTCATCATCTCCTGGTTATTATGAGGAAAACAAAAAAGTTGGTTCCTGCATCGGAACCAACCCTATAAGAGTAAGTAATAATTTTCTAATTTATGGAAACCCAACACTCTCCAAAATGGTGCGAATTTCCGGGATATTTATTAATTGGTTTTGGGCTTCAGTTTGATTATTAGGAATACCAATAGAAATTGTCGAAAAGAATGAACCTAATTTCCTTTCAAGCGCAAATTTTTGATCATCGCTTATTGTGGCAACCATCAATGTCTCCCATTCGGAAGTGACAAATATTTTGCACTTACTTCACGCATGCGTGTTGGTCTTAGTTCATTTCGCAGCTGGCGATTGGTCATTGACCGCCCCTGTTCTAATAGAATTTCCACTGCGGTACGAATGCGGGTATTCTCATCTAATGGTTCGTTTGATACTACCGCGGTTAATTCGACATCATTCAAGATATTTACTACAGCTTGACGCGCCGTTTCTGAATGAGGATCATCGCCGGTGATGATGGCTTTCAAAATAGGAACCATTTCTCGCATCTTTGATTTACCGATATTTTCCCAAACAATTGCAATGGACTGTCCCAGGACATTTTCAATGTATGGAAAGATCACATCGCAAAAATCCCGAGTATTGGAATATTCACTTGCAGAAAGGCCGTAATCTGCAGCCAGGGTTTTAATATCTTCATACCCTCCTGGATGAGCCGCCACCAAATTTTCTGTTTCCATTTGGCGCAAAACCTTTCCCCGTTCAATCACTGCAGCGAGATCAAGTCCATTGATTAATCTCAGTTTTTCTCCTGCTATCATGGCACGGATTTCTATTCGATTGTAATGATTACTATCCACACATTGCAGCACGTTTTGTGTTGCTGCCCGAGAAATGAAATTTTCAAGTTGTTGAAGACTGGACCCAAGCGAGATGTTTGAGCTGGCATTAACAATGTTTAATTGGTTCATATTTATTTTACTCCTCAGAATTATTTTTGCCGGGAGGCACCCTGCAAAAGATTTTGGATTTTTGGTTATTGTGAAATTATTTAAAGGGACTTTTTGTATACGAAATTTCAAAAGCGCCGCCAAAGAAATTGGTGTATCTCACACTACGTTGGCAAGAATTATTAATGGCGAAAAGCCGAACATTGATACTTTGATGGCTGTATCAACCTGGCTTGGAGTTCCGGTTACAACTTTTATTGAGCAACCTGGCAATTTGCAACTATCTAATCAGATCGTTGCCTTATTTGAAGCTAACCCGAAACTAGCCGCTGTATTCAGTGAAGCTCTGGCGAGGATAGAAGTAGGGGCGGCCGAACCTTCATTAATTAGGGAGATTGTTGACTATGCTTCATACCGTATTCAGACCACCGAAAGAAAGCGAGAGGGAGAAACAAATTAAACAACACATTGATCTATTCCGCAGGATAGATGAAATTATGTGTGATGCGGTTTGTTTTCGGGAGTATCTTGAAAAGCAATGTGGTTGTCAATGTTACGGGCATAAAAATTGAATATTTCAATACCTAAGTAAGGCAGTCGTTATATAGGGAATAACGACTGCTTTATTTTTAAGGCAATAACTGGCGATAATGAATTTTTTTCGGGCTCCTGGAGAGATATTTTTGGTTCCGACAGGATTTTCGGGTATAATCGGTTATAGGCAGTAACTCCGGCAAAAACCATATCCAGAAAACAACCTAAAATAGGCAACAGTTTTGGCATTTGTTAATATTTGAAACCACCAGGAAAAAAGCCGGAGACCCCCATATATGGGGGTAACAAAGGGAGTACACCCCCACAGGTGGTGTAAACTTGCCCCTGTAGCTCAATGGACAGAGCACCAGCCTTCTAAGCTGTTGGTTGAGGGTTCGAATCCCCCCAGGGGCGCTCATTTTTCCATATTTCTCAAAAAAAAGGGAAAAGTTAATATGCGAATTCTAATTGTCGAAGATGATTCCACGATGCGATCATTATTAAAAACTTTGTTAGAATTTGAAAATTTTTCCGTCGATACATACGAGAAGGATAAAGCCGAGGAAATCTTGCTAAAAGTTACTTCCTCCACTCCCGATGTTGTGTTAATGGATGTTAATCTACGTTTTGCCAATGGGCTTGACCTTGCGTCAAAAATTAGAGCTATTCCGTCAATAAAACAACCCAAAATTATTCTTAGTTCAGGTATGGATTACCAAAAAGAATGTGATAAGCGTGCGGTTGATTTGTTTTTGTTGAAACCATATATGCCGGATGATTTAATAAAATGGCTACACGCAATATAAAGAATTTTCCTATGATGTTTTTTTCAATTCTCACCATTTCGGATCGCTCTTTTTCTGGTATACGCCCTGATCTCTCAGGCCCAGCGCTTTTTCAGTATATTACCGAGCGTGGGCATAATGTTTTATGTGCATCAATTGTCCCTGATGATTTGAACAAAATTCACGATGTGCTTTTGGAGTGGTGTGACACAGGTGAAAACGATATTATTCTGACCACCGGTGGAACTGGTTTTGCGCCAAGAGATGTTACACCTGAAGCCACGTTGTCTGTTATCGAGAAAAATGCTCCCGGGCTGCCTGAACTCATGCGCTTAGAGAGCTTAAAGAAAACTCCCCACGCAGCATTATCCCGGTCAGTGGCAGGAATTCGAAAACAGACATTAATAATCAATCTTCCTGGGAGTCCAAGAGCTGCTGTCGAAAACCTGGAAATTTTATTTCCGTTACTTGAACATGCCGTTGAGTTGATTAAAAACGATCCTTCATCGGAAGCGCATCATTAGTGTTTTGGAGTTCTAACAATCCCCAAAGTACAAGCGAAATAGTGCTGACCACAAGTCCTATGTAGAAAACTGTTGGAAAATAAAATAGCTCTACTCTGTGTTTACCTGCTGGGACAGAAATTCCCATGAAGTTTGCATCTGTTAGCACAGGAATTAACGCTTCTCCTTCATCGATCCGAAGCTTCCAACCAGGAAACCAGGAACGTCTGAAAGTTACCCAACCTTCTGTATCAGCATTGATGTCAACAACAATCTGTTGGGGTGTTGATAATATCGTCTCAACACTTGCATACGAATTTGAGTCAGAGGTCTTAGGTAAATCAGTCTTTTCTAAAACAACAGCACATCGGTTTTGATGACTGTAACCAGTCACTTGAGCAAGTATTTGTTCATCCATTTTTTTAAATGCGTTATTTTCATCTTCTGAATATATGGCACAATTCGCCCAGACAACTGCCTTTGAACCGGCCTGTAAATGCTCAAGAATCGCCTCGTTTTGATTGTTGGCGCTAACTCTCACAGAAATTCCCAGATCACGTAGCCACGCTTTTTGAGCCTCGATCGGCAAATTATCCAGATAATTCATAAAGTTCACATAATGAGAGGGCAATAATGGATCAAAATTATTCAGGATGGGAATATGGTCAATGATATTGATATCAGGAATGAAGTTTTTCCGTAATTCATAATGAGTAGCTTTATTACCAAAATCTGAAAATTTTAGAAATTTATTGAATTTAATATTGTATAAGTCTTGTTCAGGAAAATAAACAAATAGCTCATTGTTGTTCTTCGAGGCCAGGGATATTGAATAGTCGGGTCGGAAAAAATTTGCATCAATCCAAGGAATAATCCCATTGTTTGAAATATAAAGGTCCACTGGGATAAAAGTAAAAACAATCAAGATCCATATCTTTTTTTTCACTCCCTGCATGCCATTTGTCAGGCTCAACACTCCGTATAAGAATAAAAATATTCCAAGCACAAAAAATGCGATTGGAATACTATCTTTTTCAACGCTCCCCATGCGATAAATAACAATTGATGTCAACGCAATAGCAGCGCTGCCTGCTGTTCCCAACCGCGTCCAGTATAGTCTTTTCCCTTCAGGTTTTATCCAGTAGTTCGAACCTATTCCAGCTAACAATGCAAAGGAAAATACCGCCAACAGCATTAGCCTCGCCGGTGCCTGGAACATATCAAACCCCGGAATATAATGATATAGAAATGGAAAAATTGGTGTGTTTTTCCCCATCGCAAGCACAATTGAGACAACAGCGCAACCCCACAAGAAAATTGCGAGTTGTTTTGTCTCAACATCTTTCTTCCATTGCCGAAATACCGATCGCAATGAGAGCAACAACAGGACCGCTGGCAACACACCAAAATAGAACGCATCTTCCCAATATGCCCCATAGCCCCAATAATTTCCAGCGCCAGGATTCCCATATAGGTTTGGCAACAGTACCGTCAATAACCTCCATGGCCAAAATGAGTAGGTCATGGCAAGTTCATAATCCACTGATGAGGCACGCTGTGAATTGAACAGCAACTCTGCCGTGGGAATCAATTGAATACTTGCTATTCCAATCCCCAGTGTGACATCCCTAATTAAATAAAGGCTTTGCGTTATTATCAGGGTTCTTTTGGACTGATCTGTTATGCATCGCCAGATCCACCAGATAGCCGCAAAGGACATTTGATAGGCACTCCACTGAGCATGTCCCGCAAGCAACATGAATCCTGCGCACAGAATCACCCCCCTGTTGATTTTTTGAGAATAATTTTGACGATGTTTTTCAATAAATAAAATTAGCCAGGGGAACCATGCTGCTGTCCATATCATACTTATAAATCCCTGGCGGGAAATTAATAATTGGCTACACGCAAAAACAATGGCGCTGACTGTTTGACCAAATTTACTTATCCCAAGTGCACGAGCCAGAAGCATCATACCAAAAGCCGCCCACACCAGGTGCAGGTAATTCAATATACCAAATCCCCAGGCGATCAGTGAATTTCCGCCAAAAATGCCAAAAACAAACAAAAGCCAGCCTGGCGGATAAAATAATGCAGATTGATAATTAGCCAGGAATGGCGCATTCATTCCATTATATGGATTAAAGAATGGTATTCTCCCCTTGCTGATCTCTTCGAAAGCAAAAATTCGCCAGGGTATGAATTGTAATGCTGGCGTTCCCCAGAACAGCGATTGAAATTGAAGGATGGATGGCAATAAAAACAATCCAAGAACCAGGCTGGTATAAATTGCTGGTAAATTTGTATTTGTGAAATTTCTTACCTTTACCACCAAACACATTCTCCAAATGATTTTTTATAAATAATCACGGCAGAAACCAAACAAGTCAACAAAGCCATGCCTAATCCTTTATAAATTTCATACGGAATGAATTTCCACTCGATAAGATGTTGCCCCCCTTTTACCAATACCGCCCGCAATAATTTTTCCATGGTGTCCTTTTCAATTTTTTCCCCATCAAGAAAAACTATCCAATTAGGATAATTCAATTCAGATAGGACAACTCTGCCATCCCCCTTCACTTCAATTTGCATTTTGTTAGGACTAATCGAATGATATATGACATTACTGGGTTCAATTTCCAAATCTTCGTCCTTTTCAACCCAAACTCGTGGTTGAAATTCAGGATTCCGATACAAATAACTTTGACCAATCTGTTTTACAAATTCCAATTGAGGTTCATCGATTTCAAATTCTGAAAGTATATATTTTACATTCAATCTTCCTAGCAAGGAAAGATTTGGAATGGCATTGCGATTATCACTTTTTGGATTACCCTTCTTAAATGCCGGGGTTGTGACACTATAGGTTTCCGAATTTACCCCGGTGGCATTTTCCATGTATTTAGAATAGTCTTGTAATTGCAATGGATCAACACCGTCAGCCAATTCAAGACGTCCAATACCGGCAATATCTTGGGGAATGCTGTACGACGGAGAATAGATACGATATGTTTCTGTATCGGTGTGAAAAAAGTCAAGCAGTTCTGCGTACTGGTGTTTGCGATACTCCCAATTGACAAATTTAAATTGTGTAATTCCCACCATGCCAAAATCAATAATTGTTAAGATAATAATGGATATGGGAAATACTGTGTCCAAAAATCGTGTTTTCAGCCACACCATGATCAGCAATCCATAAGCAAAAAGTACCACCGCACCCCAGAAGAATTCGGCAGGGAAGCTATGTGTTAAAATGGCAATTCCAATGGAAAGCATTATTTCAAACGAGATCACGATCATCACAACGATGAGTGAAATTGAGAGCTGCTTTGACCGCAAATTGTTTTTGATTTCAACGAATGAATCCATTAAATGAGATGCCAATATACTCATAGAAAAACCGGCCAGAAAAAGAAAACGTGTCGGCACACGCAATAACCGGATACCGGGTAGCGAAAATAGAAAGTCCAGGCCTGGAATCACTGATCCCAGTGATAGCAACATGCAAAGACAAAATATTGTGAGCCAAAATTTATTTTTCTTCCGATATTCAGAGTAACCCAGAGAAAATATAACCACCAATAAAGAGAATCCACCAAAATAAACAATCCATTCCGCATAACCTCCGAAATCTGGAAAAAAGAAGCTCAATAAATATTTTAAAGGCAGGGATAATTCCATGGAATCTTCAATTCCCAGCAAGTTTCGGGTTGAGAGTCTGACAAATTTTAAAAATGGGAACAAGAAAGGAGCCGAAATTCCCAGGGCAAAGCAGAGCTGAGTGATCCATACGAGAACTTGACTCAATTTTTTTCCCAAAGGAAATCGACCATCAGCAACTTGCACTTCACCTAAAATCAAATTCCGGATGAAAAATAAAAACCAAAGAACAATTGCATAAGCAGCCCAGCGAATATCAGCAAATATGATCATTGCCCAAATTAAGCCTGGCATAAATGAAAATTTTGATTTATGCGATCTGATTTCAGCTAACAACAACCAGGGGGTCCATGAAATAGCGAACACCAGTGAAACATGTCCAGCTGCTATGTGGGTAATAACTTTTGGCATCAATTCAAAAGTTATTCCACCAAGTATCGATGCCTCTTTGCTGCATCCTTCCATTCGAAGAAATAGATACATTCCCAAACCACCCCATACAAGGTGGATGATTTCTAAGAAGAACCAACTTGCCGGCGAATCCCATATCAATGCCAGCCAACCCGGTAGGTACCAGAAACCAGATAACGGATTTTCAAGAAACGGCGCCCCTGATAAAATGCCTGGATTCCACAATGGAATTACATGCTGTTCCAGAATGCTCCTTCTGAGAAAATGTCCATTGGGATAATGAGAAATTAGCAGGTCGGTGAATTCAGCCCCTTTTGGAAAAGGGACTTCTCCAATATGGAATAAGAAAAAGACAACGGGTAACAGGAATACAAACAAGAATAGGTTTTTCCTGAAGGATTTGAATGGTTTAAAAATAGAACTCAATGACATTGAAAAATACCAACCGTTTCATTGGAATATTTTTCCGAGCAACCCGGAAAACCATCTAGTGGCTTGCTGTTTAATGCTTTTTCTCTAGGCCCATAGAGGATAAAGTTTACCCTGTGTGATCGAATAAACGCTTGAATAGCCTTGGGTTGTGCAGATGATTTGAAGAAATCAATAACCGAAATTTCTTTTTTCTCAGCATCGACAGTCTCAAATGGATGTCCATATACGACTCTTACACCAGTCCATCCTGGTATAAACATACTCAATTCAGGAGAAGCAAGAACAACATCGTCCCAACCGGCGTTTTCATCCAGCCATTTCAACGCTTGTCGTTCATCGTTAGTAAAAAATACTTTTGGATTTCCATTTACACCAGCGGTCAATCCAGCTACGAGAATTACCAGGTTCGTTGTCAGGGATAAAATAAAAACAACGGTAATACATAATTTTCGAAAACGTTGCTCAAATATGGTGTAAAACAATCCTCTACCTGCAAGAACAGCTAAGGGGATGAATATTCCCAGTAAAAATCTTCTTTGTAATGAAATTGGAAAAATCAAGAAAATGAAACTCACTATTGCCCAGATTATGGGTATTTCATAAATGCCTTTATTTTTTATCGTGGAAACTATGCCTGCAACCGAAAATAGGATTAGGGGAGAAATGGAGATAAAAATATCCCATAAGGGTGGCGAAATTGTAATATTTTGCTCATTCCACACCATCAACAAGGGGTCGTGCGTTGCCGCCCATTGCTGATAAATTAATATGGGCAAACCAACCAGAAGACAATAAAGGACAGGGGAAAGGGACTTGAACTTTTTGGAATGGATAAATTCCATAAATTCCTTAACTCCAACCACCATCAATCCAATTACATATCCAAATGGAAGGATGATCACCAAAAGGATTGAACAAACACACAACCAGAAGTAACCTTCTCTCTTCCATCCTTCATAAAATCGAATCAAGATGAACAAGAGTAGTGAAATACCTAGCGGGAAATGCGGATTGGAATATGCAGAAAGAAATGGAAAAGCTTCAGCCACCCAAAAATCTGCCGTCATCACACCTGTGACAAAATATGCAATACTTCCCATCCCTGAACCAAATAGACTAATGATAAAAATTCCGTTAACAAGACTCTCGTCATCTGGTAAATATAATTCTAAAAATTTTTCAACGAAATAAAACATCACTATTGAACAAATAATTCGAGCAAAATGAAAAATAACCAGCAATGGAAGCCCAAAAATCCGGGCAACATGGCCGAGAAAAAGATAGAATGTAAATAAAAATGTTGCATCACCTTTTTCGGACGTGAATGGCAAGAAAAACAACCATTCACCATCATAGCCCTCCCTCATCTTGGCCAGGTAGGAATTCCCATCAAGAGGATTTTGTAGATAACCTCCAAAAACAAGCCCTTCTGGATGAAAGAAATTAGCAAAAAGATATGGCAAAGTAATGGATAATAAAAAAATTAGCAACACCGCCCACTTAAGTTTTTTATTTTTCATCAAATTTCCAATCTACGATTCTTTTAATAATCTTTTACTTGCGATTTTTCTCTTACACCCCTATAATCCTAATTATGAATCCAGTTGCCCAATTATTCAACTTACAAAAGACTGACATTGAGCTCAATCGCATTGAGAATCGTTTTCAACAACTGGAAGCAGAAATTAATGCTGATCAGACTGTTTATAAAGCCGAACAAAAATTGCTCGAGGCAAAGAACAAACAAATCAAATTATCTCAGGCTTTACGTTCCATTGAAGAGAATCGGAAGCAGATTCAAATAAAAATCGAAATAACCGATAAAAAATTATACAGTGGAAGTATCAAAGCCCCCAAAGAATTGCAAGACCTCCAGTCAGAATTAACCATGAATAAGAATATATTGAAATCAATGGAAGAAGATGAACTTCAAGCAATGATTGAGTGTGAACAGCATGAGGTGTATTTCAAGCAATGTGAAGAGAACCTCAAATCAACGCGGGCAGCAAGCACAGCCAAACACAGCCTGGCACTGGGTGAAAAGAGTCAACTGAGCCTGGAAAAGGACCGACTTTTACGCGAACGAAGCGCAATACAAAGTTCAATTCCCGATGAACTTAACAATTTATATTTACAGTTAAAAAAGAATAAGCATGGCCTGGCTGTCTCAAAAATTACTGAAAACAATTGTGAAAGCTGCGGCGCCTCAATAACACCGGCAATGGTTCAAACAGTTCGCGCCTTGAAAGAAGTAGTTCTTTGCCCATCCTGTGGGCGAATCCTCTACGCTGGTTAAATATGCCGCACCTACCGCATATCAATATCGATCGCATTTCTTTCTGGCTTGGGTTCTTTTCAGCACTGCTTGTGGTGTATTTTTACTCCCGCATCCAGAGATGGTTCCCTGGATGGAAAACTTTTTTTCAAAATTGGATTGAACAATTAAGAACACACTGGGTATTTCGAGTTGAGATTAAGCTGCGGGATATCATTTTTTCACGCGCCCAAAAAGAACACCTCGCGATCTCAATATGCTCATTGGATGAAATTATCATCCCACCAGAATTGTTAATTCCACCACAAAGCGAGTCTTCAACATCTGGCGCTCCAACAATAACAATAAAAGAACAGGCTATTCCCTTTCTGCCTGATTACCCCGAACTATCCTCTCAATTCAATCTCGAGACCATTTCACCATTTCGAGCAATCAAAGCATGTAATCGGGTCATCATATGCGGGCAGGCTGGGTATGGAAAATCAGTTTGCTTGGCCTACATAGCCTCAATGATCGCCAAAAGATCTGAAATTACCGGTGATTTATCTCAATACTTGCCATTATTCTTGAATTGCAGAGATTTCATTTGGGAAGAAAACCATTCATCCACATCCATACAACAGGTCTTCGAGACATTCATTCAATCACTCCCCCAAAATATTCAAAAAGACTCTAAAAGAGTTTTAGATAATTTCTTGAAAAATGAGCACATAATTTTTCTACTGGATGGAATGGATGAACTCTCGCCAGATGAATTCCAATCCTGCTCTGGGTTTATCAGCAGATTGCTAAATGAATTACCAAATTTGTCCATTGTTACCACGGCAACTCCCCAATTTTTGGGTGGTTTAATTGAACTGGGTTTCGAACCATTTCCCATTGCCTGTTGGAATCAGACAAAAAAAGCAAACTTTATAGAAAAGTGGCTGGATTTATTAAGCCCGCGCATCATTGAGCAATCACAAAACACCATCGACTTGACCATTTTCTCGACCTGGTTAAAAAGCCATTCGCTTTTTCATTCTCCCCTGGAATGGACAATGTTGATTCTTGCTGCAGTAACAGGTAACCCGTTTCAATCTACAAAAACGCAAATATTACAAACCTATCTGGCTCCAATTTTGCGAAAAGCCAATCTTGGTAAATATGCAAAATCACTTATTGAAGGTGGTTTGGACTCGCAAGCATCCCAACGTCCTACACCTCTCACACCCGATTCGCAAGCAATCGACTTGGGTGTAATCAGGCAGAATCTTGATGGGAGTTATAATTTCAGGTGCCCAGTATTTACAGGCTTTTTCGCTTCACGGCAATATGACAGTTCAATTACACCCGATTTCAAGGATATTCAGTTCAACCCGGCATTTGAGCAATTAGGCTTTATGCCAGCCAAAGATCAGATTGATCATCAATTTTTTAACACCCTTAGCGTCAACGAAATTAATAAGCAACCTCAATTATTATCCTCATTGCGTTGGTTAAGGGAATATCCAGAAAACCATCCTGCTCGAGTTGCAGCATTGAGAAAAATGGTGGGGTGGCTTCATGACGAATCAATCAATCTCATAACGCGCACGAAAATTATTACAGCATTTTTTATAATCAACGATACTTCAACAGGGCTTCTCTTTAGACAAATAAGCAAATCAAAAGCAGAAGCGGTGAGGTATTTATCTCTACTTGGATTGGGAGCAATTGGCGATGATTCGACACTGGTTGAAATTCAACGATTACTGAGAGATGAATCAACACTGGTACGTGACACAGCCTGTCTGGCGCTTCAATCATTAAACAGCCCTGCGTCACGCAAATCGCTTCAACAAGTTTTTGAACATGGAGATGAGGACCAGCAATTCGCTGCAGCCGAAGTATTAGCGGTCGCCGAAAAATTTGGGCACGATGCTCTTCTTGAAGGGTTAAAGAATGAGAATTTATTAATTCGCCGGGCAGCCGTTCATGGTTTAGCACAAATTCACCAAGATTGGGCAACCAAAAAACTCGAAGAAGTATCCATCAGCGATGGGCAATGGGTTGTGCGTGATCTCGCTGCACAATACGTGGCAGCTCACAAATCAAATCAATTTCCATCAATTTCCAGGCCAGTCGAATCAAGCCGCACCCCCTGGCTAATTGAATATGCCAGCACACAGGGAATTACCATTTCACCAGCCACTCCGTCTGACGATCTGTTGGGAAAAATTATTATTGATGGGCCTGATGAATTAAGACCAAAAGCTTATCTGCAAATTGCCCGCTATTCAAAAATTTCAACCGCACTCACCATCATTGCTAATAACCCGGCAGCAACCATTAATCATTCTGACTTGGTTAATTATTGCCTATGGCTATTGTCGGCAAGAAATGTAAACGATCTCAAGTATTCTTAACCAACCCCTTAAGAATTTGATCGATCTTTTCAGAATCCAGTCCATTAATTCCAATTAGCTTGTCTTTGCTTGTATGACCTGCAATAATGGAAATATCTGATGCAGGGCAATGAAGAATTCCTGCGATGAATTTAATGAGCAATTCATTCGCTTTGCCATCGGTTGGCGCAGCAGTGATCCGTATCTTCACGGTCCCATCGTCCAGGATATCGACTACTTCGTTTTGGGATGCTCGAGGTTGAATACGCACATGAATTGCCGACCCCCAAGCTTCAGGATGTAATTTTAAACTTTTTCGATTCATCTTCTATCCCAGGGATCTTAATAGCGCAATAAGAAGAGTCTCTGCCAGTTGAATCAATAAAATTAATACAATTGGACTGAAGTCAAGCATACCCACATTGGGTAAAACATTTCGAATCGGAGATAGAATTGGGTCGATAATCTTCAGGATTGCCGATCGAACCGGGTGATAAGGCGACATGAAATACGATAATATCACTTCGGCAACTACGAGAAGAATAAGAATCCTTGCCAATAGACTGACAAATAAAATTAGAAAATCAACCATGAGCTTCCTTTATTTCAACAATGATAATTTTTTTCTATTTTAAACGAATTACAGTTCCAAATCGCCCTGTTTTACCATGATCGGCACGATGAGAAAACCATTCAACATGATTGCAAGCTGTGCAAATTCTAGATACTTCAATTTTCTCAACGCCTGAACTTTGTAAAATCAATTTGTTGGCCAGCCACATGTCAAAATGGGTTTTACCATCCGGTTTCTGTACGATTACCTCTCGTGCAATTTCACCCAGCTTGCTTTGAACTTCATCGATAACGTCACTTTTTACTTCATAACAATTGACGCAAATTGATGGGCCAATGCCGGCAAGAATATTCTTGGGATTTGACCCATAAAACGTTCTCATTTTTCTAACTGCAGCCTCTGCTACTTTCTTCACTGTCCCTTGCCAACCTGCATGAACTATGCCAACAACCTTTTTTTCAGGGTCATAAAGCATGATCGGGACACAATCAGCAAAGCGCATAAACAAGGTCACGTCTCTCGAATCAGTTAAAATTCCATCAGCTTTGATATGATCTTCATCAGCATGCCTTGGCCGATCTGTGCAAACCACATCTGCACTGTGAACTTGCCAGACATCAAAAACCGATTCTATATCATTATTTATAACGCGAAATAATCGTTTACGATTCTCCAACACCCGTTCTGTATCATCTCCCACAGTTCCTCCCACATTTAAGGAATCCCATGGAGCTGGACTAATCCCCCCCAGACGAGTGAAAATTCCATGCTGCACTTCTGAACTGGAAAAACTATCAAATTGATAATACTTAATTCCATTTTGAGATAGAAATGGCATATTAAATATTTTCTTCGCCTTGTTTTAAAATTGCTGATTTGCGTAAAAGTAACCGACGCGTATCCGACATAGCTTCTTCGATAATGGGATAAATATACCAGGCAGTCGTAATTCCAAACAATAATCCAGTGATCGTCCGAAGAGTTGGGGTGCTTTCACGAATTAAGATCCATGCAGGTAAAATCGCTTGCGCCAAACCTGGTAATTGAGATACTCCATCCAACCCTATGGGTACCAATCCAATTAAAACCCATAGATACCAGGGCAATGATTTTATTTTTCTTTTTGTCAATGCAAATAGCACACCAAACAGGAATATTCCCACATACATGGCAACACATCGTTCGCAAATTGCAACTTTATATCCCATCACCTCATTACCAATCAATTTGCGTGCTTCCAGCAAATTGATTTCCGGACTTTGTCCAGTAACCTCTTCATAAGAGGATAATTCAGTCATGCCTGCCAATGATCGCGGATATACCGTTTGGTCCCCAAACAAAAACCAGGACCGAAATGCAAGTTGATGGCAAAGTGGGCTGTAAACTGTGTAAATTATTTTTGCGGGGACAGTCCAGCCAGCGTTCATAAAAATTGGGGCTAGAAAAGGCACGGAAAAATACAAGAACACAAGTAAGTTGAATACCAGCAGATATTTCGCCGCAAACCATAATGAAAATTGATCAGCCCCAGATAAATTTCTTCCCCTCTCCAACCTTTCTTGATACTTAGCTGATTTTTCTTCTAATAAATTTCTCACCCTGTTTTCAGCAGCCATTAATGCAATTCTGATGTCCTGTTCTGTGAACAAACCTTTTAATTGATATGGCCCAACCAGTATTACAGGAGCGTCCTGAGTATAGGCATTCCGATTTGATTCATCATCCAAAATATTAATTTTTACAAGATTGTGCGGAATATCCTTGTTAACTTCAAGTAATGATTTTTCAACTTGAAGGCATCTTTCGTCACCGGGTAAATAATACAAGGTCACATTCAGCATTTTAAACCACACCAGTAAACCCACAAAATTCTATGCTCGATTTTCGACAACATCGACGACAGTGCCAACGGGACCAGATATGTCATAGTTTCCCGGGTCGGTTAGCACCTGGGGTAATGACCAGCGAAATATCCATTTGGCATCCTCAGGTCTGGCATTAACGCATCCATGTGACCTGGGTGTACCAAAATCGTTATGCCAAAAAGTAGAATGAATGGCAGCACCATCTTTATCAAACAACATCGTCCAGGCAATTCCAGGTGTGTCATAACCAGATCCTGTTGAGCCGCCGGCCATGTGAATGGAAATCACCTTGCGCCAGGGTTGATGAGCGCCGATGGGGGTTGCCCATTTTTCAACAACGTTTCCTTCTGCATCAAATTTCGCCCCCGTTGAAACCCGACAAAAAAAGACTTCGTTATTGCCTTCATAGCATGAAAGTGTCTGATAATTTAGATGAACAACAATTCTTTTATCGACAGCGTCTGGATTAATTGGGGATATTTCCTCATCAGTCAATCGCCGAAATGCTCGTGCGTCAGCCCAAAAAGCATCACCTGGATTCCCATATTTTTCATTCACATGATACATAAGTTGCCCCTGGTCGTTTTGAGATACACCATCAATCCACATCACCTGGCTGTAATACAGGCGGGGTTTTCGCCCGGTTTCTAGATATTCCTTTAGCCAGGGAGAAGAAGGTGCTTTTTCCAAAACCAAATCAACATAGGGCACTGACACTTCTGCCCACATACCTGTGCCTTCACTGGTAACTGGCAAACTGGTTAACGGTTCATTGGGATTGTTTCGCACTGGTTGCACATTGGGCGCATAGAGATACCCTTCCGGCGTTTCGACCCAACGTCTACTCAATACCCCCAGTGGCGCCTCCCCAATAACTTCCTGATTCCAGACAACAACTTCATCTTCGTACAAATCTTTGACTTTGGCGCTGTCAATTGAAGGTTTGGCTCGCATGGTAATCATTCCCCCAGAGCAATTTCTACCCAACTGGGCATTTGTGTCCCATTGTGCATTTGAATATTGCCAAATTTTGCCAGGTTTTATAAAAATGGCACCGGCGGTTATCATACTACTTTTTAAAAAATCTCGACGTGAGAGCATATTATTTAATCCTTTGTCCTACAAAATTGGACAATGTAAATCTGTAATATTTTACTATGAAGAAAATGAACGCTCTACTCAACCCTTTTAAATAGGGAACAGAAAACATCCCAGCATTACTACTGCAAGAGGAACTGTAATATTATCAATATCCTTAAATGGCAGAGATTCGACAATCATAGCGGTTAATGCCAGGAGTGTAATTCTCCAGGAAAAATCGCTCATTGTCCCCCAAAAAACACCCGCCAAATTGTAAATCAGGATAATCAGGTATGTAAGAAGAAAGCTGCCCAGGAACATCATAACGCTTCCGGCGATGCTTTTACGCGGCGCCCAGGGCAATACACTGCTTTTCATTCTGCTGCCCGCCAGATCAGCCAGGCCATCACCACCGCACAACATCATCAAAGCTGCGATACCAACCGGAGATTCTTTCCAAAAAAGAATCGTTAACAAGACAAAAACAATACCGTAATACAACGGGCCGCGCAGAATTTCACGTCTGTCACCTGATCGCGACATGGAATCAACTGCTGCCTGGTCTTTGATTAAGCCCGAGCCAACCATGACGAATTGGACCGTAATTAACAGAGGAACTGCTGCAGCAAAGAATCTGGCATTCAGTTCGTCCGGAAAAAGCAGCCAGCAAGTCACGAAAATTGGTCCTGTGCCTATATGGATGAGTTTTCGGCTAACGTCGCTTGGAATAATTCCGCGATGGGCTAAAAAGTCAACAAACCGCAGCCAGATCAAAGCAGCGGAAGCAGTAACCAACAGAGCAACGACGCTAGATTTCAGCATTCATGGATTCCCTTATCTTATTCGTCCGCGGTCTGTATCTCGTTCCATATCGCGTTTCGCAATAGCTTCGCGCTTGTCATACAATTTCTTACCTTTTCCAACGGCGATTTCAATTTTGGCATGCCCGTCTTTTAAATACAATTGAACAGGAATTATGGTTACTCCTTTTTGACGGATGGCATTCCATAATTGCAATATTTCTTTTTTATGCAGCAACAACTGCCTTTCACGTTTGGGGTCATGATTAAACCGGTTCGCTGCTTCATAGGGAGCGATGTGAGAATTAACCAACCATGCCTCATGCATATCTACACGCACATAGGCTTCGGCCAGGCTTACCTGCCCGGCGCGAATGGATTTAATCTCGCTGCCATGTAGAGCCAACCCGGCTTCAAAACGATCAAAAAGAAAATATTCAAATTGTGCTTTTTTATTTCGCGAAACGATCTTGATTCCCATAACGCCATTCTAACATAAGATACCTTTACTTCGGGATCGTTTTGCAAACATTATTCGCGCTATAATTATGGACGCCAGATTAAAATATCAAGAAGAAGGTTTATTCTATGACCGAAATTGCAATTGCATTGGGTGGCGGAGGAATTCGCGGAATCGCTCACATTGGTGCGCTTCAACGATTGGAAGAAGAAGGTTATCAGATTCGTGCAATCGCCGGAACCAGCGCCGGAGGTATTGTGGGCGCTGTATATGCAGCCGGTTATTCACCCTCAGAAATTTGTGAACTAATCAAAAATGTTGATCACAACAATCTTTTTTTGCGCAATCCCAACGACGGCCCTTCCTTGCTTGGACTTAAAGGTTTATCTGAAATTTTGATGAAAGCTGTTGGCAACAGGAAATTCGATGATTTGGACATTCCTTTTGCCTGCACTGCAGTTGATATCGTCTCTTCACAAGAAGTTGTATTGTCGCAAGGATATGTGGTTGAAGCATTGCTGGCAACCAGCGCCTTCCCGGGTATTTTTCCACCACAGGATATCGGAGATACAATACTGGTTGATGGTGGTGTTCTAGACCCGGTACCGGTTGCACTGGCGCATTATCTTCGTCCTGACCTGCCAGTTGTGGCAATTTGTCTTTCTCCATCCGCAGAAGGATGGTCACAAATCAACCCCTTAAAAATACCGGAAAAATCGCCCATCCCCCGACCTTTGATTGAGCAATTTTCCAAATTAAGAGTGACCCAGGCATTTAATATCTTTGCCAAATCCATGGATATTACCTCCAGGATGATGACCGAATTGCGTTTGAATATCGATAAACCGGATGTTTTAATTCGGCCGGATGTTATTCAATATGGTTTGATAGATGATGTCGATCCATACGAACTCGTCAAAATTGGCGATCATGCCGTTAAAGATGCGCTCGATGAAATTCGTCAATCTTTTTCCATCAAAAACACCATATCTCGCCGCTTTAAGAAACGTTACCTGCCCGGAAAAGTTCTGCCAATCGAAAATGGGTTTGAAGAAAGTTGATTATACATGCGTGATTTGCGTTCGTATCAAAAAAGTACCATTTTTCGGTTAATTGTTGGGGGCTTGATCATTGTTTTCATAGTTGGCGATGGATTGATTTATCTGATTTACGGCCCTCAGGCCGCATTAAGCGGTCTGTTTTGCATTGGTGGCGGCTTAATTCCAATAATCTTAATAGCGGGTTTTTTATGGGCAATCGATCAGGTTGTGAAAAATGCAAACAAAGAATAAACCCTTATTAACCATTTTTAAAAATACAATCTTACGAACTAACCTTTCTGAAATGGATCAGGTTGAATCAATTCTCCTGCTAATTCATGGTTACACGGGTGATGAAAATTCCATGTGGATATTCGGACGGGAAGCGCCGGCAAACGCATTAATCGTCTCCCCACGGGCTCCTTATCCTTCATCATTGGGAGGATATTCCTGGGTTGACGAGAAAAAACCACTCATTAGTCAGCAGATATTCTCCCAATACGTTGAAGCAGCTACCACATTGAAAACAACCCTCGATCAGTATTTTTCACAAAATGACATTCAGAATCCGCCAATCGCGATTGTCGGTTTCAGCCAGGGTGCCGCCATGGCATACACCCTTTCGATTCTTTATCCACAATGGGTGAAAAAGGTTGCCGCTCTGGCTGGATTTATCCCCGAAGGTTGTGATGCTTATATAACACCAGGGTTGATGGATAACA
This sequence comes from Paludibacter sp., assembly GCA_029973975.1. Lineage (GTDB taxonomy): Bacteria > Bacteroidota > Bacteroidia > Bacteroidales > Paludibacteraceae > Paludibacter. Next base: position 41,104 of record JARKQF010000245.1, read on the forward strand.
TTGAATACTTTATTGCACATGGAGAAAATGATCAGACCGTAACAATTGAAAAAGCTGTTGCTGCCTATACTTATCTCAACACAGCAGGCGCCAAGATTAAATACTGCACCGATCAATCAGAGCACAAATTGGGGGCATCATGTTTTCGCGGCCTGGGCGCATTTTTGAAAAGTTAGTCTTACAATTTATCGATTGCGAGCCAGGGTAAAGAAACCAAGTAAGGCACCCGCGCCAAACAGAGATAAGATCACCAACCCCATTGGAATCCCCCCTGGAGCCTGCAATCCTGTTTGAGCCCTGAAAGTAGGGATGGTTAAGGGAGGGGGAGCTGTGTAAGTGGGCAAACGAGTTGGAGCAGACGTCACCACAAACTGTGCTGCCAGAGTCGGGTCGATGGTGGGTGTGACAACCGGTGTGGGTGTAGGCGGAGGTTCAACAATTGGAACGGTTCCACCGGTCAACTCAACCAGTGGCGCATAAACCCAGGCTAATCCCCCCTGAATACCCGGATAGTCGATCAAAATCCATTCACCGCCAGCCGATCGCCCTTTTGCTGTGGCTTGCTGTCCCACCAGTAAAACCCCAACTTTATCATAATAAGTACCCGGACCAGAACGAACATTAATTTGCTCTTGATCAGCGTCAAGGCGAACAGTTATTTTCGGCCCACTGGGTGTTGACGTTACGGTTGGAACACTGATGGTGGGTTGTTGTGGCAGCACTTCAGCAAAAACTTGAGAAGTAATCGCAAACGCCATCATTATGGGCAAAATATACAACAAATTATTGGCGGTTATTTTTCTTTTAATATCCATAAATATTTGCTCGAAAAAAGGTTTTCTGATTATAATGCATATCATGGCAAGCAAAATCTTTCACGGTGACATATCTCCAAGTGATTTCGCAAATGCTCTGGTTTCGCGTTTCAATCAAAACAACTACACCACCAAGGTGATCAGTAATGATAAACAGGTGTTTGTACAAATCACTACCTCGAATTACCGCTCATCCGGCGGGCACACATCTTTGACTGTATCGCTCACACCGGTAGAAGATGGTGTATCCATAGATGTGAGTAAACAAAACCTGTTTGGAGTGGTTGCCAGCCTGGGACAAACCGCCATCAGCACTCTGCTAAATCCAGTGAATTTAATTACCCGGCTTGATGATCTTGCCCAGGATATCGAATCGATTCAGCTTTCTGATGAAATTTGGATGGTCATTCAACAGACAGCCAGAGGATTCAACGCCTCTCATCAATTATCAGACCGTTTGCGCCGATTAGTTTGTGGTTATTGCGGTACAGCCAATATAGTTGGTGAATCTCGTTGCATTGCCTGCGGAGCCCCGCTTGGTGATGAACAACCCACCACCTGTCGGTTTTGCGGTTATGTCATTCACACGATAGACAAAATTTGCCCCAACTGTGGAAAAAACCTCTAGCATTGCGAATCTTGAATTTCAGGTTGCCGCCACTTACGCCGATGCTTTTGAATAAATTCATCTGCACCCGGAGGTCCCCATGTGCCCGCCTCATAGACTGGTAATATTTTTATCGGATGAGCGACCCACGAATCAATTATGGCGGATGCAAATTCCCATTGTGTCAACACTTCATCAGTACGTGTAAAAAGAGTTGCATCGCCGATAATCGAATCCAACAACAAACGTTCATAGGCTTCCGGGGGTTCCAACCCAAATGTTTCGCAATACCCAAATTCCATTTGAACCGGTGTAATCTGGTTAATATGTCCGGGAGATTTAGCCCCGAAACTTAAAGTAATTCCTTCATCAGGCTGCAATTTGAGCACAAGCACATTGGGCGCATCACCTGCCAGGTTTCTCCAGTTGAACAACGACAAGGGTAATTGCTTAAATTGTATTGCAATTTCAGTGAAACGTGACGGCATTCGCTTTGCAGAGCGCATGTAGAATGGGACGCCCGACCACCTCCAATTCTCAACAAACAAACGCATAGCTAAATATGTTTCTGTGGTTGATGTAGCGGAAACGTTGGGTTCCTCTTTATAACCCGGTACTCGTTCATTTCCAATCATACCCGATACATATTGCGCCCGGAATGTCTCATTTATAACTTCTTCGCCTCGAATAGGCCGCAGGGTCCGCAGCACCTTCACTTTCTCGTCCCGAACAGCGTCTGCATTGAATGCTGATGGAGCATCCATAGCTGTTAATGCCAATAACTGCAACATATGATTTTGAAAAATATCCCGGATTACTCCCGAGCGTTCATAATATCCCGCCCGGTTGCCAATACCAACGGTTTCCGCAACAGTAATCTGCACATGGTCTACATAATTACGATTCCACAGGGGTTCAAAAATGCCATTGGCAAACCGAAACACTAAAATATTTTGAACGGTATCTTTACCCAGGTAATGGTCAATTCGATAAATTTGGTTTTCGTTAAATACTTTATGAACCTCGTCCTCAAGTTCCCTGGCGGTTTCCAGGTCATTTCCATATGGTTTCTCAATGACGATACGAGTCCACTTTTTATCGGCTGCATGGGCGCAATTTTTCCCAATTCTCTGAATAATTGCTTTATAGGAATCAGGCGGTGTGGCTAAATAATACAACACATTTTCAAAGCCCTCCTCCTGGATCAGCCGGTTAATTTCATCGTATCCAGCGTCATCTTCAAAAGAAGAATGAATATATCTCGCGCCGGAAAACAGACGGGTTGCTATTTCCATATCAATTGGTTTTGTGCGGGAAAATTCCGATAACCCCCTGGTTAGGTTATCAACCATCATTTCGTGAGTCCAATCTCTTCGCGCAAAACCAATTATGGTCAGAGGAGCAGGCAGATTGTTTGATTTTGCCAGTTCGTAAAGCGCTGGCATAAGTTTGCGCCGGGTAAGATCACCGGTTACCCCAAAGATCACGAATGCCAACTTACCCATCGAAGATTGATTAACCGTAAGGTTATTGTCCAAAGTCTAACCCTCCGAATCGGCTTTTTTTACTGCATGGCCGCCAAATTGATTGCGTGTGGCTGCTAACAGCTTGGCTGAATAAGCATCCGGGTTTTGACTAAAGAAACGCCTGAAAACGGCTTCAGTAATAACAGGCGCAGGGATTCCCAGGTCGAGCGATTCTTGGATTGTCCATCTCCCTTCACCCGAATCTGCCACCCATCCCTTCAGGGCATTTAGTTCAGGGTCTTCTTTCAAAGCATTACCAATCAAATCCAATAACCAGGAACGAACAACTGAACCATATCGCCAGATCTGGGAAATTTGATATAAATCCAAACCCAGGTCTTTTCGCGCTTGCAGGATTTCAAATCCCTCAGCAAAAGCCTCCATCATCCCATATTCAATCCCATTATGCACCATTTTTACAAAATGACCGGCGCCGTGAGTACCTACCCACCCCCAACCCAAATCAGAAGACGGGGCTAGCGATTCAAATATGGGTCTTAAAAATTCGGCAATTTCTTTTTCTCCTCCCACCATCAGAGAATAACCTTCTTGAAGCCCCCAGATTCCCCCGCTAACGCCTGTGTCAAGGAAATGGATATGCCTTTCATTTGCAGCCTTTGATCGACGTATGGTGTCGCGATAATTGGAATTAGCCCCGTCAATCAAAATATCTCCCACTGATAATAAATCCAAAAATTTGTTAAAATTGTCTTCAGTAACCTGTCCTGCTGGAAGCATCATCCAGACAATTTTTGGCACCTCTAAATTTTCGATGATCCCTTCAAGTGAAAAGGCTGGAATAATTCCTTCTTCTTGAGCATATTGTTCAGTTATTTCACGTGACCGATTGTAACCAACCACCTCATGCCCATTTTTCATCAACCGGATTGCCATATTGGCGCCCATACGCCCCAAACCCACGATCGCCAGTTTCATTTTGTGTGCTCCCATTTATTTAAGATATTATAGATATATTTATGTATATTATATACATTAAAATATTTCAGTCAAATCATCACAGATGAGAGAGAACGATTAAAATAAATCATCATTCATTACAAGGATAAACATGAAAGAACAACCCGGCAATCCAACCGTCTTCGTTCCACCGGAAGATTTTCATCAAATTGAATCAAAATTGGATGGTATAACGGTATTTGCTCCAAACCCAGATTCTCATGAAGAACACCAAAGAAAAGACTACAAATGTCCCAATTGTGGGGCGTCAACCCGATTTGATGTCAGTGTTGCCGGAGTAAAATGTGAATATTGTGGATTTCAAACTCAACCCAACGCGCAAAAGGTAGGAACATCCTTACCCGGGAATGCTTTCACACTGGACGTTCTTCAAGTTGACGAACAAGGTTGGGGTATTCAAAGACGAGAATTACGTTGTGCCAGTTGCGGCGCTGAGCTTTCTGTTACCAATGAAAATTTTTCGCATACTTGTCCATTTTGCGCCTCTAATGAGGTGAATATTGGGAATGAATTAAATCCAAAACTTCGTCCTTCTTTATTAGCCCCATTTAAGATAACCGACCAACAACTTCGGCTTATTGCCCATGAATGGCTGGGGAAAGGCTGGTTCAATCCCAAAACGCTGCGAGAACTAAGTTCACTCAACCCCTTCCTGGGAATTTATGCTCCCACCTGGACATTTAGCAGCAATATAAAGGCTCATTGGAGCGCCCTGGTTGGCTATGAACGACAGGAACGTTATTACGATCATGGTTCAAAATCCTGGCAAACCAGGACTCACATTGACTGGCGGCCTGAATCGGGGGATGTGCAGCTCGCTATTGAAAACCTGGTTGTGTTGGGAAGTAACCAGATCAGCAAACGCCTGTTTGGCAATATTCAAACTTATGATCTTGGCGCTCTCGTTAAATATTCTCCAGATTTTTTGGCTGGCTGGCAAGCCCAAAAATTCAGCATTCCGCTCAATACAGCCTGGGAAACCGGCAAAGCCATTATGCGCGAAAAAGCACAGGATGCCTGCCAACAGGATATTCCTACTTCGCATGTGAGAGATTTTCAAATGTCTGCTGATTTTTGTGATGAAACCTGGCGTTATGCACTTTTGCCCGTTTATCTTTCAACCTATCGCTACCTTGGGCGAACTTTTCAAGTAATCGTAAATGGACAAAATGGAAATATTTCTGGACAAAAACCAGTAGAATGGTGGAAAGTCTGGATGGCTGTTGCTGCTTTATTAATACCCGGACTTGGGCTCGGTGGAATTGGTTTCATTTTGCTTTTCTTGGGAGGCATTGGGGTGATACCACTGGCTTTAGGATTAATACTTTTTATAATTGGGGCTATTATCAGTGTCACAATCATAAAAAGCGCCATAGATTCAGAGGCAGATTAACCATGTCCATTACATCGAACATCCTATCAGACCGGCTCCCACCCGAATGGGGAATTCAAAGAATCATCGCGGATTGCACCAATTGCCATAGTTCCTTTTTGATTCCTGAAAGCGATCTGGAGATAGTATGTCCCTTTTGCTTTCAAGGTAATCTGAAACAATCTCAATCGCTTTTCAGAAGTGAACCACCTGAGAAAATAATACCTTCAAAGATTGATTCGAATAGAGCTAATCTCCTTTTGGACAAATTTGTCAATGAAGTTAAAATGCGATGTGATGACTTTTCAACCCAGCAGTTAATCAATCGGTTGAATTTGTTGTATTTACCAATGTGGTTGGTAGATGCAACCATTAATGGGCAATGGGTTGCCACGGCAGGTTTTCCCCAACAGGTAAAAAGTTCTGTTGAGAAGTATTCCAATGGCTCCTGGCAATCTCAAGACGTAATTGAGAAAAAATTGCGCTGGGAAAAGCGATCTGGTGAAATTTCACGCCGCTACGACAATATCCCTGTACTGGCCAACACCAATTTTGATAAATTTCTCACCAGTTCGAATAAAAATGAGTATGACTTAAACCAGTCCATCCCATATTCTCCATCAATAATTACGAACGACAGAATTGCCGTCCCAAACATTGAACCAAATCTAGCCTGGCAAAATGCCCAACCCACATTTGAAAAACTAGCCTGCAACGACGTGGCAATAGCCTGTGACGCCGATCAAATTCAGGATTATCACTTACATCCAGATTTTCTTAATCTTAATTGGACACAAGTATTGCTGCCTGTTTTAACTACTTACTATCTGGATGATGATGGACAATATCAAATCGTTATGATCAACGGGCAAACTGGAGCCATAAAAGGGAAACGCATTGCATCACAACGCAAAGGCTTCCTCTATGCTGGTATAGCTTTTACAATTGCACTGGCGACATTTTTACTGGGGCTTGGCGCATTTGCGATTGCTCCGATAATCCCCCCCATATCATTTTTGGGGTTGCTCTTAATCCCCATAGCGATCATCGCAACCATCATCGCCGGTTATTTCATGGTTTCACCCTGGAACTGGAATAAGGCTCAATATCAACAGGATGATTAGTTACTCACTTCCTTCTTTCAATGTCACAGAAATGATTGCTGTATCTTTTTGCTCTTTGTTGACTTTCATTTTGAAAACATCTGTCTGTGCTTTGATTAAATGCGACAACTGCTTGTATCCATATGTGCGAGGGTCAAAGCTTGGATCTAGTTGGCGTAAATGCTGGCCAAGAACCCCCAGGAAAGCCCAGCCATCATCCTGAACTGCCAGGTCAAATCCTTTTCTTAATAGAGGAACCAGGTCAGGTGCAGTAGACTCGGTTCCAGCCGCTGATTTCTTTGATTTCGTCTGGCGGTTAAAATCCACATCGGGTAGCAGGTTTTCCGAATAGACAAACACATCACAGGCACTGACAAACGCACGTGGAGTCATTTTCTTGCCTATCCCCATCACAAAAACACCTTTTTCTCGAATCCGCGTTGCCAGTCGGGTGTAATCGCTGTCGCTGGAAACAAGGCAAAAACCGTCTACCACTCCTTCATACAAAATATCCATACAATCAATAATCATCGCGCTATCAGTCGCGTTTTTTCCAATAGTATATCGAAATTGCTGAATAGGTTGAATAGCATTGGTTTGCAATGTATCTTTCCACCCACTCATGTTAGCAGTAGTCCAATCGCCATAAATTCGGCGGATGGTCACCTGACCATACTTTCCAGTTTCTGCCAGCATATTGCTAATTAAGGTCGGTTGGGCATTGTCACCGTCAATCAACATGGCAATTCGACGGGCGCGTTCATTTTCTTCTAATTCTCGCATAATTCTTCCTCAATTCTCTTTCCATTTTGAAAAATGGATAAGATCGCGGGAAGAGCATCCAGGGCGGCGCGTTCTCCCGCAGTTATTGTTTCATTTGCTTTTGTAAACCCCAATAATGTGGTGACATCGGCTGGGATTGGTGGACGGATTAAGATATCTGGTTTCGATTCGCGTAATTTCCGCATGGTAATTTCTGCAACCATGATTAATTCAGCTCGGTAGAAATCAAGGAAAAATTCTGGAATGGCGAATGGAAAAAGTAGGTTTTTCGGTAATTCTTGCCACGGCATCTCATTGTATGGGTCATTCATTACATCCACGGCAACAACCATATCTGCACCCAGTCTTCGTGGGTAATCAGCCGGCAAATAATTCAACAAACCGCCGTCTACCAGGCGGTAATCACCAATTTCTACAGGCGAGAAAAGCCCTGGAAGTGAAATTGTCGCCATGACTGCATCCAGCAAATTTCCCGAATCCAGAACTACTTCTTTACAGGAAATTAAATCAACAGCGCACATCGATAACGGGATTTTTGTGTCGCGGAATGTTAAATCAGGATCAATAAACTGTGATAGATACTCACGGACTTTTGCACCTTCCAACAAACCACGCCTGGGAGGAGACATATCAACCAGTTTCATCAATTCGCGCACGTTTGACAGCTTACGGCAACGATTTTCAATCTCTTCAATTGAAATGCCTAAAGCATAAGATGCTGCGAAGATCCCCCCAATACTCGTACCACTCACCATATCAAATTGTATTCGCGCCTTTTCCAATTCTCTTAAAAAACCGACATGGGCTAGGCCGCGACCACCACCGCCGCCAAGCGCCAGCCCAATTGTTTTTGACGCTTTCTTCATAAGGAAATTCCAATCCTGCTATCGATTGTATGCGAGGCGAATATTGCCGTCAAGAACCGAATAATTGGTTAGCGACGATTAATCTACGGTTTTTGTGGAAAAAATTTCTCGTGAATTGCCTGCGCTGCCTTGCGCCCCGCTCCCATAGCCAGAATTACCGTGGCTGATCCAGTAACCACATCGCCCCCGGCCCACACGTTTTCTTTTGATGTTTTTCCGGTCATTTCATCAATCACAATGTTTCCCCGTTTTCCGATCAAAAGCCCGGGGGTGGTAGATGCGATCAATGGGTTGGGACTGTTGCCAATAGCGCAAATCACCGCATCTACAGGAACAATTGTTTCTGAACCTGGTATAGGAACAGGGCTGCGTCTTCCTGATGCATCTGGTTCGCCCAATTCCATGCGGATAAATTCCATGGCTGTCACCCAGCCATTTTCATTACCAATGTAACGGGTTGGTAAGGTTAATAAATCAAAAATTACACCCTCTTCTTCGGCGTTTTCAACCTCTTCCAATCTAGCCGGCAATTCTGCCCGCGAACGTCGATAGACAATGCGAGCTTCAGCGCCCATTCGCAAAGCAGTGCGCGCACAATCCATGGCTACATTTCCACCACCAACAATAACAACCCGATGATGTTTTTTTATGGGAGTATAGACCTCATTTTGGCGGTAGCCGCCCATCAAATTCATACGAGTCAGATATTCATTAGCTGAATAAACGCCATTCAAATTTTCACCCGGGATACCCATAAACCAGGGCAAACCAGCTCCCGATCCAACAAAAATTGCATCAAATTCTTCCAATAAGCTGTCAACCGTGCGGGTACGTCCGACAATGAAATCAGTCACCATTTTTACGCCAAGTTTTTGTAAATATTCCACTTCGCGGTTAACAATCTTCTTTGGCAGCCGAAACTCCGGGATGCCGTAAACTAAGACCCCGCCAATGCGGTGAAGCGCCTCAAAAAGGGTAACGTCATATCCCAACTTCACAAGATCCCCTGCAGTGGTTAATCCAGCTGGGCCGCCGCCCACAATTGCCACCTTGATATGATTCGGCGCAACCATTTCCGGGATAGTCATCACGGGTTGAGAAGCTTCCCAATCAGCCAGAAACCGTTCAAGTCGCCCAATGGCGATTTGTCCGCCTTTTTTGTTTAAGATACATGAACCTTCACATTGCGATTCTTGTGGGCAAACTCGCCCGCAAACCGCTGGCAAACAATTGTTTTCCTTGATAATCTGAATTCCTAGTTGAAAATCACCCCGAACAATACATTGGATAAACTCTGGAATGTGAATTCCCACAGGGCAGCCTTCCACACATTGTGGTTTTTTGCAATTCAGGCAACGCGATGCTTCTTCCAATGCCAATTTTTCTGTGTAACCAAAAGCGACTTCGTCAAAATTTTGCGCGCGAATTTGCGGTTCTTGTTTGGGCATTTCACGGCGTTGCATATCCAGTGTCTTTTTTTGTTCACTCATATAGTCATCTCACTGGCAAAAACTACTCTGTCCCTTGCTGCTTCGCAAGGTTTTTAGTTCTTCATCCATATAGGTTTGCCGTCGTTTGAATAATTCATCCCAGTTCACCTGGTGCCCATCAAAATATGGGCCATCGACACAGGCAAATTTCATGGTTCCATCAATTGAAACGCGGCAAACGCCGCACATCCCTGTTCCATCAATCATAATTGTGTTTAAGGCCACCTGGGTTGGGATGTTCAAATCACGTGTCGCATCGCTGCCTTTTTTCAAAAGGAGATTACAACCATTGATCACGACCCGGTTTATGGGTTCTCCCAGCTCCGAAAGAATATCTGACAGTTGATCTACATGGCCGCGGTAACCCTTCGTTCCATCTCGTGTGATAAAAATGATCTTGTCGCAGTACTTTTTCAGTTTCTCTTCCCAGTAGAGTAAATAAGAAGATCTACCCTCAATAAATGTGATCACCCGATTGCCGTGTTGTTTCAATGCACGCTCCACCGCGTAAAGACTTCCTATTCCATAACACCCCCCCAGACACACCACTGTACCAAAATTATCCATCTCTAAAGGATTGCCAAGAGGACCGGCAACCGTGGGTATCATATCACCGGCTCGCAGGGTTGCCAATTTTTGAGTGGTATGTCCAACTAAAATGGCAATAACTGTTATGGAACCTTTTTCAATATCCCAATCTGAAATGGTTAAAGGTATCCGCTCGCCATTATCTTCCACTCTCAAGATGACAAACTGCCCCGCCTGTACTGAGCTGGCGATATTGGGCGCTTCAATCTCGAGCTGATGAATATTGGGTGCGATCATCTGACTGTGGATTATTCGATACATTGGTAGCTATTCCTTGATTTCTTGCACAGGATAGAGGTCATTCCACCCGCCAACCATTTTTGCCAACGGAAAGCCATGATAAGCATGTTCTGAGTATGCAGCAACTTGCTGGATTTCGCGTGTTGTAATCGGCACGTTTACCTGCCCAATGACAATATCGGTCACAGCCCCCAGTTCTTCCCAAATGTTTTTCATTTCAACAGTGATTTGTGCGACACAGTCATATTCAAAACCAGCCGCTCCCATGCGTTTGGCCAGGTTTGAAAGTATCAACCAATTTGGCTTAGCTTCTTCAAAAGCTGGCACAGCCGGGTTTATCTTAAGCAATTGTCTCTCTTGATTCAAGATCGACCCATCTGTTTCAGTGAATGGTGTTGTCGGCAAGGCAAGAACAATGTTGTCATTGGTCGTTGGGGAAAATGCATTTTGATAGATTATTGCATTTGCCTGAACAGGTACTGTGGTCGGGGTGGTCCCGACTAAATAAAGAACATCAACAGTAGAGATAGCTCCACTATCTTTTGGAAGCGAAATCCCCCATTGCTTTTCAAAATATATTCTGGCATCAACATTTTCAAATGAGATTCCACCTGGCAACAAGGAAGGTTCCACACCTGTCATCCACGCACCGGTTAGATTTGCATACGGCGGCAGAGGTAAGATTTTCGCGCCAACCTTTTCAGCCAGCCTATCCATCAATGCGGCAACCAGTTCCGCATCATCACCGTTAAAATATTCTTGACCAATCAATATAAATGGGGAAACAGCCGTTTGTAAGATCTGAGCAGCTTGTTCTATCCAACCGCTACCTTTACGCGGATTTTCGATAGCAAAAATTAGTGACTGCAAGGTGTTTAGAATCTCATCAGAATTGACGATTTCACTGATGTTAGCAATCTTTGTAAGTGTATGTTTTCCAGGGTAAACGGTGATTAATTTCGCACCGCGGCGTTTGGCTTTGCGCACCGCAACACCGACCACTGATCGCGCATAGCGAAGGTCCAATCCCAGACAAAGAATGGAATCTGTTTTTTCCAGATCGCTCAACCTGCCAGCCCGTTTCCAGAAAGATGCATAAGAATTGTATGCTTTACCCAGTTCCCAATTGGCGCTGCTGGCTATGTGATTGGATTTCATTACTGTCCTGACGAATTTTTGAGCCACATACAAATCTTCCAAAGTGCAGTCAGGCGAAACAACCATCTGAAATTTTTCTGGGGCACAGGATGATAAAGTTTGGACTGCTTTTTCCAATGCGCTCTCCCAGGTCAACTCATCCTTATAACCATTCACCAATTGATAGGTTTTTTTCATTCTTGAATAGTGATTGACAAGCTCAGGGATGGCAAACCTGCCCTTGACGCATAGCAGCCCCTGGTTCAGTCCACCAGTGGCAGGACTTGCTCCAATGACTTCACCGTTGTGTGTGAGCAAAGTCAACTGGCATCCGATGCCGCATAAAGCGCACGTAGTTTGAACCTCTCCGTCTGGTGCGCCAAACCATTTTTTTGCTTTTTCTGATAAAGCGCCGCTTGGACACACATCCACGCAAGCTCCACAAAATTCGCAACCGGCTTCAAGATGGCTGCGAGCAAATGCCGTTCCAATAACCGTTTCGTGTCCGCGGTTTTTGAATGCCAGCACACCCGCCAATCTCACATCCTGACAAACTTGCACACATCTCCCGCACAAAATGCAAAGGTTGTAATCACGGTCGTAAAATGGATCAAATCGCTCCACAGGCAACATGCGATAATGGATGGGGTACTTGGCATTATGCGCATCCAGATAATCCACCACTTTCTGCAATTCGCATTGCCCATCTTTTGGACAGGTACGGCAGCCTGTGGTGACACCCACTTTTCTCATCGTGCTGTTTGATTCAACACAGCCTTGCAATCCGCAAATCAAACAACTGGATGGGTGTTCGCCCATGATGAGTTGAACAATATCGCTGCGTATTTGCTGAATTTTTTCTGTCGCAGTATATACTTCCATTCCATCTTCTACCGGTGTGGTGCAGGCAGATGGATAATTGTTTCTTCCTTTCACTTCAACAATGCAAATTCTGCATGCGCCAAATGGTGTCAAATCCTTATGCGCGCAAAGTGTAGGAATATATATGCCATTCTGTGTTGCGGCAGTAAGAATGGTGGTTCCTTTTTGCGTATCAATTGGAATGCCGTCGATAACCAGGTGAAAGTTCGAGTTGGTCTGTGGGCTCATTCAGTCACCGCCTGCATTTTTTCGAGAGATTTCGCATTATAGATGGCATCAAATCGACAGGTTTCAAAACACGCACGGCAGTGAATGCATTTATCAGGATCAATGATGTGTTTTTCTTTGACCTTACCTGTAATTGCGTCCACCGGGCATACCTTGGAACATTGGTGACACCCCGTACATTTTTCTGCGTCAATCCGAAACTCAATTAATTCCTTGCAAACATTGGCTTTACACACATGGTTTTGAATATGTTCCAGATATTCCTTTTCGAAATAGCGTATGGTTGTGATTACCGGATTGGGCACAGTTTGCCCCAATCCACACAGAGATCCTTTTTGGATGGTTTCGCCCAGGCGTTTCAAAGCATCAATATCTTCTAACTCGCCCTCGCCTCGACTGATGCGATCCAAAATCTCCACAAGACGCATGGAACCCAGCCTGCAAGGAGTACATTTTCCGCAGGATTCATTTTTCGTAAAATTCAAAAAATACTGAGCAAGATTAATCACGCAGGTGTCTTCATCCATTACGATCAAGCCGCCGGAGCCCATAATAGATCCAGCTGCTTTAAGCGATTCGTAATCCAATGGGAGATCCAGGGATGAAGCTGGCAGGCATCCGCCTGAAGGACCTCCAGTCTGTACAGCTTTAAATGGTTTTTTAGTTCCACCGCCAATATCGAAAATCACCTGGCGTAACGTAGTTCCCAGGGGTACTTCGATCAAACCGGTACGCACCACTTTGCCTGCCAGAGAGAAGGTTTTGGTGCCATAATTCCCCTGGCAACCAAATTGCCTGTACCACTCACTGCCGTTGCGAAGAATATTCGGTAATGTGCCCAGTGTTTCTGTGTTGTTAATAACTGTAGGTTTGCCAAACAATCCCTGAGATGCCGGGAATGGTGGGCGGCTGCGAGGCATACCCCGTTTCCCTTCGATTGAGGCAATCAGCGCGGTTTCTTCACCGCAAACAAACGCCCCCGCCCCTTCTTTCAATGTGATTTGAAAATGAAAATCTGTATCAAGGATGCGATCGCCCAGGAGCCCATATTCCGTCATTTGTTGAATGGCTTTTCTCAAACGCTCAATTGCCAGTGGATACTCCGCACGAATGTAGATATAACCGTGCGTTGCGCCTATAGCGTAGGCAGCAATCAGCATTCCCTCCAAAACCGCATGAGGGTCGCCCTCAATAAGAGAGCGGTTCATAAATGCTCCCGGGTCGCCTTCATCAGCATTACAAATTAAGTATTTTGTATCGCCTGGATTGTTCCGACAAATTTCCCATTTTTTTGAAGTGGGAAATCCCGATCCACCTCTTCCCCTTAATCCAGATTCTCTCACCTCATTGAGCACTGCCTCGGGAGGCATTTGCAATGCTTTAATCAATCCCAAATAGCCGTCACGAGCCAGATAATGATCAATCTCTTCAGGATTGATAAATCCACAATTTCGCAGCACCAACCTGACTTGCGATTTAAGCATGGGGATATCAAAAAAAGCAGGTATTCCTTCAGGCTTTCTCTGCCCATCAGCACTCAAGAAACCGATTGCTTTCTTTGAATAGGTTTTTTTCTCAATAATGACTTCTTGAATAATTTCACGCGCATTTTGGGGAGTTACATTGGCAAAACTAACGCGTGCTTCACCGGGCATTTGAATATCCATTAATGGTTCCAGATAGCAAGGACCAATGCAACCTACCTCGACAATTCTTGCAACGTGTGAACTGGCATTTAATGTTTCTTCAACCGCCCGAAGAACTTCCATGGCTCCCGCAGCCCTTCCGCAGGATGCCATGCCAATGTAGATTACCGGGACTTTATTGTGAATTATCAAATCCCAATTCTCGATGGCTTTTTGTCGTAGCTGAGAGAGATCATTCATAGTGTTTTAAAATATCTTTTAATCGGTTAGCTGTCATTCTACCGTAAATTGTGTCATTGATTTGAACAACAGGCGCCAGAGCACAGCAGCCCAGGCATGCCACTCGGGTGAGTCTAAACTTACCGTCAGATGTGGTTTGTCCTGGTTGAATGCCCAGTTCCCGTTCAATCGTCTCGCTAATCCATTGACCACCGCCCACATGGCATGCCGTTCCCGTACATACTCGAATGATATTGCGGCCTGGGTTTTCAAAGCGAAACTGGCTGTAAAACGAAGCGACGCCAAAAATCTCATTTTCCGTGATGTTTAGGAATTCAGCAGTTTTCTCAATGCATTCTTCTGAAAGATACCCCAATCCATTTTGCAATTCCTGCAAAATGGGAATCAAATCCCCCGCTTCGCCTTTGTAATGACTGAATATTTTTGAATAGCTACTTTGTTCCAATGTTCGATCTCCATATCAATGAATTCTTGTCATATTCAGGATACGACAATCAGGTGACTGCTTGAGATCTTATTCACTACAGAAAGGGAAATTACCGTCCCATCATACCACAATGCGCATCAATTCAACTCTGATTTTCATCCACTAATTTTATCTTGTCGCTTGGGAACTCTCTTTTTCCCACATCGGGGATATCGACAATAACCATTTCCCTCAACGGCACTACATCCACCACTTTTCCTTCACCAACCGGAGTTACAACGCGCTTATTGCGCTTGGGCAATTTTTTTCGCGCCTCAGTATAGGTTTCATGTTCATACATGAGACAGCAACGTAATCGGCCGCACATACCGGTTATTTCAGATGGGGTGAGCGAGATCCCCTGATCTTTTGCCATCTTAATGGAAATGGAACAAAATTCTGTCAGGAAACCTGTACAACAACGTGTTTCTTTACCGCAGGCACCCATCCCTTTTAAATTCTTGGCAACGTCGCGGGGACCAATTTGTTTGAACTCAATTTCTGCAGGTGAATACTTACGCTGCAATACTTTTCGCAGTCCCTTAAGGTCTTGCTTCTCTTCCGTTTCGTTGCTAAAAAGAATGGTTAAATGTTTTCCATCAAAGCTGTATTCAGCGTCTACTATCTTTACTCCACTCAGATTTTGCTCTTTCACTTTTCCCTGGCAGGTTTCAATTACTTCTGCTTCTTTATCAGCCCAGCTTTGGCGAATGATTAAATCTTGAGGCGTGGAGCGTCGGATAATTGGTTTCAGATTCTCCTCTTTTGCGTCCACAGAATTCTTTTTAATATACACAACAGTACCAATTTGCATTCCCCGACTGGTATCTACAACAACCGCGTCACCAGGAATTAACTCATCCTTCATGTTCGAAACGAAATGATATATTTTCCCAACTTGAACAAATCGGACACCAATTAAATCAAGCGAATCTGTGGTTTTGGGTTGTTCGAGCATATTGTTGGAGGATACAGGCTCATCAACTTCTGACATTTATTTCTCACCTGTTGCTTTGTTTTGAAAGTTGGTCACACTGACTGTCGCAGCCAGCGATTCGGTAATATGCACAAACATTTTTGCAGCCTCCGAATCGGGTTTCGCCAACACGATCGGCATCCCCATATCTCCACCAACCCTGACTGCAGGATCCATGGGAATACCTCCAAGAAACGGAACTCGGGCTGCCTTGGCAAGTCTTTCACCGCCTCCCGTTCCAAAAATATCCATTTTCTCCCCGGTTGGAAGTGACAGATAGCTCATGTTTTCAATAACTCCCAACACCGGAACATTTAGCTTATTAAACATTTCCAAGCCGCGGCTGGCATCTTCCAATGAAACGGCTTGTGGCAAGGTGACAATCACTCCCCCACTTAGTGCCAGGTGTTCTGAAAGGCTCAATTGCACGTCGCCGGTTCCTGGTGGTAAATCTACAATTAAATAGTCAAGTTCACACCAGTCCACATCACTTAAGAATTGCCGAATGGCAGAATGCAGTAATGGGCCTCGCCAAATAAGGGGTTGCCCAGGTCTAACCATAAACCCAATGGACATTACTTTCACCCCAAAAGCTTCGGCTGGTTGAATACGTTCATTTTCAGTTAGGGGCAACTCATCAACACCCATCATCGTGGGAATATTTGGGCCATAAATATCTGCATCCAACAAGCCTACTTTCGCTCCGCGTTGAGCCAGCGACACGGCAATATTTACAGCCACGGTGCTCTTCCCGACCCCCCCCTTACCAGAAGCGATTGCGATTGCGTTTTTCACCGGCAGATTAAAAATCTCTCGCGATTTGCCATCACCGGCAACAGAAGCGCCCATATTTACCTCAACCTGTTTCACACCTGGAACATTTTTGACAGCTTGTTCCACGTCGTTTTTAATCTTGTTGCGTAACGGGCAGGCTGGTGTAGTTAATTGAATGCTTACAGTAACGACAGAATCATTTATCTGGACATCCTTAACCATTTTTAAGGTGACCAGATCTTTCTTTAACTCAGGGTCCATCACGTTGCTTAATGCTTCAAAAATCACTTCTTGATTTAATTCACTCATCTTTTACCACCTATTGTGCAATTATTTAGAGCTTCACTTGTAATTCGCTAAGGCAATCGAAGTACATTTTTCTTAAATCTTCATCATCATCACGGTATCGCTTGATAGTTCGTTGAGCGCAATCAGTGCAACCGCGCATGGCGCGAAATGAATTTGAATTGCAGGTTATGCATCCGCCCAATCGAACCATCATTAGAACAAATGCTAACTTTTCAATGGAATCGCCGCTACTAGATGACACGAACTCGACCAGGTTGCGCCAGTCATTTCCTCGTAAATCTATCAAGTGGGGAATAACGCGTAGTGGAAAGAGGATTTCCGTATCAGCATTTTCCATGATTTATCTTCCTACCTGGCATTTGCAAAGTATAGCACTTTTTTTAACTAAACAGGACATTTTTAGTTGTAATTTGGCATAAGTTTTCACAGCCAGAAAAGAATTTACTTATAAACAAACAGATCACACTCGATACCTTACAATTGTGTGACCTGTTTGTTATTATTCTTTGAGATATTTTTCCTGACTATAACATTCCTGTGATTTTTACAAAGCAGTTATCCAATTTCACTCAACGGTCACCGATTTTGCTAAATTGCGTGGTTGATCCACGTCCAGTCCACGCAATGAAGCAATGTGATACGCCAGCAATTGCAGCGGAATAACCGTGATCACCGGACTGAGCAACCAGGGTGTTTCGGGAACCCAGAAAACAATATCGGCGAGTTCCGCCGAACGTGTGTCACCATCCGTCGCCACAATAGCCACTTTCCCGCCGCGGGCTTTTGCCTGCTCCACCTGGCTAATCATTTTTTCACGCCACGGGTCTTGAGGTGCAATGGCAATCACCGGCATTTCTTTATCAACCAGGGCTATTGGTCCGTGTTTCATTTCTCCTGCTGGATAGGCCTCTGCGTGAATGTAAGAGATTTCTTTCAATTTCAATGCGCCTTCGTAAGCAATTGGCATATTAATTCCTCTACCCAGATATAACGCATTGGAACTATCTTTCAATTGTTGCGCATGTACCAGGATATCTTCTTCACGTTCCAGACACCGCCCCACCAGATGAGGTATCAAACGTAAATCTTGCACACATTGATATCGTTCTTCCCTGCTAAGCACACCACGTAAATCACCCAACAAAACTGCCAGCATATATAAATCGACCAATGGAGCTGTGAAGGCTTTTGTGGATGCTACACCAATTTCTGGTCCAGTTTGCATCGAGATATATCCATCTGCCACACGCATTGCCTGAGAACCAATAGCATTAACAATTGACCAGACTATTGCGCCCTTTTTTCGAGCTTCTTCCATTGCAGCCAATGTGTCGGCTGTTTCTCCAGATTGGCTGATGGCAATCACAACAGTTCCCGGCTCGATGATCGGATCACGATAACGGAATTCAGATGCGATTTCCACTTCCACCGGAATGCGTGCCAATTTTTCTAAATAATGTTTTCCGACCATGCCTGCATGTGAGGCTGTGCCACAGGCAGTGATGAAAATTTTTCTGATCAGTCGGGCATTGTCTTCTGTTAAATTTAATTGCGGCAGTCGAATTTTCCCCTCTTCAAAATCAACCCGGCCTGCCAGCGTATCTGTTAACGAACGAACCTGTTCGTGAATTTCCTTTTGCATAAAATGGCGGTATTCCCCTTTTTCGGCAGAGACGGCATCCCAACCAATGGTGTGAATCTGTGGTTCAATCGGTTCACCATCCAGGGTTGTTACAGAAAAACTGTTTTTAGAGACGATTGCCATCTGACAAGATTCAAGAAATGCCATTTTCCGTGTGTGTTCCAGAATTGCCGGAATATCGGAAGCCACAAACATTTCATTGTCACCCAACCCAACAACCACCCCCCCCGCATTGCCAATACGTGCAGCCACTATCTTATCGGGTTCGCGCGATGACATGACCACAATTCCATGTGCACCTTTCAGGTGTTTCAAAGCTTTGCGAACAGCACCCACCATGTCCTTGCCGCTGCCCATATAGCGCTCAATCAGGTGCACAATAATTTCTGAATCCGTGTCCGAATTAAAATCCACACCTTCGGCTGATAGCTCTTCACGCAGTTCGATGAAATTTTCCACAATTCCATTGTGAACCACAACAACTTCTTTTGTGCTGCCCAGGTGGGGATGTGCATTACGCTCACAGGGCTCACCGTGAGTCGCCCAGCGCGTATGCCCAATTCCAATCTTTCCACTGATGGGCTGGTCATTAACTAGCGTGACAAGGTTGCCAAGTTTTCCCACATTCCTGCGAACCACAATACTACCATTTTCAATCACGGCTATACCAGCAGAATCATAACCACGATATTCCAAACGTTTTAAACCGTTTAAAATAAGCGGTGTTGCATTTTTTTCTCCAATGTAACCTACAATTCCACACATAGCGTCTCCTTTTAACTAAATAGATGTTCAAGGCGATATTTTCCTTGCAGTTAAGCAGGCAAATATTACCTTTCTACCAGAAGTTTATCCTGCCGGCAGATGGCGTGAAGATTTTTGTGGGAAAGAGACAGATGGCTTGAACCACCAGGAGGGCTTCCGCTGAACTCTCGATTTTCCCGCAACCGACTTGCCAATTGCGGTTAACTCCGCCTTGCGGCGAAGAACCCTCATCCTCGTCATCTTGAGTATCACAATTCCCCCCCCCGTATCTCAAGATCATGCGCTATTACTTTCCCGTTACAATTGATTTCTGAATTTCACCTCCGTGATTATATAATGCAGACAATTGGCTGCATTATAACCGAAAAATAAAATTTGCAACCCTGATCGAATTCTGAACATCATCAGGGTTGCAAATAACTAGCCACCGTTCTGCCGGACAATTTCAACCACTTCAGGGAAGTCAATCCCCAACCGCTTGATGGTTTCCAATTTTGGCACTCCGTTTGAGTTCCATCCACGGCGCAGGTAAACCGCATCGACCAATTTTTCATAACGCTCATATCGATATTTTCGAAGTGCATCCACCTTTTCCTCAACGCTCATCTTTTCGGGGTCTAAACCAACATCTTCGCGAAGTGATTTATCATATCGTTCTTCACGCGATTGATATTCTTCAACTGTCACAGGGCCCATTGCACGATAGGGTGGATAATCATTCTCTCGTTTGCCATATCCCATTCTTAAGCTAAAAATTCGTTGAAAATTGTAAACTTTTTCAGATTGAAAGATGATCTCATCAATGGTAATTGGTTTTCCCAACACACCTTCATATAACCAGGTGTAATTCTTGACGTGCTCAGGGACTTTGGCAGGTTCTTTCTCCAATTTATTATCCACAGGAACAACGTCATTCCAGGGCAATTTACACAGTCCATGCAGTGAGAACCAGGTTCGCCACATCGGGAAATAATGCAAAGCTTCCGCCTTATCTTCAAAAGTCGGTATCTGGTTTAAAACCATATCCATAAAAATCAACCAGGCTTCATCATGCTGCGGACCCTTGGTCGCAAGGGCATATCCACCCTGCTGTGCCAGCGACTCTTTGGTCATATACTCGGAAATTTCGAGGCCCTTAATTTCCATTCCAATATCGTTTAAATATTCAGGATCAGCGCCAAAGTTCTCCACAAAGTGCTTTTTCATTGCTCGAATGCCCTGGCCAACGATCATCCCAAAACCTTCGCCCCGTCCCATCTGATGAATTAGCTCCAAAGCGACATCGGCATTTCCCCAGGTTAGTTCCAACCCGCCTGTGTTTTCCTTGTTGAGTATCCCCTTTTCATAACATTCCATTGCAAAAGCGATTGAATTGCCCAAAGAGATTGTGTCCAGACCATAAGTATCGGCATAAAAATTAATCTCTGCAACAATTTCTGGATCAAACACATCAATATTGGACCCCACACCACCCAATGTTTCATATTCAGGGCCATCCACCGACACAATATTTCCCTTATAAGGCCCTGTTTTCACAGTGTAGTTCGCCACCATGTGCGAACAAGCCATACTGCAACCATACCAACAGCTATCAGGTGCGCTGTAATCAAAAACCTTTCGCCAATAATCTGCTGATATTTTCACTGCCTGGTCGCTTTTTCCATACCGAAAATTCTGTACAGGTAACAGATCATGATAATTCATAACCTCTACCAGGTTTGTAGTCCCCAGATGCGCCATATCGTTTTGAACCGGATCGAGTTCAGCAATTTCTTTATTAATTCGTTTGCCCGCTTTGCTAACCAGTTCTGGATCGGCAACCCCGTTGATATTGCCCTTCATGTCTGAAAATCGAACAACGATCGCTTTGATTTTCTTATCGCGAAACACCCGCCCGGAACCACCTCTGGCTGCCTGCTTAATTCGCACTTCTTTACGCCGCTGATCAAAAAAGCTGATATTCAATCCACTGATTGCAGCATAATCAGCCGCCCGTCCGGCAGAAATAACCGAAACACCTCTCAGACTCTTCTCATCCTTTGCATACATTTCCGTTAGCAATACATTAATACGATGCGTATCCAGCATTTCCAATGGAGCTTCTTCAACAGTAACTCGTCCATTGTCGCCGTCAATAAAAATAATGACGTCTTTTTCTGCTTTACCCTGGATTTCAAGCGCATCGAAACCGGAATACTTTAAATACGGTCCAAAATATCCGCCCCCATTACTGTCATTAGCTACACCTGTTAATGGTGAAATGGTGACAACTGTCGACTTGCCACTACCCGGATATTGTGTGATCCCCCCAATCGGTCCGCCGGCAATTACCAGTTCATTTTCTGGCGAATCCCATTGTGTTTTCGAATTCACGGCGTTCCATAATAGCCACAAACAAAATCCACGCCCTCCTGTAAAAATATCTTTCATCTGCTGCGTAACTGGTTTTATTCCTATCTCATTTTTACTTAAATCAATAAAAAGGGTTCGGTTTGCATAACCATGCACAACTGGTTTTGTTTCATATTCGAGAGAAGTGAGAAGCCGGTGCGACTCTTTGTATTTTTCGAGAGGCATATCATACATTCTGATTTCTCCTTAGAGCAAAGCAAATTGTCTGTTGAATTTTTATTTTCTATGGGGATTATAATACATCCCTTCTTATAAAAATTTTTACCCTGTTTTAAAAATCTGATATCATTAATCACTCTCAATAAAAATATACTGTCATTCGTACTTCAATCTTGGAGTGTATCGTGCCAAAACTAATCAAAAAATATCCTTTTGAAATAATTCTGACGCTCATTGTGTTGATCACTCATTGTTACGTGATTTTTTGCCCTCCCAATAGTCTCATGAGCTGGTTTGCGACAGATGATGTTTTTTACTATTTCAAAACAGCTCAAAATATTTCAGAAGGATTTGGTTCAACTTTTGATCGGATTGGTCTCACAAATGGATATCATCCTTTATGGATGTTGATTTGTATTCCCATTTTTTCACTTGCAAAAACTGATCCAATTCTTCCTTTAAGAATTGTTATTGCCGTTCTGGCCTTTTTCCATGCTTTGTCCGCTTGTCTTTTCTACCGCTTATTTAAAAAAATTGCATCAAACACCACTGCCATCGCTGTAGCATTGTTCTGGGCATTCTTTCCGGGTGTACATAACATCACCGTTCAGTTCGCCATGGAATCAGGAGTGCAGGCATTCTTCGTGATTCTCTTTTTATGTATGGCTGCTGAATGGGAGACGAAAAATGGGTATTCGAATAGAGAAAAAATCATCGGACTGATTGGATTATCCATTGTTGCCATTTTAGTGCTTTTTAGCAGGTTAGACAGCATGTTTATGCTGTTTATTTTTGGCATTTGGTTTTCTCTCAAATCAAACAATGTAAGAAGATCTCTTTTCCTGGGGGATATGGTTGTAATCGTTCTGGCGGTTTTTCTGGCTTATTATTTTCGCCTTGGTTTAACGAATTCGTATTATTTATTGGTTACATCAGGCATCTGGATGGCAATTCTTGCTATTGCTCTAAGGGTAGCACTGAATTATTTTGCAGGTTTGTACGAAAATAAATCGATGCGAAATAATGGGGAAATCTTAAAATCCATAATTATCTACCAAACCGTTGGTTCGTTTATCCTGACAGGATTAATGTATCTCCTGTCGAAAATCAATGTTTTCAATGGGTTCCCAAGGTCTGCCCTTGCAATTGAGTTGGTGCTCACCATTGTTTTCCAGTTTCTTATCCGCATCTTTGCAAACTACATGGAACAAAAAATTTCCCTCACTGTAAAAACCGACTGGTTGCAATTGATAAAAAATGGATTAGCATATTTTATTCCGCTGGGGACTGCGTTGTTAATTTATATGACCTGGAGCCATTTCGTTTTTGGAACGTCCTCGCCTGTTAGTGGACAAATCAAACGCTGGTGGGGCACCATTTACTCAGTTTATGGGCGCCCGATTGATTCCCTGATTCAGGTTGCAGGACTAGGTAAACACGGAGCATGGATTTTTTTAACGAATGGACTTCACTCGCTTGCGAATACTTCCAATAAAATTCTAAAAAATTCTGACACAGATCCGAACAATACATGGTTTGTCCTCACGTCCCTGTTGCTTATTAGCATATTGATTTATTTTTTATCCCGGAACTACAAAGAGTATCTAAAAAAAGCTGTAAAGATTACCAACGCCTTTCCTTTATTTGTCGGGTGCTTTTTTCAAATAGCATCCTATAATATGACTGGTTATGTAAACAGTCACGCCTGGTATTGGATTTGCGAGATGGTGCTGGTAGTTATACTGGGTGGAATCACTTTCGAAGTACTTTATCGAAATTTAAAAAAATCTCTTCAACCGAAACAACTTAACGCGCTATTTGCCGTGGGCCTAATTGCGCTGGGAATGTATTACACATATCACATCACGTCCACCATTCGTTGGAAAGTGCACAAAGAAGATATTGAAGGGTACCTAGCAGGTGCAAAAGGTCTGGAAGCCGCCACTGAACCTGGATCCGTAATTGGTTCAACTGGAGGAGGTGTATTGGGCTATTTCGTCAAAGATAGAACCATTGTCAACTTGGATGGCCTGATCAATAGTTATCAATATTTTCAAATGCTTAAAAGCGGCCGGGCAAATGAATACCTTGATGAAATTGGCCTAGACTACGTTTATGCGAATAAATACATTTTAACTAGCAGCGAACCCTATGAAAGAATGTTCAGAAATCGACTTAAATATTTGGACACTGTGGTCGGTTCAGCCCTATTTCGTTATAAACCTGGTGTACAAAATCCAGATTAAAAAACACAGGGTAATTCTGGTATAATTTATTACAGAGAGGGAATTTTTCCCTTAATATAAGTGAAAGATTGGGAAGAGACCGAAATTAACAGGCGCCGAAGGGGCAAACCTGGGCAAGGCAATCTCAGGCGAATCTCTCAGGTAAAAGGACCCGCTTCTCACTTCCTCTGGAAAGTCGAAAGACACCGAAGGTGCAAACTCCTCAAGGAGTGAATCTCTCAGGTTTACGACAGAGGCACACGCCAGTGGTTTTTGCGTGTGCCGTTTTCTATTCTAATCAACTTGGAGGTGTATGATGAATTTCCCCGCAGATTTGAAGTTTAAGAACACAGATGAATGGGTACGCAAAGAAGGCAATATTGCAACGGTTGGTGTTTCAGATTATGCCCAGAATGCACTATCAGATGTTGTTTTTGTGGAAATCAATTTAAAAATTGGAGACCAGGTTAAAGTGGATGATATTGGCGCAACTATCGAGTCAGTAAAAGCAGCCGCCGATGTTAATGTACCCGTCTCAGGAAAGGTCATTGAAGTCAACGAAAGCTTGCCTGACAAACCTGAAACAATCAACAGTGATCCATTTGGATCTGCCTGGTTATTCAAAATCGAAATGCAAAACCCTGGCGAATTAGACAGCCTCATGGACGCCGCTGCATACGAAAAGTATTGTAGTGAGCGAGGCCACTAATGTTCATCCCGCACACGAACGAAGAACGGGAGGATATGCTTCGGGACATTGGCGTAAACAAAATTGAAGATTTGTTTTGCGATGTTCCCAAAGATTACCGCTACCCTAAACTAGATTTGCCCGAACCTTTGACTGAAATGGAAGCTGTTACCCATTTACAGGAACTGGCAATGGCAAATGAATCTACACGCGAATTGGTCTGCTTTCTGGGTGCGGGTGCCTACAATCATTACATCCCAGCAGCGGTTGACAGCCTTCTCCGGCGGGGAGAGTTTTACACCGCCTATACACCTTATCAACCAGAAGTCTCACAGGGAACGCTGCAAGCGATTTTTGAATACCAATCCTTGATTTCAGCCCTGACTGGTATGGATGTCTGCAATGCTTCCCATTACGATGGCGCTTCAGCCACTGCCGAAGCTGGCATCATGGCCTACCATCATTTCAAGGGAAAACGGACAAAATTTATTTTGTCTCCTTCGATCAACCCCCAATATCGTGATACATTTCGTACCTATCTAGGGGGAACTGAATCGTTAAAAATTGTTGGTGACAAGGGTGCAAATCCATTACTCACTCCTGATGAACTGACAGCCCAGATTGACGGTGAAACTGCACTGGTTATGGTGCAATACCCCGATTTTTTTGGCAGAATTTACAATCTTACTCAATTGGCTGAAAAAGCACATGCTGCCGGTGCGTTGTTCGGGGTTGTGGTCAATCCTATTGCACTGGGACTTCTGACGCCTCCGGGTGAATTTGGCGCGGATATCGTTGTTGGTGAAGGCCAACCGTTAGGTATTCCTCTTTCGTATGGCGGTCCATACCTGGGAATTTTTGCCACAAAACAGGAATATATACGGAAAATCGCCGGACGGCTGGTTGGAGAAACCGTTGACACAGATGGCAAACGTGGATTTGTCCTCACGCTAACAGCTCGTGAACAGCACATTCGCAGAGAAAAAGCCACATCCAATATTTGCAGCAACCAGGGATTAATGGCTTTGGCATCTACTATTTATTTGAGCTTGCTTGGTAAGCAGGGATTGCATAGAGTAGCTGAAATTTGCTACTATCGTGCACATTACACCGCCGAGAAACTAAAAAAGAACAAAAAGTACAAAGTTCATACCGCGCAACCATACTTCCATGAATTTATGGTTGAAACATCCCAACCCCTGTCCCACATAAACGCCCATTTGCTGGAACACGGCATTTTGGGTGGATACGATCTCGAACATGACTATCCCACCCTTAAGAATCACATGCTCTTGGCTGTTACTGAAATGAACAGCAAAGAAGAAATTGATTACTTGATTGATGTTCTGGAGGAGATTGGCAATGAGTGAACCAACTATATATGAATTGTCTTCTCCCGGTCGAATGGGTGTTCAATATCCTGAAGTGGGTGTTCCTTTATCCTCATTGCCTGATGATCTTGTAAGGAAAGACCTTCCACTACCAGAATTATCTGAATTGGATGTCGTCCGCCATTTCACCAATATCTCGCATTTAAACTACAGCGTTGATGGAGGTTTCTATCCGTTGGGATCTTGTACAATGAAATACAATCCCAAAGTAAACGAAGAAACCGCCCGATTCCCCGGTTTTGCCCTCACTCATCCCCTTCAGCCCGAAGAAACCGTGCAGGGCAATCTGGCTTTGATGTTTACCTTGCAAGAATGGTTAAAAGAAATTAGCGGCTTTTCCGGCGTCAGTCTGCAGCCAGCCGCTGGCGCGCACGGTGAACTGGCCGGTGTGCTAATCATCCGTGCTTACCACCGGGCAAAAGGTGATGAAAAGAGGACAAAAATAATCATCCCTGATTCAGCTCACGGCACAAATCCCGCCAGTTCAGTGATGAGTGGCTTCGATGTGGTTTCTGCGCCAACTGATGAACGCGGGAACGCTGACCTGAATGTTTTAAAAAACCTATGCGACGACACTTTGGCCGGCATCATGTTGACCAACCCCAACACCCTGGGGCTGTTTGATGAAAACGTACTTGAAGTGGTCAAGATGGTTCACGAAGCCGGCGGCCTGGTTTATGGTGATGGGGCCAACATGAATGCTTTACTTGGTATCGTTAAACCGGGTGACCTGGGTATCGATGTGATGCATTTCAACTTGCACAAAACCTTTTCCACACCACACGGAGGTGGGGGTCCTGGTTCAGGCCCTGTCGCGGTTAACGAAAAACTGGTCGATTTCTTGCCGGGCCCTCTGGTACAAATTGTTGAAGAAGGCACTGATGAAGTTCCACCTCTTTTTGGATTGGTTATGCCGTCCAAATCAATTGGCAGGATGAAGAGTTTCTACGGGCATTTTGGCATTTTTGTACGCGCCTACACATACATCGCCATGCACGGCGCAAAAGGTATGCGCAGTATTGCTGAACATGCCGTGTTAAATGC
Source organism: Paludibacter sp. (assembly GCA_029973975.1). GTDB lineage: Bacteria > Bacteroidota > Bacteroidia > Bacteroidales > Paludibacteraceae > Paludibacter. Next base: position 68,456 of record JARKQF010000245.1, read on the forward strand.
CAATTACATTCTTTCTAAAATCAAAAACTCTTATACTGTCCCGTACAAACGAATTTGCATGCACGAATTTGTGGTGGAAGGTATCTTCAATGATGCTCCAGGCGTTCATGCGCTAGACATTGCGAAACGTCTCATTGATTATGGCTACCATCCACCAACCAATTATTTCCCACTCATTGTGCATGAAGCGCTGATGATTGAACCAACTGAAACAGAAAACAAAGCCACTTTGGATGATTTCTCTCAAACATTAATCAAAATAGCAGAAGAAGCAAGAAAACAACCCGACCTTTTGCACGGCGCCCCTCACAAAACGCCGGTGAAACGTCTGGACGAAGTAAAAGCAGCTCGCGACCTGGTCATGTGCTGCACAATCCCAGATAAGTAATCAGTATTTTGATATTTACGAACAAAAAGATCAAGACAGTTTTCGTTACTGTCTTGATCTTTTTGCATTATTCAATGACTGATTAATTTTTCAAAAAGTCGTTGAATATCGTAACCATTAACTCTTCTCTGCAAACAGCAGTTTTACCGGCTGACAAGGCTCTGGCAATTTCGAAAAGGGGTTTTCCACTTTCTTTTTCAACAATTTGCGGGAATAATTCTGACAATGGTAACGCAATAAAATATTGTTCCCACATTTTTTCGTCGACCACAACAGAATTAAAAAGTACGACATCAAGGTCCATGGTGCGGGGAGCATTTTTATTTAAACCGCGCACTCGGCCTAGTTTTTCTTCCAATGGTCTTAATATTGTCACTTTTAAGGATTCAAGATCATTTTTTGTTAGAACAATCAGAGCAAAATTTAAAAAATTTTCTCCCGGACTACCAATAGCTTCAGTTTCCCAAATGGATGATGTTTTAATAATCTTTACACTGCGAGATAATTCTCTAACTGCCAATCTACAATTTCGAATGGGATCAATATTTGACCCCACCAGGATACAAACCTGGTTCGTATCAGTAACCCCGGTGTTAGAGTTATCGACTCCGTTCAATCTCAACACCAACAGATTTTGAAAAACGCACAGCGCCGGGTTTCTCAACCCGCACGACAACTGTGGTTATTCTTTCATCCTCTAGTACCAATTCGGCGATATCGGTGGCCAAGGCTTCAACGGTGAATTTGGCTGCTTTCTCCGCATAAGCCATCACTTTTTTTGCCACTGTACGATAATTCACACAGTCGGCAATATCATCACTTCGTCCACCTTTTTGAATATCTGACAACATTGTAATATTTATCACAATATCCTGTGGTTGGGCGCGTTCTCTATCTGACACACCAATAACACCTCGAACCAGGAGATCTTTAATAAATACCTTATCCATGGAATCACTCCAATCTTTTTTTTAATTATACGTCAACCAATAAGCATCCGCGCATTTTCGACTAGATATTTGACGCAATTGAACAGCTCTGGTAAAATTTCTTTCACTGCGTTGTACCCTTCGCAGAATATTTTTCGAAAGGGCTTGAAAATGAAAGTCTTACTCTTGAAAGATGTTTATAAATTAGGCCGGGCTGGTGATGTGAAAAAAGTTGCTGACGGTTACGGTCGCAACTTCCTCATTCCCCAGGGATTTGCAACCCTTGCAACACCCAGCTCCCTCAAACAGGCCGAGTTCATTCGTGCCAAAGCCGCCACCATGCGTGCAGCCTTGAACTCTGAAATGAGCGGAGTTGCTGAAAGCCTTGCCAACATCACCCTCACCTTCGCAGGCAAAGCCGGCGAAACCGGGAAACTTTATGGTTCAATCACTTCACAAATGGTAGCAGATGCCCTGGAAGCAAAAACCGGTGTAAAAATTGACAAACGCCAGGTTGAAATGGAACCCATCCGCGCCCTGGGCGAACACGCTGCTCATGTCCGTCTAACAATCGATCTCACCCCCGCTATCAAAATCTTGGTCCATCGCGAAGGTGAAATGGTTCAGGTTTCTGAACCAACGACAGCAGTTGAAGAACCCGTCGAAGAATTACCTGCCGAATAGTATTGTTTTGAAGAAAAGTACGCAAACCGGCTTGCAGATTATATAGCAAGCCGGTTTTTGTTATAATAACCGCGTTCAATTAACCAGGAAACGAATAACATGTCAATCGGCGAACAATTACGCACAATACGTGAATCGAAACACCAGTCATTGGAGCAAGCGGCACAGGCAACTCACATCCGCCTGAAATACCTCCAGGCTCTGGAAAATGACGATTATTTATCATTACCCTCTGATGTTCAGGGGAAAGGATTTCTGCGTCTTTATGCCGATTTTCTTGGGATATCCATTTCGCCATTGCTGGATCAATGGAATAACCGCTTTTCGCCTGCTGTAAATGTGCAGGATACGAATGGCAAACAGCAAATCAATGCTGGCGAAGTTGTCCCATCAGAAAACACCCCAGTTTCAAACATTTTTGAGTCTGAAGAAGACATACTTGCGCAAAATGAGGGGGGAAACTTTTCTCAACCTATTCAACAACAGGCGCCTGAATTAAAACACCCCGGGGAAATGAAAGAAACCAAAGCCGGTTTAATTTTCATGGAAATCGGCCAAAAAATCCGGGATCAGCGCGAAAACCTGGGTCTATCGCTTTCGGATGTCGAACGACACACACATATTCGTTCACACTATTTGCAGCGCATAGAAGAAGGCCGCATTGATCTTTTACCTTCTTCAGTACAGGGACGCGGTATGGTAAGCAGCTATGCCAGATTCCTTGAGATGGATACCGAATCGATCTTGCTACGTTTTGCTGAAGGTTTACAGACTGAGCGAATGCAAAAACTCACCGAACAGCAGAAACCGCAAGAAGAGAAACCAAAAAAATCACCCCAAAAATTACCCCAATGGAAAATGCTGTTGACACCTGATGTATTGGTGGGCGGTGGAGTGGTGGTTCTTTTCCTGGTATTATCAATATGGGGCATATTCAGGATTTCGTTAGTCAAGAAAGAATACTCACAGCCCACTGCACCATCCATTTCTCAAATTTTATTAAATTCGTCAGATGATTTGGGAACAACCACCGCTACAATCCAATCAGAGTTTGTTTCACCAGATATGGAATTTAACGGCACACCGATTGCCCAATCGGGTGGAAGCGAAGTGATGGCAACAGCAACATTTCCAGTGATTGATAATGCGCCACTGCAAATTTATATCGTTGCCCATCAGCGAGCCTGGATGCGAATTATATCTGATGGAAAAGAAGTGTATCGTGGAAGAGTCGTTCCCGGTAATGCCTATCCGTTCTCCGGCAACGAACAGGTTGAGTTGCTAACGGGCAATGCAGCGGCTTTGCAAGTTTATTTCAACCAGAATGATCTTGGCATTCTGGGAGTTGTAGGACAGGCGATGGGTTTGAACTTTACGAAAAATGGTGTGCAGACTCCAACACCCATTTTCACAGCAACAGCAACCCAAACGATTGCCCCCACCATGACGCTGCAACCTTCCCCAACTGTACCAACAGCAACCGTTACACCATTTATTCCCTGATAAAGGTTTTTATGAAATATTTCATTGCTTCATTGGGCTGTGCCAAAAATACAGTTGATTCTGAATCGATGGCGATCATCTTGAATCATGCCGGACACAGCGTCACTGACAATATTAAAAAAGCAGATTTTCTTATCGTAAATACCTGTGGCTTCATTGAACAAGCACGCCAGGAAAGCCTGGATGTATTAAAGGATTTTGCGAATTCAAAACGCACCAATCAATTCTTAATTGCAGCTGGATGTTTTTCACAGCGTTCTCCACAGGCAATAATTAAACATATTCCACAAATTGATGGAATTATCGGTACTCGGCGCTGGATGGATATTCCCATCCTTTTGGAAAAAATATTAGAACGAAAAAATCCAGAAACTATCATCCATCTGCCCCCTTCTCAAACCATGGGGACAGATGATCATGGGATTATTCGCGCTTCAATTCAGGGAGGCAGCGCATATCTAAAAATAGCCGACGGTTGTCGCCATACCTGTGCATATTGCGCAATTCCACTTATAAAAGGTAAAACGGTAAGCAGGCCTATTGATCAAATTGTCAGGGACGCCAAAGCCTTGCAGGACCAGGGAATTCAAGAATTGATTTTAATCGCTCAGGATACCACAGATTATGGATCAGATCTGAACATGAAAGATGGACTTGCTGCCCTTCTTGAACAACTGCAAAAAGAAGTCGATCATATCCCATGGATTCGCATTTTATACATGTACCCCGGCTTGATCACCAACCGGTTGATTAATATAATTGCCAATTCAAACCAAATCCTCCCATATATTGACCTTCCCCTTCAGCACGCCTCTCCTCACGTTTTAAAAATGATGCGTCGGCCGCAAAACATTGAACAGACGATTTCTACTATCCACAAAATGAAAACAGCATTGCCAAATATGGCTATACGCAGTACATTTATTGTGGGTCACCCGGGTGAAACCGAATCGGATTTTCAAGATTTGATGGATTTTGTTCAAGAAATTCAATTCGATCACCTTGGGGGGTTTACTTACTCGCTTGAGAAGGGTACGCCAGGTGAGCCCCTCGGCGATCCCATTCCTTTGGTTGAAAAAGAAGATCGTCTTGATCGCTTGATGCTTCTGCAGGAAAAAATTTCACATCAAAAGAACAAAAGCTTTGTCGGTCAACCTATGCAAGTATTGACCGAAGGTTCAGGCGATGGAATCACCATTGGTAGAAGCTACCGTGACGCACCCGAAATCGATGGTCTGGTTATCGTCAAGGGCATCTATCAGATTGGAAAAATCATCGAAACAGAGGTTATTGAAGCTTTACCCCACGACCTCGTTGCAAAAGCTAAATAAAAAATCCTCTGCAAAGAGCAAAGGATATTTTAGTTGGTTATTCAAAAAATGTACCCTATTCGCCACCCGGATCAATTCCCGGGTCATCTGTTGGAACTGTTACTTCAGGAACGGGAGTATCTTCAATATCGGCGGATGTGGGTTTGGGTGTTTTAGTTGGAGGCTCACATTCGCGTTGAACCTTTGTTGCGGCAGGTGCAATTGAACTGTCATCGCCCATGGCCAGCGCAGCACGATATTGATCGCGTGCCATACAATACTCGCCCTTTTCGGCTAATTGATCGCCATATTTTATGGATGCAACCCTAAAGCGCTCGGCTGCCGTATAACCTGATCCATCTCGCAAATTAGGCAAGGACGTATAAACCTGGCTAAAAGCACTGACAACTCTTTCCCAGTCAATACCCCAGAAACTAGCGCCGGTGAGGTAGCTTCTAGCCCAACTGCGGTAACTGTCAGCGTCTTTATCCAATGGAGCAAATTTTTCAGCCAAAGCTAAATCATACATTCCGCCTTCAAGGTTTCCCTTATTGATAATTTTGTCCATACCGCGAAAACGTAAAATGATGTAATACATTCCATCAACTTCGATAGCGCGATAGGTTGCATCTTCAGAGCGCAAGGCGTTGAGCGAATCAATTGCTCCATACCAATCTTGGTTTCTCATCAACTGCTGAGCAGACATAAAGATTTGTTCGGCTCCACGAGTATCAGCCGTCGGTTGAACAGTCATGGTTGGTTCAGGAGTAGGTGTGGTTTGTTTGGCCATGGCCAGCATGACCTCAGTCAATTTTTCCGTTGCACCCGGGAAATTGGGGTCCAGTTGAATAATATACTCAAAACGTTGTCGGGCCGTATCGTACCGACCATTTTCAAGATCAACAAGACCAAGTTGGAATTGTGTAGTAGCAACCATGGCGATTTGATTCGTTTGTTTTTGAAGCCTTATTTTGATGGCTGCCTGATAACCCAACCAACCCCCAACAGCACCCAACAGCAATATCCCGAAAATCCCTAAGGCAATCCAGAGACCTCTACGAGGTTTTTGTGGTTTCGGGGTAGGCCCTATTGGTTCTGTCTCATCGAGATGCGATTCGATCGGTTGAGTTATTGACGACTCTGAACCGGAAGGTTCTCTTTCGATTGGTAGTGTTTCTTCAATATCATTGTTCGACATGGCCGTTATTATACCAGAATAAAAAACATCACTTTTTGTCAAGATTGTGAATTGATTATAAATTTTCCATTAGAATCAAACCAACAGGAGAAAATTACTATGACAAATCCGGGCATTCTTTATATTGTGGCCACTCCAATTGGTAATCCTGATGACATTACCACACGAGCCATAAAAACACTCTCAGATGTGCCTTTAATTATCTGTGAAGAAGCCAAAGAAGCCCGTCGATTGCTCAAAAAGATAAATATCTCCGATAAAGAATTGTTGGAATGTAATGAACACAATCAAGCCAGGCAAGCCCCCATCATCATACAACATTTGCTACAAGGTCAGGACGCTGCTTTGATTTCAGATTGTGGAACACCGGTTTTCGCCGATCCCGGGCACATGGTAATAAAACAGGCAGTGGAATTTGAAATTCCCGTCAAACCAGTTCCTGGAGCATCATCACTCATGTCCTTACTCTCCATATTGGACTTTTCTCCTCAAAAATTTCTTTTTCTGGGTTTTTTACCCAGAGAAACATCAGCTCGAAAAACAATACTTCAGAAAAACAAATCAGCTGATATTCCAATCATTCTTATGGATACCCCCTATCGTTTGACAAAATTACTCTATGAAATTCGAGAAGTTATGAGTGGAAATAAAATCATTACTCTCGCTTGTGATCTAACCTTGCCCGATGAGCATATTTATCGCGGATCAATTAATACGATTTTGCCAAAGGTTGAAAATAAAAAAGCAGAATTTCTACTTATTATTCATCCAAAAAAATAACCCCCGTAAGGGGGTGTTGTTTGTGCCTCCACAGGGATTCGAACCCTGGTTTTAGCCTTGAAAGGGCTGCGTCCTGGTCCCCTAGACGATGGAGGCGCAATGACAAGCATTTTACCACAATCTTTATTTTTGGGTTAATTTTCATAGGATTTCTTAATCAAAAATTTCGGTATAACAAACCAGGTTTCCAACGTAACCACTTTGGTATTAAAATATGTCCATGGAAATTCAAATTGCTGTTGCAAAAATCAACCAGTATAACTCTCCCGAAAGCGGCGATACTTTGGAGACTGTTGAACGTCCGGGTGGAGGCATTTCCGTAGTACTGGCCGATAGCCAGTCATCTGGAAAAGAAGCCAAGCAAATCTCCACTATGGTGGTTCGAAAGGCAATAAGTCTACTTGCAGAGGGGGTTCGGGAGGGTGCTTCTGCTCAAGCAGCTTCTGATTACCTTTATACTGAAAAAAAGGGGTTGATAGCTGCATTTTTAAACATAATGACTGTTGATTTTCCCACTGGTACCATCATTCTCGCTCGGAACAATCCCATGCCCATTTTGATTGCCCGGCGAGAATCGGTGCAAGTATTGCACGGCTCTCCTGAACCTATCGGCACATCGCCGAATATTCGTCCGTCGATATCCGAGATTCCCATTGAGCCTGGGATGACTGTCTTAATGTTTACCGATGGCTTGATGAATGCAGGAAATACGAATGGAATGCAAATGGATGTTCGTACATTATTAAAATCATTATTGGAGGAACAAGATCCAACCTGTCAGGAAATTGCCGATACAATTCTTGCTGATGCGCTCAGCCTTGACAACAATCAACCGGTTGATGATATTAGTGTGGTGGTTTTACGGGTGGTTTCTAAAGAACGCGATCTTGCGCGCCGTATGACAGTACATTTTCCCATACCAGATTTTAATCAAACGCGCGAAATTTCATCCTCAGATTAATTATAAATAATATCAATTGCGGTATAATTTCAGCCATTGCGCCCGCCAAGAAGATTGGCTGGCATTTGTTTGTGCGGAGGCCAATGAACTCATGAATAAAAACGTAGTGAGAATCTTTATCATCCTAGTTCTGCTCGCACTGGTGATTTGGATCAATCTTCCCAGTAATCCGGGAATTAAGATCGGAGATTTCAGCCGCAGTCTGGATACCGTTTTAGGTTTGGATCTTCAAGGAGGTATGCAAGTCCTGCTTGAGGCCGATCTACCTGCAGATGTAGATGTCAATACTGAAGATCTGCAAAATGCTCAAACCATTTTGGAAAACCGCTCAAATGGCCTGGGAGTAAGCGAGGTGGTTTTTCAGGTTGCCGGTAACCGCCGTATTGTTGGTGAATTCCCTGGTTTGACAAATACAGAAGAAGTAATTGCTGTACTAAAAGAGACCGGTCAATTGGAATTCGTCGACATGGGAACAACCATTTTGGCACCCGGTACTGTCATCCAGACAGATATCAGTAAAGCTCCAGCTTCAAATGTTACCGAAACCACACCAACCGCAGAACCAACGGCTGCATCTGATTCAGCCGCTACTGAACAAGAAGATTTAACCAATAAGGTTTGGCACACCGTGATGACGGGTGATCAATTAAAAACAATCAATGTCACCCAAAATCAAATTGGGAAATATGTTGTTCAATTTGAACTCAAAGATCAGGGTGCAAAGGTTTTTAAAGAATACACCACCGCCAATGTCGGTAAAATTCTGGCGATTGTCCTGGATAAGAAAATTATTTCCACACCCACAATCGAGAATCCAATTACCGATGGTGCAGGAATTATCACGGGCAATTTCACCTTTGAAAGCGCAAACAACCTGGCGGTTCAATTGCGATACGGTTCACTGCCAATCCCCTTCAAAGTGGTTGAGAGCCGGGTTATCGGCCCCACATTGGGTCAAGATAGTTTACAAAAAAGCATTACCGCCGGCATTATAGGAATTATTATCGTCGCGCTGTTTATGACCATATATTACCGTCTGCCCGGTTTTGTTGCCATCCTTTCCATTATCACATACGGCTTAATCACACTGGCCCTTTTCAAACTCATCCCTGTCACCCTTACTTTGCCGGGTATCGCAGGTGTACTGCTTAGCACAGGTGGCGCATTGGATGCCAACATTTTGATTTTCGAACGCTTAAAAGAAGAACTGCGCAGTGGCCGCAATTTGGTACAAGCGGTTGAATTGAGCTGGAATCGAGCATGGTCATCCATTCGCGATTCCAACTTCGCAACCCTGATCACCAGCGGCATTCTCTTCTGGTTCGGATCGGCCTATGGAGCTAGCACAGTGAAGGGTTTCGCTTTAACTCTGGCCATTGGTGTCGCCATCAGCCTTTTCTGCGCAATTATTGTTACGCGGACGTTGCTAAACCTCGCGTTGGGGTTCTTTAAAGCTCCCGAAAATCACCTTAAATGGTTCGGGGTCTAAAAAAGGAAATAACCATGATTGATATTCTTGGTAAACGCTATATTTTCTTTGCGCTCTCACTTCTAATCATTGTTCCTGGCATTGTTTTCCTGTTGCTTGGATACATGCCCATGTCCATCGACTTTACCGGTGGAAGTCTACTGGAAGTGCGTTTTGGTTCAGGAATAGCACCTCAACCGGCTGATGTTGTACAACTCTACAATGAGCTGGGAGTTACTGATTCGCAAGTTCAAACCACGGGTGTCGATGTCTTAATCATTCGATCGAAATATCTAAATGAAGATATTCGCACAAAAATCGTCTCTGCGATGGAAGAACGTTTCAATGAAAAAATCACCGTTTTACAATTCGATAGCGTAGGTCCTGTTATCGGAAAAGAGGTGACCAGCAGAGCATTTAGCGCAGTTGCCGTTGCAGCTATAGGTGTGATTATTTACATCACTATTGCTTTTCGCGGAGTCCCGAATGCTTTTCGGTATGGTGTATGTGCCATTGTTGCCATGATTCATGATGTTCTGGTTGTCCTCAGTATATCTGCCCTTGGTGGAAAGTTTTTGGGATGGCAATTTGACACAATGTCTCTAACTGCATTACTGACGGTTATCGGCTTCTCGGTTCAAGACAAAATTGTTGTGTTCGATCGCATTCGCGAAAACAGAGGCGTTCTTCGCAAAATCAGTTTTGAACAACTTGCCAACCATTCCATTGTCCAAACACTTGGCCGTTCCATCAATACTCAGTTAATGACCTCTGAGTTTATGCTGCTTGCAGTGGCATTGTTTGGCGGCGTCACTCTTAGAGAATTCGCCATAATCCTTCTGGTTGGCATGCTTTCGGGTACTTATTCATCCATTTTTACTGCCGCGCCTCTTTTGGTGGTTTGGGAAAATCAGGAATGGAAAACCTGGTTCTCTCGCGGGAAGGCATCAGCAGCTTAAAAATATATACAAAAAAAGCTCAGACTATCACAGTCTGGGCTTTTTTATTTTTTCAATTTACTGTTAAAATATTAATATATCCAATGGTTATTTTTTTCAGGAGAATAAGCCGTGGCAAAAAAACAATTGGGGTTTACGGAATTATATTGGACTTGCCCAAATTGTCAGACGAATAATCCGGGTTTGGTAAAAAAATGCAATGGCTGCGGCGCTGTACAACCCGAAAATGTTGAATTTAAACAAAAAACCCAACAGGAATTATTAACAGACAAAGAAAAAATTGCAGTCGCAGAACAAGGCCCCGATATCCATTGTGCATTTTGCGGTGCCCGAAACGTTGCCTCGGCAACAATTTGTGTCAACTGTGGAGCCGATCTCAAAGAAGGAAAAACGCGAGAAGCTGGAAAAGTTCTGGGCAACTTTGCGACAAACAGCGAAAATAAAACAATCACCTGCCCTGCTTGCGGCACTGACAATCCGGCAGCAGCGCTTAATTGCTCCAGTTGTGGCGTCAGTCTCAAACATCAGGAAAAGCCCAGGCAAGAAACAACGGTAAAAAAAGTAAACTGGTTGCCAATTGTAATTGTTGCCGCAATAATTATGGCTATTTGTGGTTTGCTGATTTTTGCATTTTCATCCAAGGGCAGCAAAAATGCAACAGTGAATTCGGTTACCTGGTCGCGTTCGATGAATATAGAGGAAATTGGGCCTGTAGAAAAATCTGATTGGCGAGATAATATTCCTTCTGACGCACAAATCGGTTCATGCGAATTGCGTGAACATCATACACAGGATTATCCTGCCTCGAATTCGGTTGAAGAATGTGGTGAACCTTATACGGTGGATCGTGGAAATGGTGTGGCCGAAGTTGTCCAGGATTGCGAATATCATGTGTATCAAGATTATTGTAATTACACCGTAGAAGATTGGAAAATAGTAGAAACCATGGTAGCCGAGGGAAAAGACCTGCAACCCAAATGGCCTGACCCTATATTGAAAAGCGGCCAAAGAATTGGCAGCCAAAGCGAAGAATATACTATAATTTTCCGAGATGAAGATGGCCTTTTTGAATATTCCGCTAAAGATTTATCCGAATTTCAAAACATGCCCATCGGGTCTGAGTGGAAAATTACCAAAAACAGGTTGGGAGGAATTGTTGAAATTGAACCTGCTAATTAACTCTGTAGCTGGTTTCGTTCAACAAATCGCTTTACAAAGTTCGTGATAAATATCCCTGGAAATTAGTACTTTTGTATGAAAAAAAGTGCGTAAAATAGATATGTTAAGGTTTTTTTTTACTTAAAAACATGGTAATCATTTGAAATAAATTTTTGGTTTTTGAGGAGGAACAAAGTGGACAAAAGCAAGATCCTGGATAGCATTTTTCAACCCAAGTCAATCGCTGTGGTGGGAGCATCAGCAACCCCCGGAAAAATTGGCTACACTGTTGTAAAAAACCTTATTGAGAGTAAATACGAAGGCAAAGTATATCCCATCAACCCATCTGCGACAGAAATTTTGGGATTGAAATGCTACCCCAGCATAGAAGAAGTCGCTGGTGAAATTGATGCTGCTGTCATTACAACCCCTGCAAAAACTGTTTTGGGCATAACAGAACAGTGCGGAAAGAAAGGCGTCAAAGGTTTTATTGTAATTACTTCGGGTTTTGGTGAGGTTGGTGACCATGAATTGGAAGAACAGATTGTTGAAACCGCCAACCGATTTGGAATGCGAGTTTTGGGACCAAACATTGTGGGTGTTCTTTCCAACTCAGGAAAGATGAATGCTTCATTCGCGCCATTCCTTCCCTTTAATGGTAAAGCAGCATTGGTTTCGCAAAGCGGTGCGCTTTTAATTGCACTCGACGCAGCATCATATACCCGTGGTGTTGGCTTTGACAAATTGGTTTCCATTGGCAATATGTCAGACATCGATATCGCAGATACCATTGAATGGTTAAACAAAGATGACCAGACCTTCTGCATTTCTTTATATGTTGAAGGTTTTAAGAATGGGCGTTCATTTATTGATGTCTGCAAAAAGGCTCAAAAACCGATCATCGCATTAAAAGCAGGCGTTTCTGCACACGGCGCTGCGGCTGCCGCGTCTCACACAGGGTCTCTGGCTGGCGCTGCCAAAATTTATGGATCAGCTTTCCAGCAGGCCGGTGTTGTGCAGGCAACCGATTTGGATAATCTTTTTGACCGTACGCTTGCACTTTCATTACAGCCATCCCTGAGAGGCGAGCACCTGTTGATTATTACAAACGGCGGTGGCGTTGGTGTTTTGGCAACAGATGCCGCTGAGCGCTATGGGATTCCGCTAACTTTTGCCCCTGAAGATGTACAAGCGGAATTAAAGAAACACATGCCCGATTTTGGCTCTGCGAAAAATCCTGTGGATATTACCGGACAGGCCGGCACTGAATGGTATGTTGATGCAGTTCGTTATGCAATGGCTCATCCGTGGGTTGATGGTCTGGTGGTTCTGTATTGTGAAACCGCCGTCAGCAATCCTCAGGAAATCGCCGAAGGTATTCATCAAGCTGTTCTCGAGTCAGGCATAAAGGACAAACCCATCACGGTCTCCTATGTTGGTGGTGAAAAATCAGACAATGCAATGAAGTGGTTGGTAGAACATGGCATTCCCGCCTACGCCGCACCCGATACAGCAATTAACGCTATGGCCGCTTTGCGCGAATATGCTCGCGTTCAGGAAATGCTGAATGACAAAGAAGTAATTTATGATGGCGTCGACCGTGAAAAAGCCTTAAAAATCATCGCAGATGCACGCGCTGATGGCCGCGATTCGTTGACAGAAGTTGAAGCCAAGCAGGTCTTTGCAGCATATGGTTTGCCCATCACACAGAATTATCTGGCAAAAACAGAAGATCAGGCTGTCGAACTGGCGCAAAAAATCGGCTATCCGGTTGTTATGAAAGTGGTATCACCGGATATCTTGCATAAATCTGATGCCGGCGGTGTCAAAGTCAACGTTAAAGATGAACAAGGCGTTCGCGAAGCATTCAAGACCATTATGGCAAATTCCAAAGCATACAAAGCCAATGCCAACATCCACGGAATTGTCATTCAAGAAATGGCTCCCTGGGGAACCGAGGTTATTCTGGGTTCAGTGAATGATGCCACCTTTGGCCCAACCATGATGTTTGGCCTTGGTGGAATTTTTGTCGAAGTCCTGAAAGATGTTACATTCCGTGTCACACCAGTTTCATCAAATCAAGCAACCAGAATGATTGGCGAAATTCGTGGCGCCCCAATCCTGGCAGGTGCACGTGGTGAAAAACCGCGTGATCGTGATGCGCTTGCAAAAACAATTTGCCAGTACTCAAATATGGTGCTCGACCTTGCTGATGAGATTACCGAATCAGATGCCAATCCTGTGCTGGTTTATGAAAATGGACAGGGATTGAAAGTGGTTGATGCGCGGATAATCTTGAAGAAAAAGTAGTTGATTAACGCGTTTTTTACGTGTAAAATAAAAACCATCTTCACTAGTGAAGATGTTTTTTTTCTCATCATTTGTCGGTAAAAGTTTTTTCTTACCCAATAAAAATTATCCTGGTAATTAAAAGTCAATATCCTAAAAAATAAAAACACCATCAGAATTGGGATTTCTAATTCTGGATGCTACACTGAATATCAAGCGCACAGAGGGCATTCAATGAAATCGACACAAGAATTCGTTACAGAAGCATTCCAGGAAATGGCGCCAGAATATGAAAAAAAAGTAGATGGTGAATTGAGGCGATTCTGGGGAATTAATTATGGTGAATTTGTAGATTCTCTGATGAAACATTTCACCCCCAATCCTGATGATTTCGTTTTGGATGTTGCAACCGGAACCTGTGTAATCCCGCGTAGTATTATAAAAAAATATCAATCACCACCGCGTATCGTTGGACTGGATTTAACTCGTGGAATGCTGAAATTTGGTATTGTGAATCTTAATTCACAATCGATTCATCATTTGCCAGCTCTTGTCAATGCCAACGCCATGCAAATGCCATTTTCGTCAAATAGCTTCACCTGGTTAATCTGTGGATTGGCAACTCATCACATGAATCCGCCCATAATGCTGGCTGAAATGCACCGAGTGCTGCAAAACAGCGGCAATTTACTACTCGCTGATGTCGGTGGAGCAGATAGTTGGTCAAACCCCATTATCAAGTGGATTATTGGACTTTTTACAATGGTGTATTTTTCAATTGTAGAAAGTTTTTCCCGTGCTAAAGCTGAACTCTCAGCACTCCCGAATATCTACACCATTGAACAATGGAAAAACCAGTTGCAAAAAGCTGGATTTAGCGAAATTGAAATCACTACCATGAATTCACGGTTCTTCTGGATTCCGAAGCCGCTCATTATTCAAGCCAAAAAAATAGTGGAGGGAAGAAATGATATCGACGCTTGAACTATTCAGGCAAGGCCGTAAAGAAGAAATTTGGTCGCGCCATTGGGGATTTTTAGACCTTTCCATGGAAGAATTCATGGAAATACAAAACCGGTTACTATTGGAACAGATAGACCTGGTCTATGATAGTAAAATCGGTCAGGCAATCATAGGGAAACGCAAACCACAAAGTGTTAGCGAATTTCGCGACCTTGTTCCATTGACGACATACAAAGACTATGCTCCGTTCTTAAGTGAACGAAAATCAGACGCTTTACCATTCCAACCGCATGTTTGGGCAAGAACGTCTGGTCGTTCAGATTATTCAGGCGTGAAATGGTTGCCCTACACAAAAGAAATGTACAGCCGCTTTGGCGAACAGGCAGTTGGCGGAATGATACTTTCGGCTGCCTCATTTAAGGGAGATATTCAAATCGAAGAAGATGATATATTTTTGTTAGCCACCGCCCCTCCCCCATATAGTTCAGGAATTAATAGCCGGTCATTACAGGAAACATTCCCGGTCCGCTTTGTCCCCTCTCTTGACAAGGGAGAGAAAATGGATTTTTCGAAACGTATCGAAGCTGGTTTTAACTCGGCTTTAGATGTTGGCTTAGACTATTTCTATGGCTTATCCAGTGTTCTTGCAAAAATGGGAGAACATTTCGAGAATGGGACTGATGAGAAAAAATTTTCACCACACATGCTTAAACCAGGTGTTATTTCGCGTTTGTTTAAGGCTGCAACCGCGGCAAAAATTGCCAAACGCGGTATGTTGCCAAAAGATATTTGGAAACTAAAGGGTGTAATGGCAGGCGGCACCGATACTAAGATATATCAGGAACGTATTGAACACTATTGGGGAAAAAAGCCATTGGAAGGTTATGCATGCACAGAAGGATTGGCTATTGCCACCCAGACAATGAATTACAAAGATATGACATTTTTCCCTGATATCGATTTTCTGGAATTTATCCCCAAAGATGAGCATTTTAAAAGTAAACAAATTCCAGGTTATCAACCAAAAACATTACTATTAGATGAATTAAAACCCGGGGTATACGAGCTGGTTTTCACCAATTTCAGAGGTGGTGTGCTGTTGAGATATCGTGTGGGAGATCTTTTTGAAGTAGTTTCATTAAGAGATGATGAACAAAATATCAATCTTCCCCAGGTACGATTTTATTCACGCTCCGACGATATAATCGACATAGGTGGATTAATGGTTTTTACAGAAAGTTTAATATGGCAAGCTATCGAAGCTGCTAATATTAACTACGAAGATTGGGTGGCTCGAAAAGAATTTCAAAATAATGAACAGGTAGTTCATTTATATATCGAGCCCAAAATAGGACAGCCAATCAAAGAGGGCGAGTTGAAGGAGCAGGTGATTAATGGTTTTGAGCAAGTTTGCCCTGAGTACGTAGATATGCAAAGCATTATCCGGCACAAAAGCATTGATGTGTCCTTACTACAACCGGGGTCATTTGCAAGCTACATGGATTATCAACGTCAGGCAGGGGCAGATATGGCGCACATCAAACCACCACACATGCAGCCCACTGATTTATCCATGAAACATCTTGCAGGAGGATCACAATAAACTGACCGAATGAATTTGAATCTCAATACACTCATCTCGCTTTTTGCGATTGCAATGTACAGCACTTTGTTTTGCATTGTCGCAATCGCAAAACCACAAACCCATGAGCGAAAGACCTTTCGTTTTTATCTGCTATCAATGATGTTTTGGTCTTTCAGCGCATTGATGGTGTTTAAAGGGGGCAAGGACGCCCTCTTTTGGTTTAAATTGATGATCCCATCTGGACTGGCGTCCCTGGTTTTTATGTTCAACTTTGTTCAAACTGTAACATCACGCAAAGTCATTTGGGCGCGTTACATTTATTTTTTCACTGTGGCGATGACATTGCTTAGTATTCTTACCGACGCGACTGTTCAATCGGTTTATGTCGAAAATGGATTTATCACTCATTATGACTTAGGCCCATTAATGTTCCTGATTGCGGTGCCTAGCTATGGATTAAGTATCATCTATCTGAGTATGTTAAGAAAAAGTTATATTTCAACCAGTGATATGACTCAGCGAAATCGATTTAGATATTTAATAATCGGGATGCTGGTAATTTTCATTGGTTCATTGGTAAATTTTACACCGCTGGGAAAATACCCCATTGATATCGCATCCAACGGGTTAGCCGCCCTTATAATCGCGTATACGATTCTCAAACACAAACTGCTGGATATTTCTGTTGTTATTCGAAAAGGTTTAATTTACTCCATTCCAACCACCATGATTGGAGCATTCTATTTTTTAATTATTTCCTTTGCATACAATCTTTTTCATGCTCTCACTGGCATTCAATTATTTATTTTTTCATTGATTGTTGCCATCATCACCGCATTATTTCTTCGTCCATTTTTAGATCGCGCACAAACCTGGATAGATCGGTTGTTTTATCGTGAGAAATATGATTGGGGACAAATGTTGGAAAGACTTAGTCGTACAACGGTTTCAGTTCTTGATCTTGACCGGTTATCTAATTTAATTTTAGAAGAAGTAAGCACTACTCTCCATATCAAAAATGCTGCACTTTTTTTGAAAGAAAAAGAGAGCAGCACATTTGCTCTTATGACTTATAGAGGAAATAATCCCAAACCAAACATTTGGCTTGAAATTTCACATCCCCTGATTAAATGGTTGTCATTCCACAATGAGCCTTTGGCCATGACTGACCTTGAAGTCATGCCCCAGTTTAAAAGCTTATGGGGTAAGGAAAAAGACGATCTGGAACTTATCAACGGCAAAGTATTTATTCCACTCCAGGTTCAAAACAATCTGGTGGGAATATTTGCTTTTGGTGAGAGATTATCAGAACAGCCCTATACCATGGAAGATTTCCGCTATCTAACCGCCATGGCCAATCAAACCGCAGTGGCCATCGAAAATGCCCGATTATACGATTTGGAACAATCTCAACGCAAAGAACTTGATGAACTATACAATTTAACTGCCCAACTTGTCAATGCAAATGACACCAATGAAATCCTCACCCGAACAGCACTAAAAACACTAGAAATTGTCAATGTAACCTATATTCGAATGCTAACTTTAGAAGAAGTTGGCACATTTATCTGCCGTGCTGCTTATCATATAAGAGGTTCATATCCAGAGCTTTGTACGGATCTACCCGAACCCTTTTCAACGCAATCCATTTACCAAAAAGTGGTTCGCCAGGCAACTCCTCGAATTTTCTTTCGCGATTCAAAAAGCTACAGTGCTGAAGATTTGCAACACTTGTTTTTTGATGGCGCCTCGACTGTTTGCATCGCGCCATTAATTGCAGGGGATATTTGCATGGGAATTATGGTTTTGGGTGAAAATCGAAATGTATCGAGAGAACCCTTTTCAAATGAAAAGATTAGGTTGATAAACACGATTACAAACCAAACCGCCAGTGCTTTACAACGGGCTCAACTGCATGAACAAATGGAAGATAACTTTGTCCAAACCGTGCTGGCTCTGGCAAATACCATGGATGCCAGAGATACTTATACTAGTGGACACAGTCAGAACCTTGCTGATTTAGCAATTGCCACGGGCATGAAGTTAAATATGGACAATGAAACCTTGCAATCCATGCGATGGGGCGCTCTGCTGCATGATATTGGGAAAATTGGCGTCCCTGACGAGATATTGCGAAAGCCGGGTCCATTAACTAAAAAAGAATGGGAAGAGATGAAAAAACATCCTCTAATCGGGGCAAATATTGTCCAACCGGTAAAAAAGCTTGCCAATGTTGCCCCAATCATCCGGTCTCATCACGAATGGTTTGACGGGAACGGTTATCCTTTTGGTTTGAAAGGTGATCAAATTCCATTACCTGCACGCATTTTGACCGTTGTTGATTCGTTTTCAGCTATGATCGACACCCGAATTTACCGCAAGGGCAGGTCTGTTGAAGATGCAATCATTGAATTAAAACGTTGCTCTGGCAAACAATTTGATCCCATGGTTGTCGAAGCATTTCTAGATTCATTAAACCAGATAAATCTCAGCCATTAGTGTTTGTCCTTTGGCAAAAGCGTAACTGTCCCATTCTTGGTTGGTTTTAGGCAAAGTTCGAAAAAATCAGCATCTTTGGGGGGTAAAGTGCTTTGTCAAACGCTACATATGGTGACCAAAAAGTAGCCAACCAATTTCGGGACGGACAAGCAAAAGCAGAATATTTTGCTCTTTGTGTATGGCGTGGTAAAATTTTTATTTGTTAATAGAAATCGTGAAAAAAATTAAAAATTGAACTTCGTAGAAAACGGAAAAAATCCAGTATGGCAATTAAGCTGCAAAACATTGTTAAACAATATTTAACTCCCCTGGCTTTATTAATTATCAGTTTCATATCATTTGGCCTTCTTATCCCTTCTCTCGGATTTTACTGGGATGATTTTCCAATGATCTGGTTTGGGCATTTGCTTGGTCCCACAGGATATCTGGAAACACTCTCTTCTGACCGTCCTTTTCTGGCAGGAATCTATTTCATCACTACTTCTTTGTTAAATACTTCGCCACTGTCATGGCAGATTTTAGGAATCCTCAGTCGATGGATCACTGCGGTAATTTTGTGGTGGTCTTTAAGAAAACTTTGGCCTCAAAATCATCATCAGGCAGCCTGGGTGGCTTTCCTCTTTGCGATATATCCAGGTTTTAAACAACAACCAATATCAGTAATCTATAGCAATGGTTTTTTACTCCTTGCTTTCTATTTTCTTTCCTGGGGTTTAATGATCATGGCGCACCGCAATCCCAGGCATTTTTGGAAATACACGATTGCTGCCATGCTCAGTTCAGCTATATGTACTTTTTCCACTGAATATTATGTGGGGCTTGAGGCAGTTCGTTTAGCCTTTTTATGGATTCTTATTGAAAAACAAGAGACGCATCAACAAAGAATTTCCTTGACTATAAAATCCTATCTTCCTTATGGGATAGTGATGATTGCATTTTTAATCTGGCGCGTTCTAATTTTTAAATTCCCCACTTATCAACCCACACTCATTGAAGATACTGTCAAAAATCCGCCGCTTGAAATTTTGACACTATTCAATAACATTCTTCAATCGGTTTTTGATTCGGGGTGGTTAGCCTGGATATCAACATTCCGTTTTCCTAAGCTTTCTGATTTTGAAGTCCGCAGTTCCATATTTGTTTGGGTAATCATTTTTATCTCCATCCCGGCGATATGGCATTTTTTGTATCGACTTTTGCCAGTTGAAAATCAGCAGGAAAATTCAAAAGATTTTTGGGGAAAACAAGCAGTGGTGCTCGGAATTATTGCACTGGTTTCATGCGGCTGGCCTTTTTGGATAACCAACCTTCCCGTGCAACTTCATTTTCCCTATGATCGGTTTACTCTGGCATTCATGGTTGGCAGTTGTTTTCTGATTGTTGGACTAATTGATTGGGTCATTCATTATCACTGGCAAAAAACGCTTATTTTGGCACTGTTTATTTCGATGGCAATTGGCGCTAACATTGAAAATGCAAATTCCTATCGCCGTGAATGGATGGTTTTGAAAGATTTCTTCTGGCAACTCACCTGGCGTGCGCCAGGATTAAAAAACGGCACATCGGTTTTTACAAAAAATTTTCCACTCACATATTATTCAGATAATTCACTGACTGCCCCCTTGAATTGGACGTATGCCCCTGAAAACCATTCCACTTCGATCCCTTACCTGTTTGGTTTCACAGATGTACGTCTTGGCGCCAACCTCAAAGAATTTCAGAATGATGTGACCATTCGTCAGCATTACCGCAATGCTTTGTTTGAAAGCACCACGTCACACAGTCTGGTGGTTTTCTACTCGCAACCCGGTTGTTTGAAGGTATTAGATCCTGACCAATCGCGTGATGTTAGCGTTTTTCCAACCGACCTTAAAGAGGCAAAATCCATCTCCCACCTCTCTCAGATCATCACTTCTCCAGTTAACCCCGCTGTTCCGCCCGCAGAAGTCTTTGGTGATGAACCTGCTCATCAATGGTGTTATTACTATCAAAAGGCTGAACTGGCGCGTCAGGTTAATGATTGGGAGAAAGTCATTGAACTCGAAAAAGAAGCCCTGAATAAACGCTATCTTCCTCAAGAAGCTTCTGAATGGCTAGTGTTTATGGAAGCCAATGCTCACACCGGTGACTGGCATCGTTCCATGGAGATTGCATCTCTGACATATTCGATGTCAAAAGACCTCCAGAAGAAAATTTGCACAACGATTACCTCATTAGAAGAACAAGTCCCGCACGACAGCAACGCAGACCAATATATAAAAAAGGCGCGCAACAAAATCCAATGTCCATCAAAATAACCAATCAGCGATATACTATTTTTCAAACGAAACGTTGCTTCAGGTAAAATCGTGATATGGAAAAAGTGAATTCGCTATCTATCATCGTGCCAGTCTACAACAGCCAGGTGACCCTTCACGAATTAATCACCCGTCTTTCCAACATCCTGCCTGATGTATCCAATGAATTTGAGGTTCTTCTGGTTAACGATGGCAGTCGCGATGATAGTTGGCAGGTTGTTAAGAGTCTTTCAGCACAATATGGGTTTGTGCGCGGTATTAATTTGATGCGTAATTATGGCCAGCACAACGCACTGCTTTGCGGCATACGACTGGCAGATGGTGAGATTTGTGTCACCATGGATGACGATTTGCAGCATCCTCCAGAAGAAATTCCGCTACTTCTTGCACCTCTCTTTGATGGTTTTGATGTGGTGTATGGATTTCCTCGCAAGCTACCTCACTCGCCTATACGCAATTTTTTCTCCCGCTTGACTAAGAAAACCCTGGCCGCAGTGATGGGAATAAAAACTGTGCGCGAAATTAGCGCTTTTCGTGCTTTTCGCACCGATTTGCGTCGCGCCTTTGAATTCTATCGAAGCCCTGGTGTCATCATTGATGCCCTGCTTTCCTGGGGCACCACAAAATTTACTAGCGTTCTGGTTGATGAAGTACCCCGGCAACACGGACAATCGAATTACAATTTCAGTCAACTGATCAGCCAGGCAGTTTTTGTTCTAACTGGCTTCAGCACCTTCCCTTTGCATTTCGCCAGTTGGATGGGGTTTATCCTCACACTCTTTGGTCTGGCAATCTTCATTTTTGTGGTTGCTTCCTATTTCACAGCCGGCAGCATCCCTGGTTTTCCATTCTTGGCCTCAATTATCTCCATTTTTAGCGGAACACAGCTATTTGCCCTGGGAATTTTTGGTGAATACCTCGCCCGCATTTTTGACCGTAGCATGGGACATCCAGCGTATGTCATCGGAGAAACAACACCAACAACTTCAAGAGAGGAAAAACTCTTATGAATGTTGTGATCCTTCAACCATCCTACATCCCCTGGCGGGGATTTTTTCATCAAATTGCGAAAGCAGATATTTTTGTTTTCTATGATGATGTAAAATTTGATAAAAATGGTTGGCGCAACCGCAACCGCATCAAAACACCCGGTGGTCTTCAGTGGCTTACCATTCCCGTTTTTACCAAAGGCGTTGAAACACACCACACACCCATCAATCAAATTGTCATTGATTGGAAAACCAATTGGAATCGAAAGCACTGGAATGCGCTGCTAACATCTTACAAGCGCGCTCCATTCTTTGATCAATATGAAAACCTTATAAATTCTTTTTATCAAAAACAACCCACATTGCTTGCCAATTTCACCATAGAAACCACCATTAGCATAGCCAGAGAACTGGGTATAACCAACACACAATTTATCCGTTCATCTGAAATTGAAGGTATTGAAGGTGCCAAGACAGATCGGTTAATGATGATTTTGGATACTTTGAAAGCCACCCACTATATTTCTGGCCCGTCGGCTCAGGATTATCTGGACAAAGACGCTTTTAGAAAAGCCGGTATAAAACTGGAATTCATGCAATACAATTATCCCGAATATAATCAACTATATCCGCCCTACGAACCCCAGGTTTCCATACTGGACTTGATGTTCATGCAGGGTAATAATTCATTGAAACTCATTACAGGATGAAGGGAAGCACCCAAATATGAGCTTGGACTCGGAACTGCAAAATGTCAAAGATTATTTTGACAAAACTTTGAAAACACATGGTGCAACACCCCGGGGGGTTGATTGGAATTCAGAAGAAGCGCGAGAAGTCCGTTTTGAACAACTGTCCAAAGTGATCACTGTTGACCAACCCTTCACAATGTTGGATTACGGCTGCGGATATGCAGCCTATGCTGATTATTTAGAATCGCAGCACTTTGATTTTTCCCGCTACATCGGTTTCGATATTCTGGAAAGTATGATTGAGAAAGCCCGGGAAATCCACTCAGACTCAAAACGTTTCATTTTCACCAGTGACCTTTCAAAACTTGAGCCTGCTGACTATGCCACCGCCTGCGGTGTTTTCAATATGAAATTGGATGCCTCTTATGACGAGTGGACAGATTATGTTGTTAAATGTCTCAAAGAAATGGATTCGCTTTCAGTCAAAGGCTTCTCGGTCAACTTTCTGACGAAGTATTCCGATGCAGATAAAATGCGCCCCGATTTATACTACGCAGATCCCTGCTACTTGTTCGACTTTTGCAAAACAAATTTTTCAAAAAATGTAGCTCTCCTGCACGATTATCACGTATATGACTTCACTTTGATCATCAGGAAAGATTGAGCACAAATGTCTCTGCAAAAAATTATCGATTTCAATCGCCCACATCAATTTGTCGAAGAACAAGAATATATCCACCAGGCTTACCAAAACGGCAAAATTTCTGGGGATGGTATTTTCTCAAAAAAATGCCAGGCAATTCTCGAGCAGGAAACAGGATCGTTAAAAGTTGTCTTATCCACATCTTGCACGCATGCACTGGAAATGTCAGCGCTCTTGCTTGATTTAAAACCAGGCGATGAAGTCATCATTCCAGCTTTTACATTTGTTTCGACTGTGAATGCCTTCGTCTTGCGTGGGGCCACCCCGGTCTTCATTGATTGCCACCCCGACACATTGAACCTCGACGAAACTCTTCTCGAGTCAAAAATCACACCCCAAACCCGTGCCATCATCACAATGCACTACAGCGGGGTTGCATGTGAGATGAACCGCATCCTTGAAATCGCTGCCAGACATCACATTCCAGTCATTGAAGATAATGCGCACGGCCTGTTTGGAAAATACCAGGGGAAACCGCTCGGTTCTTTTGGCTGTATGGCAACTCAGAGTTTTCATGAGACGAAAAATATCTCTTGCGGTGAAGGCGGTGCGCTGGTCATCAATGACCCGTCATTGATCGAACGTGCAGAGATACTTCGTGAAAAAGGCACAGACCGCAGCCGTTTTTTTCGCGGCATGGTTGATAAATATACCTGGGTTGATGTTGGCTCCAGTTACATTCTTTCAGAAATACTCGCCGCAGTTCTTTTCGCCCACCTCGAACACAGAAAAGAAATTCAGGATAAACGAACCACCACCTGGAATCGTTATGCATCCGAATTGCGCGATTGGGCTTCAGAATCCGGGGTGAGACTTCCCATTGTCCCGGATGGTTGTGAACATCCTGCACACATTTTCTACATGCTGCTTCCATCACTCACTGTTCGTCAATCCATGATGGAATATCTCAAACAAAACGGCGTCATTTGTGTGTTCCATTACCAACCTCTCCATTTGTCGACCATGGGAAGAAAACTCGGAGGAAAACCCGGCGACTGCCCGGTAACAGAAGATGTAAGCGACCGATTGCTGCGCCTGCCAATTTTCTACGATCTATCAGATGAAGATCAGAACATTGTTATCAAACTTATCAAAGACTATAAATTTGATTGATCAAGTTCTTGACACCTGGTCTTGAAAAAACTATAATCGCATAACAAATGCGGGTGTAGCCAAGTGGTAAGGCAGTAGCTTCCCAAGCTACCATTCGTGGGTTCGAATCCCATCACCCGCTCTTTGTTTTTAAATTTCCACAATCCTGGCAAACAAATAAATGAAAGAAACCTTGATTCAATCCTGGTGGTTAATTCCAGCTTTCATCAATATTGGCGCCATGTTTGCGTCAATCCTATTCGATGTACAGATTCCCAAACCACTTCACACCTTCTTTTTGCTCTGCGGGCTTGTAGCCATTAGTGGTTGGGCTTATCAGAGAAAAAAAGAAAAATCTACAAATTCGGAAAGAAATTAAACCAGGTGTCTTCCACCGTCCAGGTGAATAATTTCTCCCGTAATATAACTTGGCCCATTGATTAGAAACATCACAATCTGGCTAACCTCGTCCAGGTCTGCCCATCTGCCAGCCGGCACATACTTCAATAGGTTGTCAGATTGTTCTAGATTGTCAGATGGCGGTAATATGGCGCCAAAAGCAATGCCATTTACGCTAATTCGGGGGGCTAGCGCCAATGCAGATGCTTTCGTTAGTGCGCTCAAACCTGCTTTGCTGATGGTATAAGGAAAATGATCCTTCCCTGGGCGAAGTGCACGCCAGTCTAAAATGTTGATGATTCTCCCTTCTCGATCCTCTGGTAGCTGCCTGGCAAAAAGTTGAGTCAACAAAAATGGTGCCGTTAAATTAATATTCTGATGAGACTGCCAATCTTCCAGGCTGGTTTCCATGAATTTTACAGGTTCGAAAATGGCAGCATTATTGATCAAAACCTGGGCTGGTTCTTCAAATAACTTACTTGCCTCAAAGACTTTGCTTGTTTCTTCTGGAAAATGAAAATCTGCCTGAACGGGCACGACCTGTGCGCCCAAATTTTCACAAACTTCTATGGTTTTGTCTGTTTCAGCAGTGTGCCGGGAGTAATGCAAAACCAGGTTAAAACCCTGCTCGGCCAATGTAAACGCCAGCAATTGTCCAATTCGGCGCACCCCACCAGTAATGACAGCGATTTTTCTATAGGATTTCATGCAATCATCCTCCTTGCCTGATTTGAGTTGAATGATTTCAGTGAACAATTGTATTATGCCCGCTGGCTATTTCGCTTGTCAAGCTGCATGGTAAAATAGATTTATCCACCTCACATTTTATTGGAGAATCACAATGACATCAGATCAACTTCAAAAGCAGGCAATAAATGCCATTCGCTTTCTTTCAGCTGATGGCGTTGAGCAGGCCAAATCTGGCCATCCCGGGCTTCCCATGGGAACTGCCGCCATCGCATACACCATTTTTGCACGCCATCTAAGATTTAATCCCCGCAACCCCAAATGGTTCGATCGCGACCGCTTTATTCTTTCCGGTGGGCATGGTTCCATGCTTTTATATAGCATGTTGTATCTCACTGGATTCGACCTCCCGCTTGACGAATTGAAAAATTTCCGTCAATGGGGCAGTCTCACTCCCGGTCATCCTGAACACGGGCTTACCCCAGGTGTTGAAATGACCACCGGTCCACTCGGACAGGGTTTTTCTTCAGGTGTTGGCATGGCATTGGCAGAAGCTCACCTGGCATCGGTCTACAACAAGGATAATTATTCTGTGGTAGACCATTTCACATACGCCATTGTCACCGACGGTGACCTGATGGAAGGCGTAGCATCAGAAGCCGCCTCCTTGGCCGGCCATTTAAAACTTGGAAAAATCATTTACCTCTATGATGACAACCGGATTTCCATTGAAGGCTCCACAGACATTGCATTTACTGAAGATCGCGGCGCCCGTTTTGAGGCATACGGTTGGCAGGTTTTGCATGTATCAGATGGCAACAACGTGGAAGAAATTGACAAAGCCATCCAGCAAGCCAAGATCGATCCGCGCCCTTCGCTCATCATCTGCCGCACAACCATAGGCTTTGGTCTACCCAACAAACAGGGTACCGAAAAAGCCCACGGCGAACCTGCTGGTGAAGCAGAGTTGAATGCGGCGAAAGAAAATTTGGGTTGGAAAACCGAACCTAAATTCTATGTCCCGGATGATGTGTTGGAACATTTCCGCGAAGCAGTTGAAAAAGGAAAAAAATTAGAATCAGAATGGAATAATCTGTTCTCGAAATACGAAACAGCCTATCCCTCGGAAGCTGCGGCATTCATTAATCAGGTAAAAGGCATTCTTCCTGCCGGATGGGATAAAGAACTGCCCGAATTCCCCGCCAACCCTAAAGGTATGGCAAGCCGAAAAGCTTCTGGTATTGTCCTCAACGCATTGGCTGAACGAATCCCCGCTCTCATGGGCGGTTCTGCCGATCTCGCCCCTTCCAACAACACCTGGCTTGAAAAATCAACAGCAGTTGAGGCAGGAAATTTTGCTGGTCGAAATATCCATTTTGGTGTTCGTGAACACGGTATGGGCGCCGTTTTAAACGGAATGGCGTTGCATGATGGGTTTATCCCATTCGGCGCAACATTCCTGGTTTTCTCAGATTACATGCGCCCCGCCATTCGTATGTCAGCCCTTTCTGACTTGCAGGTTGTCTGGGTTCTCACCCACGACAGTATTTGTCTGGGGGAAGATGGACCAACCCACCAACCGGTGGAACACATCGCATCATTGCGCGCCATCCCTAACCTGGTTGTTATTCGTCCTTCGGATGCCAATGAAACCCGTGAAGCCTGGAAGGTTGCCGTTTCCCGGCAGCATGGACCAACTGCTTTGGCGCTCTCCCGTCAAAACCTGGTGACATTGGATCGATCAGTCTATAAATCCGCATCCAATCTGGCAAAAGGCGCCTATGTCCTGGCAGACCTCGGTGGTGATAAACCGCAGATAATTTTGATGGCATCTGGCTCTGAAGTGGAAATCATCGTCCAGGCGGGTTCGCTTCTTACTGCCGAAGGCATAAATGTTCGCCTGGTTTCCTTCCCAAGCTGGGAATTATTTAAAGCTCAACCTCAGAGTTACAAGGATAGCGTTCTTCCGCCGTCCATCAGCGCCCGTATTGCAGTTGAAGCAGGTGTTTCAATGGGATGGGAACAATGGGTAGGCTCTAAAGGAAAAATCATCGCCATGGATCGCTTTGGCGCTTCAGCCCCCTATAAGATTTTGCTAAATGAGTTTGGATTCACTTCTGAAAATGTAATCCAACAGGCAAAAGGATTGTTGGGTCTCGAATAGAATTAGAAGAAAAGGAGAACTTAAAAATGCGTGTTGCATTTGCATGTGATCACGGTGGCTTTCCGCTGCGCCAGGATGTTTTGAATACCATTCGAGAATGTGGTCATGAAGTGATTGACTTTGGCATCCAGGAATATGAACGCGTTGATTTCCCTGATTATGCCGAAAAAGCTTGCCGGGCTTTACAAAAAGGAGAGGCTGATCGAGCCATCTTGATTTGTGGGTCAGGGATTGGGATTTCAATGGCTGCAAACAAAATGAGAGGTGTGTTAGCGTCTGTGTGCCATGATTCATATTCAGCCCATCAGGGTGTTGAACATGATCAGATGAATGCTTTGTGCATGGGGGGCAGAGTTATTGGGCCTGAACTTGCCAAAGAAATTGTCAGGGTTTATTTAGCCGCTTCTCACTCCGATCAGGAAAACCATATCCGGCGTGTGGAAAAAATCCATTCCATAGAAAATCGAGAAAGCAAAAAGTAAGATTCAAATGGCAGAAAGAGGGTTTTCCATGAATGCTATTCAAAGATTGTATTCCCTGGGACAGTCCACCTGGTACGACAGTATTCAACGCGCCGAGTTGGAAGATGGTACATTTTTAGATTGGGTCAAGAATAAAGGAATTCGGGGGGTAACTTCAAACCCAACCATTTTAAACCGTGCCATATCATTATCCAACGACTATGATGCTGATATCAACATCATGGCATGGGCAGGACTTTCCTCCAGTGATATCTACCAGAATCTGGTTTTGGAAGATATTCGCTCAGTGGCTGACATTCTTCGACCTATATACGAGGAAAGCCATTATCAGGATGGTTTTGTCAGCCTGGAGGTCAATCCCCATCTGGCATACGATGTTGAGGCGACGATTATCGAAGCCAAACATTTGTGGAATCTGATAAACCGTCCGAACTTAATGATCAAAATTCCTGCCACAAAACCCGGATTAGATGCCATTCGTGCTTGCATCGCAGCTGGCATCAATGTCAATGTCACTTTAATTTTTTCCGTCCAACGACATCGAGAGGTTATTGATGCCTATCTTAAGGGACTTGAAGATGGGTTAGCCAAAGGCAATAATGTAAGCAAGGTTGCATCCGTAGCCTCCATTTTTGTTTCTCGCCTGGATAGTGCTGTAGACAGGCGTCTTTCAAAAATGATCACGGATCAACCCACCAGGAAAAACGCACTGGCCAGTTATCTGGGAAAAACAGCCATTGCCAATTCCAGGTTGGCCTACCTAACGTATCAACAGATTTTTAAAGGTGAAGCATTTAAAACCCTTAAGTCAGAAGGGGCTAATTCCCAAAAAATCCTTTACACATCAACCAGTGTCAAAAACCCTGCTTATCGGGATGTTCAATATGTTGAAGCCCTCATTGGTCCTGACACGGTCAATTCCACCCCTCCGCTTACTCTTTCTCAATTCATGGATCATGGTGTAATCGACAACACACTTACTATGCAATTGACAGAAATGAAATCCATCCTTGACAGCATTCAATCTTTAGGGATTGGGATTGAAGAAATCTCAGAAGAACTGGAAAAAGAAGGTGTCAAGTCATTTATTGATTCTTATGACCAACTCCTGGCATCCATTGAATCCCGCAGGATGGCAGCTATAGCCCAATTAGGCGGCATTGAAGATTTAATAATCAAACAGGTTGCTGAACTGCAAAAAGCAGATTTCCCTGTGCGAATGGAGAAACATGATCCGGCATTGTGGACATCAAATAGAGCTGATCGCAGTGAAATTAAAAAACGCCTGGGGTGGCTTGATGCGCCTGAAAAAAGCCTAAAAAGAGTCGCTGAGTGGTCGGCCTTTGTAAAAGAATGCCAGCGAGATGGTTTCCGAAAAGTCTTGCTTTTGGGTATGGGTGGCTCATCTCTGGCGCCCGAAGTCTTTGCACAGGTATTTAATACTTCCGCAAATATTGATCCTGAGGGATTGATTTTAACAATTTTGGATTCTACTGACCCCACCCAGGTGGAAATTGCCCGTCAATGGGCTGATGTCGAAGAAACACTTTTCATTGTTTCCAGCAAATCTGGTGGCACCAGTGAGGTCAATGCTTTCTTTTCTTATTACTGGCAAGTCGCCACGCAGGCGCTTGGTGATCAGGCTGGTAAACATTTTATAGCCATAACTGATCCCGGCACATCACTTGAAAAGGTTGCCAAAAATCACAAATTCCGTAAAGTTTTCCAGGCAGACCCCAATGTTGGTGGACGTTACTCAGCATTGATCGAATTTGGCATGGTGCCTGCCGCACTGATAGGGATTGACCTTGAAAAATTTTTACAGAGGGCCAACATCATTGCTAAAAAATGTTTGGCCATATCCCCAACTGCTGCCAATCCGGCGCTTGTCTTGGGAGCGATTTTAGGAACAGCCACCCAACATGGAAAAAATAAAGTAACCATTCTCACTGACGAAAAATTAAATTCTTTTGGTTCCTGGCTCGAGCAGCTTATTGCTGAAAGCAGCGGCAAAGAAGGCAAGGGTATCGTCCCAATTGACATTGAACCAATTATTAATACTGAAAAATATGGCCAGGACCGCCTTTTTGTTTACCTCAGAACAGATGGATCAAAAGACAGCTTCATATCAGATCTAAGACAAAAAAGGCATGTGGCAATTCAAATTGATGTTACAGATGAATACGACCTCGGTGCTCAGATGTATTTGTGGGAATACGCCACTGCAGTAGCCTGTGCCGTCATTGGGGTTAACAGTTTTGATCAGCCTGATGTACAGGACAATAAAACCCGAACGAATAATAAAATCGAATATTTCCAAAAAAATAAAACTCTTGAAGAAAATTCTCCTCTCTGGGGAAACAGCATTGTCTCCATTTTTGGCCCTCAGTTTCCAGGCTTCATTGACACACTTGACCTGCATGAAATTGTCTGGGCTTTCCTCGATCAGCGCAAACCCGGCGATTATATTGCCCTTAACGCTTATTTGCCCAGAACGAAGGAAATGCTGGAACAACTTCAAAAATTACGCACCCATATCCTGGAAATAACCGGCTGTGCTACAACGCTTGGGTTTGGGCCCCGCTTCCTTCACTCGACCGGACAATTACACAAAGGCGGTGCAGACAATGGCCTGTTTATCCAAATTACAGCAAATCCTGTGCTTGATATCGAAATTCCCGGCCAAAACATGACCTTTGGAATTCTGGAACGGGCACAAGCCCTGGGTGATTTGGAAGCACTTCAAGCACGAAACCGGCGGGTCATTCGCATTCACATGAAAAAAATGGAACTGGACAAAATTATTTAACTTTGTGATGGTTTTTGACCAGCTGAAAAACATCGGCTGGTCATTTTTTCCAACTTAGATTATGAGAGTATTTCTTTGATCATAATTAGACAGTGCAGCAACCCGTTGTGCCGGTTGCGTTTCCCTGCAGATTTCACGAAAAAAGCCGATGAATTTTGCCCCCTGTGCGGCAAATTATTGGATGCTCTTGAATTTCAAACATATGCCGCTTTTCCCACCAATAATTGCACCTTACTTCCTGCCCGAGTTGAATGCCTGGTGGACAATGTTCGCAGTATCTACAATGTGGGTTCCATTTTTCGCACATCTGATGGGCTGGGATTGCAGCACATTTATCTTTGCGGCATTACTCCTACCCCTGATAATCGCAAATTAGCCAAAACAGCTTTGGGAGCAGAACAGTCAATCGGGTGGACCTATCATCGCAACAGTTTGGATGTTATCAGCCAGGCAAAAAAAGAGGGGAAAATCATACTTGCTTTAGAATCTACTAGTCAATCTGAATCCATCTTCGCTGCGATAAAAGAAATCCAAAACAATCCCGTTCTGCTTGTGGTTGGTAACGAAGTCCACGGCGTAGATCCAGGCATTTTGTCACAAAGCGACAAAATCAGCCATATTCCCATGCTTGGCAAAAAGGAATCCTTTAATGTTGCCACAGCCTTCGGGATTGCTGCATTTCTTATCCGGTTTGCGGAAACCGATTCTTTTCCTTAAGAAAGCTGATTAAATATTGACCATACTGACTTTGGGACATGTCATACGCCAACTTTTCCAGTTGACTTTCATCAATAAAGTTCATGCGGAATGCAATTTCTTCCAGGCAGGCAATCATCAATCCCTGTCTTTCCTGCACTGCCTGAACAAATTCTGAAGCTTGCAGCAGTGATTCATGCGTGCCGGCATCCAGCCAGGCAACACCACGTCCAAGCACTTCCACCATCAACTGGCCTTTTTCAAGGTATTTTTTATTAATATCTGTGATTTCCAACTCTCCACGGCCTGAAGGCTGCAAATTTTCAGCAAAATCAATAACCTGTTGATCATAGAAATAAATGCCAGGAACCGCATAATTGGAGCGTGGATTTTCTGGTTTTTCTTCCAGGCTAAGCACATGGTAATCCTGGTCGAATTCAACCACACCATAACGATGCGGGTCTTTCACCGGGTAGGCATAAACAACAGCGCCATTTTCTAACCGTGCTGCTTTTTGCAATGTGTTAGATAACCCTGTGGCGAAGAAGATGTTATCACCCAGGATTAAACTTACTGTGTCTTTTCCGATAAAATCTTTTCCAAGTAAAAAAGCTTCAGCTAACCCGCGAGGCTGGCTTTGCTCTTTGTATGAAAAACTCACCCCCCACTTGTCGCCGTCACCCAACAAGCGCTGGTAATTTGGTAAATCTTCCGGGGTGCTAATGATCAAGATTTCCTGAATGCCAGCCAAAAACAACATGGAAAGGGGATAATAAATCATGGGTTTATCATAGACCGGTAATAATTGTTTACTTACCGACATGGTTAATGGATACAATCTGGTTCCCTTGCCGCCAGCCAGGACAATGCCCTTCATTTCTTCACACCTCTTTTTCCATAGTTCTGAATGACCCAGTGTTGATAATCATTTTGATCACGTATGGTTTGCAGCCATTGATTGTGTTTTAAATACCATTCAATCGTTTTCCGCAAACCGCTCTGTAATGTTTCCCGAGGCGTCCAGCCAAGTTCATGCGAGATTTTTTGAATGTTCATGGCGTAGCGACGATCGTGCCCGGGGCGGTCTTTTACAAATTGGATCAATCGGTCATGTGGGGCATGGTTTGGTTGATATTCATCCATCAGTCCACAAATAATTGTGACGATCTCCAAATTGGTGGGTTGATTATTCCCACCAATATTGTAGGTTTCTCCGATTTTTCCATTATTTAGAATTTTCCAAATAGCTATGCAATGGTCTGTGACATATAACCAATCACGAATCTGCTTGCCATCACCATAAACTGGAATTGGTTTCCCCTCCAGTGCATTTAAGATAACCAGCGGTATCAATTTTTCTGGAAATTGAAAAGGGCCGTAATTATTGGAGGCATTGCTAATGGTCACCGGTAGGCCGTAGGTTTTATGATAGGCGCGCACCAGGTGGTCGCTGGCGGCTTTTGAAGCTGAATAGGGTGAATTGGGCGCATATGGTGTTAATTCATGAAAAGAAGCTTCATTGATGCCCAGTGATCCAAAAACTTCGTCAGTTGAAATATGATGGAAACGAAAATCATCGAGTGGATGCTTTCGATTATTTAGCCAAATGGATCGAACACATTCTAACAATGTGAATGTTCCGGTTATGTTCGTTTCGATAAACTGTGCAGGCCCTTCAATTGACCGATCTACATGCGATTCTGCGGCAAAATGCACCACAGTATCAATATCAAAATCCTGGATAACCTGAGTACATAGTGCAAAATCACAAATATTACCCTTGATAAATTTGTATCGTTCATTCGTACAAATATCTTTTAAATTTTCCAGGCTCCCTGCATACGTAAGCGCATCAAGATTTGTAATACGAATTTCTTGTTCCGTTTCTAAAAGAAACCGAATGAAATTGGAACCAATAAAACCTGCGCCGCCTGTGACCAGAACATTTTTCATAGAAATAACATCACTCGGTTACTGCTAGCAATTTTTTCCTGACAAAATATACCACACTGCACCCCAGAATATCTTAAAGTCCAAAGTCAATGACCAGTTATGAATATATTCTAGGTCCAATGCGACCCAATCATCCAGATTTCTTGGCTGGCCGCGCACATGCCACAATGACACCGCTCCCGGCCTGGCTTCCATTTTTAATTTCTGATAAGGGGAAAAATCATTCCATTCTGAAACAAGCGGTGGTCGTGGACCAATCAGGCTAATATCCCCCTTAATTACATTCCATAATTGAGGAAATTCGTCAATGCTGTATTTCCGTAATATTTTTCCCAGCCAGGTAATTCTTGGATCATGTTGCATCTTAAATACAGGATCTGAGGCCTCATTGAATTGTGACAGCGCTGGTCGCATTTTTTCTGCCCCGCGGATCATTGTTCTGAATTTATACCCCCTGAAGGGTATTCCATTTTGTCCCACCACATCCCAGGGATAAAAGATAGGGAATCCTGAAGTGATGGCGACCAATATCGCAACAATAAGAAATAACGGACATAGTATCACAATACCAATCAATGCGATTACGATATCAACCATCCGCTTTAAATAACGGTATTTCCATCTTCGCAAAACACTATGCGTAACCAGGATTATAGGATAGGTATCTATTTGTGTATTCACTGCCGCAAATTCTCCTTTAGAACCTGAAAAACCAACCATGAATTCACGGTAACATAACGTCTCAAATAGGCTCCAGGGTGTTGAATTGTGCGATATAGCCATTCAAAGCCGTGACCACGTGCCCATGATGGAGTGTCTTTTTTCATTCGCGCTATAACGTCAAAACTACCTCCAACGCCAATTACAATGGGAACCTTTAAATCAGCACGATGTTGAGCAATCCAAATTTCTTGACGGGGTGTTCCCATTGCTACAAAAAGCATATCCGGCTTTTGAGCACTGATTTCTAATAGAATTGGAGCCTCCTCTTCTTTAACAAAATACCCATGATGTCCATTCATTTTCAAGTTTGGGTATTTTTCTTTCAATTCCTTAAATAACGCATCCAATACAACTTGCCGTGAACCCAGAAGAAAAATTTTAAAACCTTTCTGAGAAGCCATTTGCAACAGTTCTCTCATTAATTCAATTCCCAGAATAAAATGATTTAAAGGCTTTCCTGATTGTTTTGCCGCCCAATACATACCGTATTCGGGGACAACAATATCAGCGTTCTTTATCGCCTGCATCATTCTGGTATCATGAAATGCGCACCAATGGCTGTGCGCATTGAGGGTTACGATGACTTGCTGTTTTCTTTGTTGAATGGCATTTTCACACCATTGAACAACTTCTTCCATAGCCCAATCATCTATCGGAGCACCCAATATTTGCGTCCGTTTTTCATTGAGTCTGTTCATGGAAGTATTAATTCCCTTAATTCGTTAGGTGCAATATTTGCACCAGCAAATTTATTCCCGCCTGATCATTTCATCAAGGTAATTTACCAACAATTCCCCGCGAACCGCCTTCGAAGAAAGTTTTTGGTAACTTTCAAATGCATGGCCTCCCAACTCGGCACATAGTTGTGGTTGCTGCAAACATGTGAGGATGGAAGAAATCATGGATTGTTCGTCACCTGATGGAACGAGAATTCCATTCCAATTTGATTGTATAAATTCCCTATTAGCCCCTGTGTCGAAGGCGATAAAAGCGCGTTGATGAGCTGCAGCTTCTAAAAGAACCAGTGGAATCCCCTCATCTTTGGATGTGAGGACACAAAAAGATGAACACTCATATACCCAACCCGGATCCACCATTCCTAGAAATCTTACATTCTGTGATAGATTTCGACTCTTCACTAATTTCTTAATCGCGTCAATTAGTGGCCCGTCTCCAGCCAGAAGCAATACCGCTTTGGGTTCCTGTTCCACCACTCTTTCCCATATGTGGATTAACAATTCATGATTCTTTTGAGCGTTAAATAACGCCACGCAGGCCACAACTGGACATTCTGGTGGAATGTCGAACTTTTTACAATTATGAGAAATTTCAACATCTGATACATCATTGAGGCGAATGCTGGGTGGCAATAAAGAAACAGATTCATTATTCACGCCCCATTTTTCAATCAGGTCTTGTTTCCCCCGTTCGGAAATGGAAAGGTTCATCTTCCCTGGACGCATCCAATTCTTTGCTTTAAAACTACTTAATGGCAGATGAATCACCTGAATATTTTGAATCCCGCAAATCTGGCAGGCAGCATAGCACACTTTACTGATGTGAGGTACATGATTGATGACCACATCATAATGATATTTTCTAACCAGATAAACCATCCCCAATAGTGAAGTGATTTGCCCCAATGTCAAACGTAACAATCGTTCCGTAAAGCTGCTGGCGTGAATAAACGGAAGCCAATGTTGTTGAATGGCTTCATTTTCAACCAACCTATCTTCAGGGACATACCCCACTTTCCAGCCCAAATCCACCAATGAATTCGCATCTTGCCTGGCGATTGAGGCAGCCCCACCCCGGTCTGCCGATGATAAAATCAAAACAGAAAGGTTACTCATGGTCGCGTAAATTTGTTGATTGTTTGAATGAAGGCATTAAGAGTATTGGAGCACTCACGACCATCATGAGATAAATCAGGGGAGATTCCCCCCACCAATCCGAGGTAATTCCCAGGATGAAAAATGAAATCATGCTAAAGTGTACACATCGCACAATGATCATATCACGGTGCCGCTGATAGACAATGTTGATTGATTGCAGGGTATGCTTCAAAAGGGAAAACCAAAAACCGCCCAGGCATAATAATCCCAGCAGTCCGGTTTCCGCAAAAGCAATCAAATAGCTCTGGTTCATAACCCTATAGGTCGAAGGGGCAATATATTCACCGGTAAATTCATTGATATAAGGCAGCACCAGCGTGGGAAGTCGTGAAATTCCGGTTCGAACCACTTCGCGGCTGTTGACCAATCCTGGCCCCAATCCAAAGACAATTTCCCACGGATGATTAAAAAAATATTTAAGCGTGATTTCAAGTCCAGAAAGAAATCCAACCGGATATCCCGTAATCATGGTCATATACTTCTGGGCATTGGTCGGATTAAACTGAACATAAATCGCATATGCAGCCAATCCCGCAATCATCACTACAATGATGATGACCAATCGTTGAAACAGGGAAAATGTTCTTTTCTCTCCGATCTTAACGTATGGAATTGTAAAAAGAAAAAATGGAAAAGCTGCCAATGAAGCAACGATCCCAGTCAGGTATGATGACAATAATGCAGTAAGGAAAAATACCCCCGACCGAACCCAGTCCAGAATCTTCCCTTGAAACGAGGAAAAAACAGCAATGCCCCAAAACAAATTAAGCAGTGTGGCCGAGTTTGCAAATCCTAAAATACCCAATGCATAATCCTGTGGAATTTCAAAAGTGCCAGTGAAATTCCAGTAATTGGAAGTTTGAAGCCAGACACAAAGAAAATTCACCACAACAATTGCATAGAAAACTTGAAATGTTTTTGATCGATGCGCGTCATTCCAATCAATAAATGTCAAACCTGCCCAAAAGATACTGCTTCGCCCCAAAGACAAAATCATCCCACCTGCCGCCTGTAAAGGTGAATTATTGATCATGGATGAAATTAATCCCACAACAACAAATCCCCAGGCAAAGATTTGCCATTTCCAATATTTAATAGAATATCCTTTACGCCAGTTATAGTTCAAAAAAGCCAGTCCATAAAATAAAAGCACAAACACCACATCAAAGTGTTGCAGGACTGGTTCCCTGTTAACAATTCGGTGAATTGGTATGACAAGTCCAACTTCATCCATTGCAGAAAATCCCCAGCTCATCCATGTTATTGCTGTAAGCCACAGAAAAGGCATCCATTTTAGCCAGCTTAGAAATCGTTTCATTTATTCGCTTCATCCATCGTACTTCGAATTAACAATTCCCAACGTTGGAATGCTGCCTGTATTGGAAACTGGCTTTCAACATGTTGGTAACCTGTTTCCCCAACCGCTTCTCGCAGTTGGGAATTTTCTAGTATTTGAATCAATCTATCTCTAAACTCATCCACATGATCAAGGGAAACAATCCAATCTTTTAAGATTAGTCCAAGCTGCTCTTCCGCCGAATCATAATGAGACACAATGACAGGAATTTTGCAGGCCAGACTCTCCAAAACAACATTGGGTGTGGCTTCAGCCTTTGAAGGCAACAACATTACATCGGCAATTGCCAGGAAAGGTCGTACATCTTCCTTCACGCCGGTAAAAAACACTCTTTCAGAAATTCCACAACTCATTGCCAGGTCATGTAATTCTTTCCACCTCAAATTACTTCCCCCTCCAACCAGCACAAGAAAAATATCCATTTTTCTTACTTTTACGAGATCACGCACCAGCCGAATCGAAAAATCCTGGTTTTTATTTCTAGAAAGGTTTCCAATTTGAACAATCACCCCGCTTTTCTCAGGTATCCCAAGTTGCCCTCTCAAACCTGTAAACTGACTAATCGCTTCAGTGGAAAATCTTACCAAATCAACACCGATGGGAATCAATTGGATTTTCTCTTCCGGGAAATTCCAACGATTAACCAATTGTGATTTCAGCGAAGCTGACAGGGCAACAATTCTATCTTCAGGTTGAGATAATAACTTCGCCAGCAGTAGTTGAATTTCAGCCCGCCAGGAAATGAGACCACGAGTCTCCATTGATCTTGCAATAATTGGAATTTTTTGTCTGGTAATTTTTCTGGCCAACAGGCAATATAACCAGGAATGGCGGTCAAAACAAACAAGCACAGAAGGCTTTAACTTCTTTAATAAGTTGCACAATTGAAAAACAGGTAATGGATCATATTTATTTCTTCGCCCGCCCCAATAAACTGGCACTCTGGGTAATATTTGAATATCAATATCCAGCGTTTTTTTCCATAATGAAAAAACTGAAACCCACATGCCGCAGCCATCCAGGTAATCAGCTATGCTTCGCATTTCTCCTTCAACTCCGCCTATCCCAAGCTGAAAGATGACAAATAAAACTGACTTCTTTGGATTATTGACGCTTATCATGATTTATCTATGATTAATTCAGATCGGTCTGGTCTGTGGTTGTACCATAATTCATAACTCTCACGATAGAGGCCACTCAGGTGAGTTGCATATCGTTCAAAGGTTTGCTCACGCATCACTTTTTGCCTGGCTCTTACTCCCATTTCTTTGGCAATTTCCATATTTTCCAGCAAGTAATCAATCCGAAGGGCCATCTCTTCGGGGTCATTGGCTGTTAAAAACCCACAGGATTCATCAACTACTTTTCGAGTTTGACCAATATCCGATGCAACAATCGCACAGCCGCTTGCCATTGCCTCCATTAATGCCTGGCTGTGATAATTATCAACTTGATATGCTGAAAAATAAACCAGGGAATCGGAAAGTATTTCCAACGGATTGGCAACATAAGTCATGTGAATCATATTAGTCAACTGATGCTCAACAATCCATTTACGCATTGATATTTCGAGGCTACCGGTTCCCAGAATTTGCGCCTGAAAGTCTTGTCTACGCTTGGATAACAATTCAATCACGCGCAAAAATACAAATGGTTTTTTTGATTCTTCAAGACGTCCAATAAAGACTATCTTCTTCTGGCGAGGTTTCTCGGAGTGAAATTGAACTTTTGAATAATCAATGAAACTACATGGAATAATGCGTGCCCTGGATTCAACAGCATCATCAGGGAACGCCTGAATGAGCATTGATCGAATACCTTCGGTGGCACAATTAAAAATACATTTTCTTTTTACAGCATGCCTAATCAGCCATGTATTCAAATCACCACCAGTATTGTTTGCCAATTCAATCAAAAGCGGTTTTTGTGGTAATGGCCTTAGATGGTCGGTCGGCAAGGCAACATGGATCACGTCTGGTTGAATTCGGGCAATAGATTGACGCAATTCAGTACGCCAAAATGGTTTTATCAGCTTAGCCAGACCACGTACCTTCAACACACCCCATTGTTTCGGGTTTAAAGGATAAACTGACTTGATTCCATTTTGATACAACCTGGTTATCCCGTGTTCAGTTAGGTCCATCAGGTCACACGCTACCATTTTTTGAAATAGTATTTCAGGTACAAAAAAATGATACTCCCCACCGGTTTTACCGGGCAGGAAGCGAAACAAATTGGAAAACCGTTTTTCGGTCCCGCCAATTGATGAATTAATGACAACCATCCCAATCCGCATTACCTTATCCATTCTCTTTTCGTAACAACCTTAAAACGTATCCCCATTCATTTTTACCCAAAACATGGAATGCATCCAGCACAAAGCAATAACTGACGAAAATCCCAACCTTAAAAACGATGGTTGAATAAAATGGATTCTGGTTCAAGTAACCCATGACAAAAATTGCCAGCCAACTAATTAACACAAAACTAATACTGTGCTTCCAATTGAAACTGCACACATGCAAAACTGCATCCATCAATACCATGTAAACCGCTGACATGCAGCAATAGGTTAATGCAGTCGCCCATGCCGCTCCGGCAATACCATAACGAGGAGTAAAGAAAAATTGGAACAATACGCCCAGCATGACTACCAAAACGGTTAACCAGTAAAATCGGGGTTTCTTGACCAGCGCTGGGCCCGAATATACCACCAGGTTCATCGCTTGGGCAACAGTCATGATACAAAAAGGCACAATGGTTATAGATGCAATCTGGTAATTGTCAGGGGCAAACACACCAATGAGTCTTGATGAGAACATGGTGATGACCAGCCCGCCAAGTGTGGTTAAACCCACCAGATAATCCAGCATCTTTCGATAAACAAGCCTGTATTCTGGAATGGTATAATACAGCTTGAAACGCATTGGCATCCAGGCTTGGTTTATCAGGGGTAGAATAAATCCAACAATGGTGGCGATTTTCCATCCTAGTTGATAATATCCAACCTCTTCAACAGATCGGTACGTGAGTAGAAAATAACGGGAAATGTAATTCATGCATAAAGACATGAAAATTGCCGGCAGCATTGGTAAACCAATCAACAAAATTTTTTTGATTTCAGTTTTTGAAAGATTAAAAACCAACCACTTTCGAACAAGCGGAAGAGTCAAAAGAAACACCAAACCGTAAGAAATCAACATACCAAAATAATAACCATCCAAACCTTGTTTCCAAAACAACCCCAATATACTCACACAGCCAACCACAAATGAAGCCATAACGGTAATCAACACATAACCCCAAGTGCGTTCTTCAACCCGCATAATAAATTTTGCTATCTCGATTAATAACCGAAACGGGATACTCAACAAAACCATTTCAACCAGCTTCACATATTTCGTTTCGCCAATCAGGGCACCGGCGAGAAAATTTGAGAACGGAAAAAGGATTGCACAACAAACCAGACACCAGATGAACAACAGCCAATATCCCGATGAAATTAATTGTTTCTTTTCTTCCTGGTTTCGCCCATCAAAATAATAAGCTTGAATACCCGCATCAATTCCCATCATCATAAATGGCGAAAGCAAGGCAACCATGGTTGCAAGCAAATCAGTTATGCCAAAATCAGCCACGGATAAATAACGGGTGAGTATCGGAATCAAAATCAGCGGTATTATCTTTGGCAGGATATCGCCAACAGCATACACACCGCTTTGTTTTATCAGCGTAACCATTGTCTGGCTGATAACATCATTTTCACCGATCTTCTCTGGAGCATTTCTTGCAACAGTCATGTTGTACCATCGAGTAATCTATATTTCACTTCAGTAGAATCATGCAATAAACTTGCCAGGAACATTGAAGCATGACAATTGCACGGAGAATAAATCGGGCAGAATAATTATGACGCCGCATGACGAGCAGAACAATCCGAATTCCGAAGGTCTTTCCTTTCTGGAAGATCTAAAACACTATACAGCCATCATCAAAAGATGGGGCGGGGTGATTCTTTTAGTTACCTTACTGGCAGGTGGAATAACATTCATCATTTCCCGTTTTTTTCTAACACCAATTTACCAGGCTTCAACAACCTTATTGATTAATGAGGTCTCAGGCAGCGTCACAACCGATTACAATGCCATTCTTACCAGCGAAAGATTGACACGAACCTATTCCAAATTGTTGACCAAACGCCCCATTTTAGAGCAGGTGTCCAAAACATTAGCCTTGAACATGAGCCTTGAAGAGTTAGGAGATTGCATTTCTGTACAATCAGTTAGAGATACTCAGCTCATTGAATTAACTGTGGATCATCCAGATCCAGTGACAGCCGCAAACATTGCCAACGCATTAGTTTTGGAGTTTGCCCGACAGAACCGGGCCATCCAATCGTATCGATATGGCGCATCCAAACAAAACATCGAATCCCAGTTAGCTGAATTCGATTCTCAGATTAACAGCATTTCCCAAGAACTGAAACAAAAAACTGTTACCCCCGGAACTCAGGCAGAGATCAATCAGTTGCAATCAGATCTCGATCAATACCGAAAAAATTATTCCGATCTAATGCAAACCTATGAACAGCTTCGCCTTGCAGCGGCGCAATCGGTTTCAAATATGGTACAGGTGGAAGCAGCCTATCCGCCAGTAAATCCCATCCGTCCTCGTGTGCTGTTGAACACAATTTTGGCCTGTGTTATTGGCTTTATAACCATCCTTGGAATTGTTTCCATATTCGAATCGGTGGATGACAGGGTCCGTTCCATTGAAGATATTGTTGACGCAACGAACACTTCTGTGTTGCAAATGATTCCAAGACATGCCACGGTGAATAACTTTCC
The DNA here is from genome assembly GCA_029973975.1 of Paludibacter sp. Taxonomy (GTDB): domain Bacteria; phylum Bacteroidota; class Bacteroidia; order Bacteroidales; family Paludibacteraceae; genus Paludibacter. Next base: position 110,915 of record JARKQF010000245.1, read on the forward strand.
AATCACAGCTGCGCAACCGCGATCTCCGACTGCTGAGATATTTCGATCACTCAGAACAAATATTCAATTTGCCAGCGTCGATAAATCTTTAAGCAGTCTCATCATCACCAGTCCTCTTCCTGAAGAAGGGAAATCAACCGTGGCGGCCAATTTGGCGGTTGTCATGGCGCAAAGTGGCCGAAATGTCATTCTGGTAGATGCAGACATGCGTAAACCAGCCATGCATAACATTTTTGGACTGCGCGGGAGATCTGGACTCAGCCGGCTATTTATTCCTAATGAAATGAGTTTTGATGAAGTAATACAATCCACTAACATTCAAAATCTCTGGGTGGTTGCTGCCGGCGCACTTCCTCCCAATCCATCTGAGCTATTAGGCAGCGATCGGTTATTGTGGATTCTCAGGGAACTTAACAAGCGATCTGATTTAATTATTTTTGATACCCCACCCGCAATACCAGTGACAGATGCGCTTGTGTTAGCTCAAAGAGTAGATGCAGTACTGATGGTGGTAAGACAAAACAAATCATCCATTCAAGCCAGCCGCATTACGGTAAACTTACTAAAACGATCCGGATCCAGAGTATTGGGAATAGTACTGAACGATTTGGAAGAAAAAAGTATTAAAAAGAATTCAAAGTATTATAAATATTATTCAGTAAGTTGATCATCTTCCTGATCGCAACACAGGATGAGGAGAAAAGCATGTCCAGAAGAAACATAATCACCGCTGTAATTATCAGTTTTGCCATAATTGCCCTCTGCACAGCTGCTGTCGCCTCGCTTTTTATTTTTCGTTCACCGCTGAGTCAACAGCTAAACTTGAATATAACAACTCCGACCCCAATTCTCCAGCCGACCTTACCTTTATTTGCCACAGAGGAACCTCAACCTCAGCCCACCCCCACAAGAATGATGACACCAACGGTGGGCATCCCCACTTCCATCACACAATGTGGGATGAAAGGAAGCATGACCATCCTTTTGTTGGGGCGGGACAACAATTATTGGGAGCTTCCTTCCGGCGCCGATGCCATTCGTGTTGTTCGCATCAATTTTGACCAGCAAAAAGCTTTGATTTTCACTTTCCCGCGTGACTTATGGGTTGCCACACCTTCATTGACCGAGAATTACAGCATCAGCAAAATCCGCTTAGGACCGCTGTACACAACGATTAAAAATACAGAGGCAAATAACAAAAATGCTGATTTTCTAGCAACTAATGCTGTCGCTCAAACCCTTTACGACAATTTTGGCATTGTTACAAATCACTATGTTACTCTAAACGAAACTGTATTGGCGGATGTTGTGGATGGTATTAATGGAATAGAAGTAGATGTACCCAAAGGTTTTAAGGCATATGGGATCACCTTTGAAGCTGGAAAGCAAATGATGGATGGCAAAAAAACCATGGCCTATTTACGTTACGCAGAATCGCAAAAAGATGAATGGAATCGGATCAATCGTCAAAACCTGGTAATTAAAGCGCTTCAAGACAAATTAAGTACCCCCAGTGTGTTCCCCCGTATTCCTGAATTATTTCAAAAAACTCGTCAGGCTGTTATAACCGATTTTTCTCCAACCAATATTGTGGGTTTAAGTTGCGTCGGCAGCCAGATATCCATGAACCAGGTAACTATTGACACCATTCCCCAGGAGTATATCTCTATCACCAATGAGAAATTAATGGTGATCAAAGATATAAACCAATTAAAAGAGTACGTATCAAAGGCCTTTGATTTCTAATAGTGTTTGCATTCGCAAGAGCAATCCGAACATCACAGGCAAAATACTTGACCAAACTGATTTTCTAGACTAGAATTTGCCTCCGTTGGTGTGTACCAACGAGGCAAATTTTTTATTATCGAACGAAGGTAACCTCAAAACGAGGTGAGAGGCGTTCAAAGGATGGAATAAATGGAAAAAGTAGTTCTCCCCGCAATTCGCCGCACAGTCACCGGCAAAAAAGTTGGCGCCCTGCGTCGCGAAGGCAAACTCCCTGCTGTCCTTTATGGTCATAAGTTTGAAGCGACCCCAATTTTGCTGGATTTGCACCAGACAATGCTTAAGCTCACCGGTTTAACGTCATCAAGCCTGGTCACAATCGAATTGGACGGCAAAGAGCATGCTGCCCTTGTGCGCGAAAAACAAAAGAATTACATCACAAACACCCTGTTACACGTTGATTTTCAGGTCGTTTCACTCAAAGAGAAGATTCGTGCGAAAGTGATGTTGGAATTGGTTGGTGTTTCACCTGCCGTCAAAGACTTCAACGGTGTTGTTGTCAATGGTGTAACAGAAATCGAGGTGGAAAGCCTTCCGCAAGACTTGCCAGAGCGGATCGAGGTCGACATTTCCAATCTCGCAACCATTGGCAGCAGTATTCATGTTCGCGATATCAAACTCTCAGACAAAGTGGAAATCCTGGATAATCTGGATGAAATGATTGTCATCATCACTGGTGCCGAAGAAGAAAAAGCTTTGGAAGAAACTGAAGGCGAAGGAAATGAACCTGAAGTGATTGAACGCGGCAAGAAAGAAGAAGTTGACGAATAGTAATCACATTAATCAAAAAGCAGCGGCCGTTGCCGCTGCTTTTTAATTAATTATTCCCAAAATTACAAAAAAGTTCACAAGGATCCGCGCTGTAATTCCCCAGACCACTTCGCCATAATAATCTTGAAAAAACACAACCCTCTCGATGCTTCCATCATCCCGTGTGTAATCCCGCTCTTCCCAATGATTCGAATCGATTAACCAGTTAAGTGGAATGGAAAAGACTCTTTCCACCTCATCTGGTGATTGGTTAAACAAACCTGCATGATGAATTCTGCCCACTACTGGTGTAATTAAATACCCGGTTGACGTAGGCATTGTGTTCATACACCCCAGAACGCTTACATCTACCGGCGATAAACCAATCTCTTCTTGGGTTTCACGCAAGGCAGTGGCGGTAGCGTCAATATCACCATGTTCGCTAACGCCACCTGGAAAAGATACCTGGCCTTTGTGATATTGAACAGTCTGGGTGCGTTTGGTAAAAAAAATTTCCCAACCATTCATTCCACAGTAAATGGGTATCAACACTGCGGCTTTTTTTAGATTATGCTGATATATTTTCGGAATTTTTTGCTCCTGATGGGATAACCTTGCGATTATGGTCTCTTCCGAAAGCCAACCAACATTGCAGTCAAGCATCCTTACACCTTTTCAATCCCAGTTGCATCCTTTTATTTATTTACCGGTTAATAGATATTACTCCACGGGATTCTCATTTTCAAAATCAAAACCTTCTTCAACCGGTGTAATAATGGGCCTACCAAAAATGAGAAAGCCGGTGTGCGCAACCATACGGTCGGTTGGCCGTAAACGCTCAGGTTCTGGTTTATAAAATCGCAGCATCGTTTCAACCACATCCACAAATCCAAAATTGTAGATGCGCAAAGCGTGCAATAGTTTCGAAACCTGGTTTGTTGTGGGGAGAATACAACCAAAGAAACCACCTGGTTTCAACGCAGCTTTCACCTGTGCAATAAATTCATGCGGTGTGGGCACATCTAGAAACAGCGCATCTACATTTGTTTCATCAAAACCTTCAGCGATGTTGCGAATTTTAAAATCCACCCGATCAACCAATCCCAAACGCGTTAAATTTTTTATCGCCAGTTTTTGAGCTTCCGGTTTAACATCATAGGAATAGATTTTTCCTGATTGTCCAATGGCATAGGCAAATGCACTGGTTAATGATCCTGATCCAGTTCCCGCCTCCAAAATCGTCTGGCCAGGCCCAATACCCATATTCACCAGAATATAACCGATATCCTTCGGATACAAGATTTGCGTGTTTCTGGGCAATTCGCGTAAAATCTCACCTATTGAAGGTTGTAACAGATAAAACGGGCTTCCCAAATGACTATAGACAAGGCTACCCCAGGGCTTGCCAATCAAATCATTATGTTTCAATACACCCCGGTGTGATTGAAAATCTTTATCGGCCTCCAGGCGAATAATATAGTATTTATGACGCAACCCAACCAGTTCCGCCAGATCGCCATCTTGGGCATGGGTTCCATGCAAATTCCACACAATCACATCTCCTCAAAAAAATAATAATTGATTTTACCAGTGTTGTTGAAATGGTTAAAAATTCGTTTTATTAACAACATTAATAAGGTTGTTGACAGAACCACTTCTTCGGAATAAAATATACATAGTTGAATTATGGTAGGTAGGTGTGTGTATTTTTGAAGAGAAGCTCGATCCAGCCGATCCGCCTCATGCTTTGAGGATCGGCATTTGTGTTAAAAAGGCCAGCGAACAACTCTAAGCGGTATTGTAGCGCACACCACACCGTAAAATCGTTTTCAATTCGGGATCCTTAGTAAGGAGTAGTAGTAAATGAACGAGCGTGTCACAGGCACAGTTAAATGGTTCAACACATCAAAAGGTTACGGCTTCATTTCTCGCGCGGACGGACCGGATGTTTTCGTCCACT